>DATBBM010000165.1:0-3330 GCA_036270955.1 Casimicrobiaceae bacterium | reverse complement strand
CGGTGTCTGCGTGATGGCGGAGGCGAGCGACAGGATATTCTCCTTAAGCATGGTGCTGGCGCGCAGCGCCGCCTCCCCGCCGACCGCGGTGCCACGCGAGGCCCAGGCCCCGCCGCCGTAGGTCGAGATCGCACTGTCGTTGCCGGCGACGCTGACATCGTCGACCGGGATGCCGAGCGTCTCGGCGACGATCTGTGCCACGGCGGTCAGCGTGCCCTGACCCTGGTCGGTCAGACTGGTCAGGCAGCGCACCGAGCCCGACGGCTCGAGCCGCAACGTGCAGCCGTCCTGGGTTGAAATCGCCGCACCGGAGGGGCCGTAATAGGGCGGGCCGTAGGCGGTCTGCTCGCAGAACGTTCCGATGCCGATGCCGCGATGGATGCCGCACCCGCGCAGCTCGCGCTGCTCCCGGCGCAGCTTATCGTAGTCCATCAGCTCCACGAGCCTCTCCAGGCATTCGTGGAACGACACGGTCTCGAGTCGCTGGCCACCCGGCGTCACGCAAGGTAGCGTGGATTTCGGTCGATAATTGCGACGTTTGAACTCGACCGTGTCGATGCCGAGCTCGTGCGCGGCAAGATCGGTGAGCAGTTCGCCGACGATGCAGGCAAACGGCATGCCGACGCCGCGATACATGCCGATCAGATTCTTGTTGACGTAGACGCTGCGCGTGCGCGCCTTATAGCTGTCGAACAGGTAGGGCGCACCGGTCATCACCACGGCCATCATGCCTTCGGCGACGTTGAAGCGCATCGGCATGCCGTAGGCGCCGACCGCCCCGATATCGTCGATCTCCATGGCGGTGATCTCGCCCGTTCTCTTGCAGCCGATGCGGCACTTGATGCGGTGATCGCGCGCCTGCGCGTCGGAAACGAACGACTCCAACCGATCGACGCAGAACTTCACGGGCCGGCCGAAAATCACGCTCGCTACCACCGTCGCGATCTCGTCGCAATGAACGTTGAGCTTCAAGCCGAAGCCGCCGCCGACGTCGGGCGCGACCACGCGGACCTTGTGCTCGGGGATCCCGAGATGATTCGCGAAAATCTCCTGCATCTGGAATGGAGACTGGTGGGAGTGGGTGACGGTCAGCGAGCCGTCGCTCGGGTTGAAATCGGCGATCAGCCCGCGCGGCTCGAGGGTCATCGCCATCTGGCGCTCGAAGCGCAATTCCTCCTCGATCACCACGTCAGCCTCGGCGAAGGCCTTTGCCGGCTCGCCCTGCTCCAGGGTGAAATCGAACGCCAGGTTGTCGGGCATTCCGTGGTGGATCACCGGCGCACCGGGCGCAATGGCCTGGAACTGATCGGCGACGACTGGCAGCGGCTGCCATTCGATCTCGACGAGTTCCGCGGCGTCCTCGGCCTCCGCACGGCTGTCGGCGAGGACGATCGCCGCCGGCTGGCCCTGCCAGACAGCGCGCTCGGCGGCGAATAGTCGCTGCGGGGCGGACCGGTGACCCGCTCGGTGGAGCGCGACGCCGACAAACGGTTCGCAGCGCGGATTGATCTCCACCGCCGTCAGGACGCCGACGACGCCCGGCGCTCGGCTCGCCCTCTGGACGTCGATGGAGACTAGCTTCGCGTGCGGATGCGGGCTGCGCACGAAGTAGGCGTGCAGCATGCGCGATAGCCGGATGTCGTCGATGTAGCGGCCGTGGCCGGCGAGCAGGCGCTTGAGCTCGCGGCGCGGGATGCGCGCGCCGATTCCGGTGGTCGAGGCGGCCGGTGATGCCATCAGCGTGAGCCCTTCGCGAGCACGGCTTCGATCGCATCGACGATGGCGTGATAGCCGGTGCAGCGACACATGTTGCCGGAGATGTGCTCGCGGATCTCGCTACGCGACAGCTTCTCGCCGCCTTGAACCAGCTCATACGCGGTCAGCAGCATGCCTGACGAGCAGAAGCCGCATTGCGCGGCGTTGCGCGCGACGAACTCCTGCTGCAACTCGGCGAGTCTGCCGTTGTCGGAGAGACCTTCAATGGTCTCAACGGACTTGCCGGAGATTTGCGCGGTCAGCGTCAGGCAGCCGCGCGCGGTGCGACCGTCTATGAGCACCGTGCAGGCGCCGCAGATTCCATGCTCGCAGCCCAGATGCGTCCCGGTCAGCTCCAGCTCCTGGCGCAGGAAATCGGCGAGGTGCTGCCGCGCCTTGGCGCGTCGTTTCAGCGGCTTCCCGTTCAGGGTCGCCACAATCTCGACCTCTTCGTCGCCGATCAGCTCGACATCGCCCATGACGTCCTCTGCTCCACCATGGAGTTGAGCGCGCGGCGCGTGAGCACCGTCGCCATGTGCAGCTTGGTGTCGGCGCGAAGCCCGGGCGTGTCGTCGGGCTCGACGTCGTTTCGGATCGCGGCCGCGTAGGGCGACGCATCCTCAAGCGGCACCGCGGCGCCGGACAGCGCCGCCGACACCGAGGCCGCGACCCTGGCGCGGTCGACGCAGCCGAAATAGACGATGCGCGCGCTTTCGATCTCATCGGCTCGCAGGATGGCCAGCGCGGCTACTCCGACGAGGGCGAAATCGCCGTGGCGGCGCGACAACTCGACGAAGCCGGTGGACGTACCAGTGGGCACCTCCGGGAACTTCACCTCGACGATCAGCTCGCCTGCGCGCAAGTCGGTCTCGAACAGGCCCTTGAAGAAATCCTCCGCCTTCACCTGACGCTCGCCCTTGGCGCTGCCCAGCACCAGCGTGGCGCCGAGCGCGACCGCGCAGGCCGGCAGTTCCGCCGCCGGGTCGGCATAGGCAAGGCTGCCGCCGATGGTGCCGCGGTTGCGGATCGCGATGTGTCCGATATGCGGCGCGGCCTCTGCCAGCAGCGGCAGGTGCGCGCGGACGATCGCGGACGATAGAAGATCGCGGTGACGCGTGAGCGCGCCGAGCCGGACCATGCCGTCGGCGTAGGATTGACCCGTCAGCTCTGCCAGGTTGCCGATGTCGACGAGAATTTTGGGCGACGACAGCCGCATGTTGAGACCAGCGAGCAGGCTCTGGCCACCGGCAATTGGCACGGCTTCGCCGCCGGCCTCCGCCAGCATGCGATAAGCTTCCTGCAGCGAGGCCGGCCGAACATAGCGGAAGTTGCGCGCCTTCATGCGATGCGCTCGTCCATGCCGAACGTGGATTGCGACATCCTATTGCAGCTCGGCCTTAGGACAATCCCATGTAGGCTTCGCAGATCGCGGGGTCGCTGGCGAGGCCCATGGCGGGGCCCGATTTCGTCACGCGGCCATGATCGATCACGTAGGCGCGGTTCGCAAGCTCCAGCGCGTTCATGACGTCCTGCTCGACCAGCAGGATCGCGACGCCGGTGGCGTTGACCTTGCGC
>DATBBM010000164.1:0-1844 GCA_036270955.1 Casimicrobiaceae bacterium | reverse complement strand
TGCCGGCTGGCGCGGGCTTCGCTCTCCAGCCGATTGACGAGATCGACGACGGTGTAGAAGCGGCCTCTGGCGCCGCCGCGGATGCAGGCCCGTGCAATCGCTATGGCCAGATGCGACTTGCCGGTGCCGGTTCCGCCGATCGGCACAGCATTGCGCTGTTCGGTCAGAAAGGCGCCGCTCGCCAGATCGCCGATCAGCGCCTGGTTGATCGGCGTGCCGGTGAAATCAAAGTCGTCGATGTCCTTGGCCAGCGGCAGCTTGGCGATGGTCAGCTGATACTTGATCGAGCGCGCCTGCTTCTCGGCGATCTCGGCGCTGAGCAGATCGCCGACGATGCGCGGCGGCTCGTGCCGGCGCTTGATGCCGATCGTCATCACCTCATCGTAGGCCGCTCGCATGCCGTAGAGCTTGAGGGTGGCCATCAGCTCGAGCACATCGGTGCGCTCCATCACGAAGCTCGCCGCAAGCCGTCGTAGCGGGCGCAATCGGCGATCGGCGGGTGTCGCAGCCGCAGCGCGTCGGGGGTCAGGATCGTCGCTACCGGCCCGGGATCGCGGCGCCGCGCCAGAATGTTGAGAACGACGTCGGCCGAATGGACCCCGCCGGCGAGGGCTTCGGCGCAGGCCGCTTCCACTGCGGCGAGGCCGTCCGTCAGCACCGCCGAGAGGATCTTGACCATCTGGCGGTCGCCGTCGTCGGAGCCCTTCAGCATGCGCCGCACGCGTTCCAGGCTGGCCGGCAGCAGCCAAGCCTTGAAGGGAGCTCCGTTGCGCAATGCGCCGGGTTTTCGGGCGAGCACCGGCACGTAATGCCAGGGATCGTAAATCGTCGCGCCGCGGCCAAAGCGGCGCCGATGTTCGCCGACGATCGCGCCGTCCTGACGGATCACGAGGCGATCGGCATAGGCTTGGATCTCGACCGGCCGGCCGACGGCACGCGAAGCGACCGAGTACTTGTTGTTGTCGAAGCGTACCAGGCAGGTCTTCGAGACCGACGCTTGCGTCGCGTGGAACCCGTCGAACGGCCCAGTAATCTGCACGAGCTGCGGCCGCTCCGCCTCGAAAGCCTGCCAGATCGTGCTGTCGGTCAGTTCGGGATGCTTGTGCGCTTTGGCGTAGGCGACGCATCGGTCGAGCAACCAGGCGTTCAGCTCCTCGTAGCTCGCCACTCGCAGCCGCGGCGTGAAGAAGCGCTCGCGCACCACCCCGACCTGGTTCTCGACCTGACCCTTCTCCCAGCCCGAGGCCGGCGTGCAGGCAGTCGGCTCGACCAGATAGTGAGCGCACATCCGCTGAAAATGACGGTTGAACTGGCGGTCCCTGCCGATGAACACGGCCTCGACCGCCGTCTTCATGTTGTCGTAGATGCCGCGCGTGCAGGTCCCCTTGAAAAATGCAAAGGCGCGGTTGTGGGCGTCGAACACCATCTCCTGGGTCTCGCGCGGATAGGCGCGCACGAACAGCATGCGGCTGTGGCATAGCCGGACATGCGCCACCTTGACGGTGACGGTCGTGCCGTTGATCAGCACGATCTCGTGCGACCAGTCGAACTGGTACGCCTCGCCGGGCGCAAAGCTCAGCGGTACGTAGGCTTCTGCCGTCGCGGCGCCGCGCTCGGTACGCCACCTCTTGGCATATCGACGAATCGCGTCGTAGCTGCCCTCATAACCGAGGGCGCGTAACTCCTCGAATATCCGGATCCGCGTCAGCCGCTCGCGTACCGGCTTGCCCTCGTTCTCCAGCAGCAGGCCGTCGAGCTGGTCGCGCCACGGATCAATCCGCGGCAGCGGCTGCCGGCCCCGCTCATAGCGAAACTCGGTTGCCTGCGATCGGATCACCTTGCGC
>DATBBM010000163.1:0-6176 GCA_036270955.1 Casimicrobiaceae bacterium | reverse complement strand
TAGACGCCGACCTCGCCGACGCCCAGCGAGGCGATCATGCCGAGCTCCGCCGGATTGACTCGCTGGCCGGCGCGGAACACCAGCTGGCCGGCCTTCAGGTCCTCGCCGGCGAAGCGCCGGTTCGTTCCCGCCTTGGCGAGCGCGCCCGGTGCGACGCGCACGCCGCTCGCATCTTCGCTGGCGCGCTCCTGCATGACTACCGAGTCGGCGCCCTGGGGCATCACGCCGCCGGTGAAAATCCGCACGCATTCACTTGGCCCGATCGTGCCAGCCCACGGCTTGCCGGCGAACGACTCGCCGACCCGCTTCAAGACGGTCTCGGCATCGGGCTTGAGATCGGCGAAGCGCACCGCGTAGCCGTCCATTGCGGAGTTGTCGTGGCCCGGGACGGCGATCGGCGAGATCACGTCGGCGGCCAGCACGCGGCCGAGCGCGCTTCTGACATGCACGCGCTCGACGGCGCCGATCGGCGTCAGGAACGTGCGGATCAGCTCGCGCGCCTTGGCCACCGGCATCGAGTTCGGATCGTAGTCGTCGGCGCAGGACGCATCGCGCAGCGTCTTCGGTGTCGCGGTCATCGTTTCAGGCATCGGCTTGTCTGAGCTCGTCGGTGGTGTTGATGTTGCGGAAGGCGTCGGCCTCGTCGTCGAATTGCACTTCGACGATGCGCAGCGCCGAATACCAGGCGTCGATCTTGCGCCCGCCGCCTTCGAGAAAATGGGTCAGGTGCGGCAGCACTGCGCGACGCACCAGCGCGAACACCGGGTGCGGCTGATCGAAGGTGCGCGCGACGGCGAGCTGGCATCCCGCGGCGTCGAGCGCCGCGGCGAGCCGTGCGACTAGGTCGGCGGGCAGGAACGGCGAATCGCAGGGCACGGTCGCGACCAGCGCGTGACTGGCGTTGGCGAGCCCGACCTGCAGCCCTGCGAGCGGACCGGCGAACCCGCCGATCGAATCGGCGATCACGCGGTGACCGAACGCCGCGTATTCCTCCGTGTGCTGGTTGGCGTTGATCAGGATGTCGTCGACCTGCGGCGCCAGGCGCTCGAGGACATGCGCGACCATAGGCCGTCCGGCCAACGGCACCAGACCCTTGTCGACGGTGCCCATGCGCCGACCCTGGCCGCCTGCGAGCACCAGACCGGTGATCGACCGCGCCGGCATCGAATGGTCGGAGGCAGTCGATATTCGCATCACGCCTCGGCGCGGAAGCGCTCGCCGCCGGTGAACAGCAGGAAGTGCTTGTTGGTGGCGCGGCCGATCATCGTGATGCCGACCTTCTGCGCGATCTCGTAACCCATCTGCGTCAGGCCCGAGCGCGAGACCAGGAATGGAATTCCCATCTGTGCGGCCTTGATGACCATTTCGGACGTGAGCCGTCCGGTCGTGTAGAAAATCTTGTCGCCGCCGTCGATGCGGTCCAGCCACATCATTCCTGCGATCGCGTCGACGGCGTTGTGCCGGCCGACGTCCTCGACGAAATACAGGATTTCGCTTTCGCTCTCGCCGTTGGTCGCGAGCGCGCAACCGTGCACGGCGCCTGCCTGCTTGTAGATCGTCTCGTGTACGCGCACCCGGTCGAGCAGCGCGTAGAGCGTGCTGCGGGTGAGCGTCACGTTTGCGGGCAGCCGGACCGAGTCGATCTCTTCCATCAGATCGCCGAACACCGTCCCCTGACCGCAGCCGCTGGTCGTGGTCCGTTTGCCGAGCTTCGCCTCGAGGTCCTTGAGACCGGTTCGCGTGTTGATGACGACCGCGTCCACGTCCCAGTCGACCTGCACCGAGACGATGTCCTCGATGCGGTCGAGCAGCCGCTGGTTGCGCAGGTATCCGATCGCCAGCGCCTCGGGCGCCGCGCCCAAGGTCATAAGGGTCAGGATCTCGCGCTTGTCGACGTATAGCGTCAGCGGATGCTCGCCGGCGATCGGCGTGTCGCGGGTCGCGCCGTTTTCGTCGACCGCCGGAACGTTGAACGTCGATGGCCGCGCCGAGTCGGACAGCAGCGGCCGGTAGGGCTCGTTCGGCGCGTTCACCGGGACTCGCCCTTGACGGCGCCGCGCAACCACGTCATCAGCGGCAGGAGATCGCGAAAGTAGCCGCTCAAGTCGGCGGCGAGGTCCATCGGCGGGCGCTTTTTGAGGTCGACTTCGATCATGCCGAAATAGTGCCTCAATTTGATCGCCTCGATGTGACGGATATCGGCGGAGTATCCCTTCGGCGGGCGCTTGAGCGCGTCCTCGTCCGACAGGCCTCCGTAGGTCCGGGCGAACCGCGGCTCGTTCAGCATCCGCGTCAGGCTCGCAGGCTTGGCCGCGATGTGGCGGCGAATGCGTTTGAGCAGCGCCGGCTCGGGCCGATAAATGCCGCCGCCGACCAACAGAATTCCCTTGTGATCGATATGGAAGTAATAGCCCGGCGCCAGGCCGCGCTTGGCGCGGTCGTTCAGCGCCGCGCTGAAGTGCGTCTTGTACGGCGTTCGATCCTTGGAAAACCGCGTGTCGCGGTAGATGCGGAACATCGCCTTCTTCGGATCGACCGGCCCCAGCGCGCGGTCGAATTTCGCCACCCTTCCCGCGACGTCCCCGACCAGCGCCTGGAACTCCTCGCGCAGCACGTCGTAGGCCGGCTTGTTCCACGCGAACCACGGACGGTTGTTGTTCTGCTCGAGCCCTTGCAGGAATTCGATCAGCGCTTTGATATGCATTCAGGTCGCGACTTCGAAACTGGGGTCGCTCAACCGCCGATGTAGCTCATCTCGATCTTGGGCAGTGAGCGTGTGTTTTCCGAGCGGATTTCCGAATAGCGATCGGCGCGTCGCGACCAGATCGCCGCGAGATGGTTGCCGATCTCGTCGTCGGTCGCGCCGGCGCGGACGAGCGCGCGCAGGTCGACGCCCTCCGTGGCGAACAGGCACGTGTAGAGCTTGCCGTCGGTGGCCAGCCGCGCCCGCGTGCAGTCGCTGCAAAAGGCCTGTGTCACCGAGGAGATGACGCCGATCTCGCCGCTGCCGTCGCAGTAGCGCCAGCGCGCCGCGACTTCGCCGGCGTAGTTCGGATCGATCGGCTCCAGCGGCATCTCGCGGGAGATGATGTCGATCACTTCGGCCGACGGCACGACGTCGTCCATCCGCCAGCCGTTCGTGTGCCCGACATCCATATACTCGATGAAGCGCAGAATGTGCCCGCTGCCGCGGAAGTGCCGCGCCATCGGCAGGATCTGCTGCTCGTTCATGCCGCGCTTGACCACCATGTTGATCTTGATCGGCGCGAGCCCCGCGGCGGCGGCGGCGTCGATGCCTTCGAGTACGCGCGCCACCGGAAAGTCGACGTCGTTCATCGCGCGGAACACTTCGTCGTCCAGCGCGTCCAAGCTGACCGTGAGGCGGTTCAATCCGGCGGCGCGAAGCTCGCGCGCCTTGTTGGCCAGGGCAGCGCCGTTGGTCGTCAGCGTGAGGTCCAGGCCGCCGATGTCGGCCAGCATCGCCACCAGCCGCTCGAGATGCTTGCGCAGCAGGGGCTCGCCGCCGGTCAGGCGGATTTTTTCGACGCCATGCGCCTTGAAGATGCGGGCAAGACGCGCGATTTCCTCGAACGTCAGCAGCTCGGCATGCGGCAGGAACGGGTAATCGTGGCCGTAGACGTCCTTCGGCATGCAGTAAACGCAGCGGAAATTGCAGCGGTCGGTCACCGAAATGCGCAGGTCGCGCAAGCTGCGGCCGCGCGTGTCGGACAGCATGCCGGTCGGCGCGACCGCGGGTGCGCTGCGTGCTGCGGCGAGGGTGTGGCCGAGCGCGCGGGCGTCGGTGAGAGGAATGATTCTGGCCATGAATGGTGAGGCGCCGTGCGACAGACGATGGTAGCAGACGGCGCGCACCGGTGCACACCGGCGTATGATTGTCGCTCGCGGGAATCGTGCCGCGATTTGGAAAAAGGCCATGCCAGCGTTGCGGTTTCCCGTCGCCATCGTCGTTGAAAAAATCCCGCTCGCCAACCGTTGGGCGAGCGAAAAATGGCAGATCGGCGCCGTCGAGCGAGACGACAGCCCGCTTCGGGTCGCGGTCAAACTGTCCGACGATGCGACCGGAACGCGCTGGCGCTTTACCGGATTCGGCATCGAGTTGCATACGTCCGAAAGCGAAGGCTATTTTCTGAACATCACCGCGCCGGACCCGAAGATCTTCGTGATGTGGCGCATGCTCGAGCCCGAGCGCATCGGTGCCGATGGCCTCGCCGCGCGACCCGAGCTGGTGACAGTGAGCTACAACGAAGCGGCGCGCTTGATGGACGGCGGCGAGATGGTCGATGCGCTGCCGCTCCCACCCGACGTGCTGGCCTGGATGGAGCCGTTTGTCGCGGCGAATTACAAGCCCGAGCCCAAGCGCAAGGTTCGGCGCAACGAACTCTACGAGCGCGACGACCAGCATCGCGATGCAAGCAAGCCCAAGATTTCCGGCGCGCCGACCAAGGCCTGAGGGATGAACGAGAAGCCGGACAAGGTCGCGCAGCCGCCGGAGCGTCTATCGCTGAAGCGCTGGTCGCGGCGCAAGCTCGAGGCGGCGCGGGCAGAAACGACACCGCGCGACGCTCCGCCCGAGCCGGTCGCCGCGGCAGTGTCGCCGCATCCCGCGACAGCGCCCGGCGCTGTGCCGCAGAACACCAACGCGCCGCTGCCGCCGATCGAGTCGCTGACCATCGATTCCGACTTCACGGTGTTTTTCAAGCCGGAAGTCGCCGAGTCGGCCAAGCGCGCGGCGCTGAAGCAGCTGTTCCGCGACCCGCGCTTCAACGTCATGGATCGGCTGGACGTCTATATCGACGATTACACGCAGCCCGATCCGATCCCGCCCGAGATGATGAAACAGCTGCTGCACACGCGGCACATTTTCAATCCGCCGAAGACCGAAGTTAACGCCGAAGGGCATGTCGTCGACGTCGTCGAGCCCGCCGAGCAGGCTGCGCCGGAGTTGCCCGGCGCCGCGGCGACGAGCGCGATACCCGACGGCACAGCCGATGCGAACGCCGAATCCCTGCCGGCGGCCGCCGACGAGTCGGCCGAGCCCGATACGGTCCGCCTGGCGGACCGGAAGGGCGGCACGAAACCATGAGCGCTGCCGACAAGACGCTCCACGTCTGCAGCTGCAACGGCACGATGCCGCTCGACGCTGCGGCGCTTGCGCGTGCGCTCGATCTCGCCGGTCCGCTGCCGGTGCACACCGAGCTCTGCCAGAAGGAGCTCGCCCGCTTCGCCGACCGTACCGGAGGCGACTTGCTGGTGGCCTGCACGCAGGAAGCACGGGTGTTCGGCGACGTCGCCGAGGATTCGGGCAAGACGCAGACGATCCGCTTCGTCAACATTCGCGAGAGCGCAGGATGGTCGGCCGAAGCGCGCGCCGCGACGCCCAAGATCGCGGCCTTGCTGGCGATGGCGTCGCTGCCCGAGCCGCAGCCGGTGCCTCGCGTCGCGTTCAAATCGGAAGGACGCCTGCTGATCGTCGGCCAGGTTGACGCGGCGCTGTATTGGGCCGAGGCGCTGAAGGATCGGCTCGATATCACGGTGCTGATCACCGGCCGGGCAATCGGCACTGAGCTGCCGCCGGAGCGTGACTACCCGATCTGCTCAGGCAAGCTTACCCAGCTTTCGGGGTGGCTGGGCCAGTTCAGCGCGCAGTGGGCGCAAGAGAATCCGATCGATCTGGATCTGTGCACGCGCTGCAACGCGTGCATCCGCGTATGCCCGGAGCAGGCGATCGACGCCAGCTACCAGATCGACCTCGACCGCTGCCGCGATCACCGCCAGTGCGTGATCGCCTGCGGCGCCATCGGCGCGATCGACTTCGACCGCACCGCGACGCAAACGGCGCGCGAGGAGTCGTTCGATCTGGTGCTCGATCTGCAGCGCGAGCCTGCGTTCGCGATGCACCAGCCGCCGCAGGGCTACTGGCATCCCGGCACCGATCCGGCCGCGCAGGCGCAGGTGATCGTCGATGTACTCGGCGCGGTCGGCGATTTCGAAAAGCCGAAGTATTTCACCTACAAGGCGTCGATCTGCGCGCACAGCCGATCGCAGCAGCCCGGATGTAATCAGTGCATCGACGTCTGCTCGACGGCGGCGATCCGCGCCGACGGCGACCACATCGAGGTCGAGCCGCACCTCTGCATGGGCTGCGGTGCCTGCAC
>DATBBM010000162.1:0-3206 GCA_036270955.1 Casimicrobiaceae bacterium | reverse complement strand
GGCCGGTAAGCGCCGACCGGCAGTCCGGAGATCGAATTGTCGGTCGGCGTCGTCGGATTGACATCCGTCAAGTCGCCGTTGGTGGTCAGATCACCCTTTTCGAAGCAGGTCGCGTCGACGAGCTTCTTGCCAAAAGCCGCGAGGACCGCATCGCAACGTGTTGCAGCGCCAGCCGTCAGTGGAACGAGCATTGCCAGCGCAGCCAGGAAAAGTTTTCGTAAGATCGTGTCTCCTCGTGAAATGAAACAAGCCCGCGAATTCACTGTCCATCCGGACGGACAGAGAGTCGAACATGACGTCGTTTTCCCCTATCGCGCTCTGTTGGTGCGACAACCGGCTCGCTCCGCGCTTTTTCTTCCGACGTCGTGATCCGGATTTTAACGCAAGTCGGCCGATCAGGATCGTCGTTGGCGTAGTGCGCTCGTTTGGCAACGCGCACAGGTTCGCTTATGATGCCCGCAGCTATGCCGCGGGGCGTTTACAAGGAAAGCCCGCTAACCGACGATGGAGGAAACATGAGGTATACGATGGGTGCGCCGCTGCTTGGAGCCTTTCTGGCAGCATGCCTCGCGGCCGCGACCGCGCAGGCCCAGAGCGCGACGGCCACGCTGGCGCCGACCGCGGGCAACACGACGGCCGGGACGGTGACGTTCACGCAGACAGGCGACAAGGTGACGGTAAACGCCAAGCTGTCAGGTCTCGCGCCCGGCGCACACGGATTCCACGTCCACGAAAAAGGCGACTGCAGCGCGGCCGACGCGACCAGCGCGGGCGCCCATTTCAACCCGACCAACAAGCCGCACGGCAATCCGGCGTCGCCCGACCATCACGCCGGCGACATGCCGGCCCTCGTTGCCGACGCCTCAGGCAATGCCACCTTCCAGGGCGTCCTTGCGCCGATGAGCGTCGGCGGCGGCGTCACCGACATCGTTGGCAAGGCGGTTATAGTGCATAAGGATGCCGACGACTACGCGACGCAACCGACCGGCAATTCCGGCGCCCGCGTCGCCTGCGGAGTCATCCGCAAGCTTTGATGACGGTCCGGCCTTCGCAGCTGTTGGCGTGCGCGATCGCTGTATCGGTGGCGGGACTGGTGCTGGGCGCCTGCACGATCAACACCCCGGTGATGGCCGCTATAGCTCCCGCCACCGGCAATCAGGCGCACGCCCGGTTGGCGCCCAAGAACGGGAGCATCACCTACGGTACGGTCCTGTTCACCCAGCGCGGCGACAAGGTTGCGGTGCTTGCGCAGGTATTCAATCTCTCCGGCGGGCCGCACAGTTTTTACATTCACGAGACCGGGAACTGCAGCTCGCCTAACGCGGCCAGCGCCGGGCCGGTCTGGAACATCAATGGTTCCCCGCCAGGCGCGCGCCGTACGGGAGAATTGCCGAATATCGTGGTTCGCCACGAGGACTACACAAGCCTCGAGGCGCAGGTCGTCGGCCTGTCGGTCGGCTCCGGGGCGGCTAACGATGTCACCGGGCATTCGGTCGTTGTCCATGGCAAGCTCGATCCCGACCCCAAGCCCGAATTCGGCGTGATCAACGACTGGCTCGCCTGCGGCGTCATCGAGAAATTCTAGACCCTGCCTGCGTCTGCGAGCGGTTGCCGCGCCGGCGCATCAATCGACAAGGATCGCCATGGGATTTCTCGCCGGCAAGAAAATCCTGATCACCGGCTTGCTGTCGAGTCGCTCGATCGCGTACGGCATCGCGCATGCGTGCAAGCGCGAAGGCGCATCGCTCGCATTCACCTACGTCAACGACGACCTAAAGGATCGCGTGGTCAAGCTGGCGGCCGATTTCGGCAGCGTGCCGGTGCTGCCCTGCGACGTGACGCACGATGATCAGATCGCTGCGTTGTTCAGTGCGGTCGAGCGCGAGTGGGGCGGGTTGGACGGGTTGTTGCACTCGATCGCATTCGCACCGCGCGAGGCGCTTGCGGGCGACTATCTCAATGCGATCTCGCGCCAGGCTTTCACCATCGCGCACGACGTGAGCTCGTACAGCTTCGCCGCGCTCGCCAAGGGGGCGCGCCCGTTGATGCAAGACAGGCATGGCGCATTGCTGACGCTGACCTATCTCGGTGCGGTGCGGGCGATGCCGAGCTACAACGTGATGGGGCTGGCCAAGGCTAGCCTCGAGGCCAACGTGCGATATCTCGCGCAGTGCCTGGGTCCGGAGGCGATTCGTGTGAACGCCATATCGGCCGGGCCGATCAAGACGCTCGCAGCGGCCGGCATCGGCGGCTTTTCGGGCATTCTCCACTTTGTCGCGAAGACCGCGCCGCTGCGGCGCAATGTCACGATCGAGGAAGTGGGCAACGTCGCCGCATTTCTGCTGTCCGATCTGGCCAGCGCGATCACCGGCGAAATCACCTACGTCGACTGCGGATTTTCGATCGTCGCCGCCGGCATGGGCGAGGAGTGATCGCAATTCGCGAGCCGGCCTGCGCGTCGCCTTCCGTTCGTCGCGCCGCGCGTGGCTCGCGGTGCCGATGAGCGCGCAGTCCGACGTCGAATCCGCCGTGGCCGCCGCCGAGCCTCGGCTGAAAGACCGCTACGATGCGGTGATCATCGGCGGCGGTCACAACGGCCTCGTCTGCGCCTGCTATCTCGCGGGCGCCGGGTTGAAAGTCGCGGTCTTCGAGCGGCGCGGAGTCGTCGGCGGCGCCGCGGTCACCGAGGAATTCCATCCGGGCTTTCGCAACTCGACGGCGAGCTACACTGTCAGCCTGCTTCATCCCAAAGTCATTCACGAGTTGTGCCTGAAGGAGCACGGACTGAAGATCGTCGAGCGGCCGATGGCGAACTTTCTGCCGTTGCCGCGCGGCGAATATCTGAAGGTCGGCGGCGCGACCGTGGACGGACGCGGCGGGACGCAGGCCGAAGTGGCGCGGTTTTCGCACAAGGACGCGGCGGCGCTGCCGGCGTACTACGCGATGCTCGAGCGGGTCGCCGACGTGCTTCGGGATCTCCTGCTTGCGACGCCACCCAACGTTGGCGGGGGCGCGCAGGCGTTGCTCGGCGCCTGGAAGGTGGCGAAGCGATTCCGCGCGCTCGATCTCGCCGGCCAGCGCGACGTGCTCGATCTTTTCACCAAGAGCGCCGGCGATGTCCTCGATCGCTGGTTCGAATCCGATCCCGTGAAGGCGGCGTTCGGCTTCGACGCGGTCGTCGGCAACTTCGCGAGCCCATGGACGCC
>DATBBM010000161.1:0-6048 GCA_036270955.1 Casimicrobiaceae bacterium | reverse complement strand
TGCGCCAGACCGGGCAGACGGCGGTCGGGCGCTACGCAGCGCGGGGCAAGCAGTACATCGTCCAATTGCGCGCGGTGCCCGGCGGCCTGGTGATGCAACAGCTTCTGTACGCGCCCGAAGTGCGCTCCCTGGCCGATGTCGGCATCGAGGAGGCCCCGGTGCGCGATAACGAGCTCGCGTTGGCGAAGCAGCTTATCGCGCAGATCTCGTCCGACCAGTTCGATCCCGCCGCGTACGAGGACGATGTGAAGAAGCGGATCGAGGCGGCCGTTCAGAAAAAGGTCGAGGGCGAGGAAATCGCCATTTCGCCGAGCGCTCCCGAAACAGGCGCGCAGGTCATCGACCTGATGGAGGCGCTGCGCGCCAGCCTCGAAAAGACTGCCGGCAAACGGGCACCGGCGAAGTCCGCCGCTACCGCGCCACCGTCCGAAATCAAGCCCGCGCAGCGCAAGCCGCCGAAGAAGATCGCGACCGAGCCCGAAACGCGCCGCAAGGCCGCAAAGCGCTAGGCGACGATCGATGCCCGAGACGTCGTGACCGAAGGCTATTCGCTCCGCGAAGTCAGCAAGCTGCTTGGACTTTCCCGTTCCATCCTCGGTCGGCTGATCGACGCCGGTTTCGTATCGCCGACGCGCGGCAGCCGGCGCGAATACCGCTTCTCGTTCCGCGACCTCGTATTGTTGCGCGCCGCGCAAGGGCTGACCGAAGCCAAGATTCCGTCGTCGCGCATCCTGCGCTCGCTGCGCCGGCTGCGATCCCAACTGCCGGAGCAAGCCCCGTTGGATGGCTTGCGGATCGAGGCGGTGGGCGACGCCGTCGTCGTGAGCGAAGGCCAGAAGCAATGGCGTCCCGAGGACGGCCAATACGTGATGCAGTTCCAGGTCGCAGCGCCGGATGGGCGGCTCGCCTTTTTCGGTCCCGCCGAAGCGCCACCGGCGCCGACAGAAGAATCGTGGTTCGAGCAGGGATTGGCGCTCGAACGCACGGACGCCAAGCAGGCGTGCAAAGCGTATCGCCGTGCGCTCGAAGCAGACCCGGCGCATTGCAGCGCCTACGTCAATCTGGGTAGATTGCTGCACGAGCTCGGCCGGATGAAGGAAGCCGAAACCGTGTACGCCGAAGGACTCGCCGAGTGCGGTGCCGACGGCACGCTGTTGTTCAATCTTGCGGTGCTGCTGGAAGACATGCATCGGGGCGACGACGCCGTCGCCGCGTACCGCGCTGCGCTCGCTGCGGCGCCCGATCTCGTGGACGCTCATTTCAATCTGGCGCGGCTTTGCGAGGCGCTGGGATTGCGCCAGGAGGCGGTGCGGCACTTGAGCGCGTTTCGCAAGCTGACCGACGGCCGGTAATCGACGCGCCTGACCCTATCGCGCGAACGACGCGATCGACGACGCCATGCCAGCGAACCCCGATGCGCCGCCAGCCCGGATCCTGTTCATCGGCAACAGCTATACGTCGCGCAACCAGCTGCCCCGCCTGCTGGCGGACCTCGCCGCGGCGGCCGAACATCCGACGCGCGTCGAATTCGATCTGATCTTCGCCGGCGGGGCAAGCCTCAAGCGCCACTGGAATGCCGGCATCGCTCGGGAACGTCTTGCGAAGCAGCCGTGGAATTACGTCGTGCTTCAGGAGCAATCGACGCTGCCGGTGAAGAATCCAGGGCGCTACCACGAAAATGTCCGCCTGTTCGCTCCCGAGATCGCCCGACGCGGCGCGAAGACGGCGCTCTATCTGACGTGGTCGAGGCAGCAGGCGCCCGAGACCCAGGACCGCATCACCCGTGCTGTCGAGGAAATCGCAGCCGAGATCGACGCGCTGGTCGTTCCGGTCGGACCTGCCTGGCAGACGGTCATGGCAAGACACGCCGACGTTACGCTCTATACCGACGACGGCAGTCACCCGACTGCGGCCGGCTCCTATCTGGCGGCCTGCCTCTTCCTGGCCCGCTTGTTTGGCGAAACGCCGCGGGGATTTTCCGTTTCCGACCCGCTGCGGCTCGATCGGGACATCGCCGCCGCGCTGCACGCGGTGGCATCGGAGTATGCGATGACGCGCCGGACGCGCTAATGACCGTGATCTCGTCGATGCAAGCAGCCGGCGAATAATCGACGAGTCCTCGACGACATAGACTTGCAGCGATTTCAAGAGCGCGTCGATGACCGTCTCCTAGCCTGCGTTTCACATGCTAAACCGCTGGGCGCGGGTCTCAATCGAAAAGAGCAAGCGTGGATGCGGAAGGTCTGAGTGTAAATATTACCGATGTTCATGCATCGGTCGTCGTCACCTCCGTTTCTGCTGGCCGCGCAGGCGTACCAGAGGCCTGGCTTGCGCGGGAACCGGTGAAACTCGCGCGCGATCGCGTTGCCCAAAAAGATAGGGCCGGGGCGGCTCGTGCCGTTTCCAGCTTCAATTTTTTTCGACCCCAAGAATCAATCGTGCGCATCGCCATCGTTTCACCCCTGTTCGAAAGCGTGCCTCCCAAGTTGTACGGCGGCACCGAGCGCGTGGTTTCCTATCTGACCGAGGAGCTCGTCCGTCAGGGCCACCAGGTGACGCTATTCGCTTCCGGAGACTCGCGTACGAAAGCAAGCCTGCGCCCGGTGACCCGCCGCGGCCTTCGGCTCGATCCCGACTGTCGGGACGCGCTCGCCTACCACGTGATCATGCTCGACGAAGTCATCGAATCGGCGAGCGAATTCGATGTCATCCATTTCAATATCGACTACTGGCATTTCCCGCTGTCCAGATGGCTGAGCTTGCCTTCCGTTACGACGCTACACGGCCGCCTCGACCTTCCCGACTTGGTGCCGCTGTACGAACGTTTTGCGGATATGCCTTTGGTGTCGATATCGGACGCCCAGCGCAAGCCGCTTCCTTCGGCGAACTGGATCGCGACCGTGCACCATGGCTTGCCGGCAGGCTTGTTCACCTTTCGCGAGCGGCCGGGCGCGTATCTCGCCTTTCTCGGGCGCATCTCTCCGGAAAAGCGTCCGGACCGAGCGATCGAAATCGCTCGCCGCGCCGGCATCCCGCTCAAGCTGGCGGCCAAGGTCGATCGGGTCGATCGCCCGTATTTCGAGCAATGCATTCGACCGCTGCTCACGGGACCGGGTGTGGAATTCATCGGTGAAATCGCCGACCCCGACAAGGACCGCTTTCTGGGCGAAGCGCTCGCCCTGCTGTTCCCGATCGACTGGCCCGAGCCTTTCGGGCTCGCGATGGTGGAGGCCATGGCCTGTGGCACGCCGGTCATCGCGTATCGATCCGGTTCGGTGCCGGAACTGATGGTCGAGGGCGTGACTGGCTATATTGTCAATAATGAGGACGACGCGGTCGACGCGGTTCGCCGGCTCGACAGGATCTCGCGCGCAGACTGCAGACGCGTCTTCGAACAGCGCTATACCGACGAGCGGATGGCGCGGAGCTATCTCGATGTCTATCAGCGCATCGCGCACTCGCAAGACCGGCTCGCCAGCGTTGCCTGAGCAGAGATCGTCGATCGACGAGACGATCCGCATTGCCGATAGGTGGTACGTGCTCGCGACGTCGTCGCGCACCGATGATCGGACGCGCGTGCTCAAGCACGGCGACATGTTCGCCGTGTTCGATCGTTTCGGCGACGTGCATCCGATCGGCACCGGCGAGCTCGGCATCTACTTCGAGGGAACCCGGTTCCTGTCCTATTTCGACCTCCGGCTGAACGGGCGCAGGCCGATGCTGCTCAACTCCAGCGTCAAACAGGACAACAGCCTGCTGACCGTCGACCTGACGACGCCGGATTTCCGCGAAGGGGGGACGCTGAGCGTCTTGAAGGGAACGGTGCATGTCTTTCGCGCCATCCTGCTGTGGCAGGCGACATGCCATCAGCACCTGCGCCTCGTTAATTACAACTCCCGTCCAGTCGCGCTCGAGCTGTCGCTGGCTTTCGGCGCCGATTATGCGGACATCTTCGAGGTGCGCGGTTTCGTGCGCCAGCGTCGCGGAACGGACCTGGCGGCGCTGACGCAGGACGATCGCGTCGTTCTCGGCTATGACGGCCTCGATGGCGTCCGCCGGCGGACGGCGATCGCATGCACGCCGGCGCCTACTCTGGTCGCCGCCGACCGGGTCGCGTACGCGCTGACCCTCGCACCCGGAGGGCGGGCGGAGATCGATATCGCCATCAGCTGCGAGGTCGGCGCGGCGCGACCCGCGTCGATCGGCTACGCTGCCGCGTCGGCGAGCGCGGAGACCGCGTTGCGGCGCTCGCAAGCGGGCATTCCGACGATATTCACGTCGAACGAGCAGTTCAATGACTGGATCAATCGCTCGGGCGCCGATCTGCTGATGCTCTCCACCGACAAGCCTTACGGGCCTTATCCGTACGCGGGTGTTCCGTGGTACAGCACTCCGTTCGGACGCGACGGCATACTCACCGCGCTGCAATGCCTGCTGCTGGAGCCCTCGATGGCGCGCGGCGTGCTCGCCTTTCTGGCCGAAACGCAGGCCGACAGGGCCAACGTCGAGCGCGACGCCGAGCCCGGCAAGATCCTGCACGAAATGCGCGACGGCGAGCTCGCGACACTGGGAGAAATCCCATTTGGCCGGTACTACGGCAGCGTCGACTCGACGCCACTGTTCGTCATTCTGGCCGGCGCGTACTACGAGCGCACCGGGGACCTGGAGTTCGTGCGGAGCATCTGGCCGAACGTCGAACGGGCGCTCGCCTGGATCGACACATTCGGCGATGCCGACAGCGACGGCTTTATCGAGTATCAGAGAAAGAGCTCGACCGGACTCGCCCACCAGGGCTGGAAGGATTCCGAGAATGCGGTGTTCCACAGCGACGGACAGCTGGCCGAGGGTCCGATCGCGCTCGCCGAAGTCCAGGGGTATGTCTACCGGGCCAAGGTTCAGGCCGCCGATCTCGCGCGTGCGCTCGGCGAGCATCCAAGGGCCGATGCCTTGTTGCGAGATGCGCGCGCACTGCGCGACCGATTCGAACTAGCTTTCTGGTGCGAGGACATCGCCACGTACGCGCTGGCGCTCGACGGGGAAAAGCGTCCCTGCCGCGTGCGCTCGTCGAACGCGGGCCAGGTGCTTTGGAGTGGCATCGCCAGCCAGGAGCGCGCGGAGCGCGTCGCGCAAACGCTGTTCGGGCCGGAATCGTTTTCGGGATGGGGGGTGCGCACGATCGCCGAAGGCGAGTCCCTCTATAACCCGATGTCGTATCACAACGGCTCGATCTGGCCGCACGACAACGCGCTGATCGCCAAGGGCCTTGCCCGTTACGGCATGAAGGACCGGTCGATGGCCATCCTCGCCGCGATGTTCGATGCCAGCCTCTACATGGATCTGCATCGATTGCCCGAGCTCTTTTGCGGGTTCGTTCGCCGGGCGAGCGAGGGGCCGACGCTTTATCCGGTCGCCTGCTCGCCGCAAGCCTGGGCCAGCGCCAGCGCGTTCTACCTGCTGCAGGCGTGCCTCGGACTCTCATTCCATCCCGAGCGGCCGCGTGTCCGGTTCAACCACCCGCAGCTCCCGGAATACCTGGCCCGCGTGCAGATACGCAATCTTCGCCTCGGCGACGCGGTGGTCGATCTGTCGCTCGAGCGCCATCAACGGGATGTCGGGGTCAATGTTCTGAACAAAGCGGGTGAGGTCGAGGTCTCGGTCGTCCTTTAGCTTGTTTATCGCCAGGCGATACCTTAGCGGCGCAGGATAGCGCGCGCTCTGTTACATTCTGTCGCCATGAGCGCGCGGCCCCAACAGCGCCGTCAGTCGGCGCGCGACCTGGAGACGATCCTCGGCGTCACCAGCGCACTGGCGGCTCCATTCGACCTGATGACGATGCTGGCGGAAGTCGTCAGCGCCGCCAAGCAGGTGCTCAATGCCGATCGCGGCTCGGTCTGGTTGTACGACCCGGCTGCCGACGAGCTGGTCCTGGAAGTCGCCACTGGCATCCGGCCGATCCGCGTGCCAGCCGGCGCTGGGCTGGTGGGAGCGTGCGCGCGCCACCGGCAGATCATCAATGTGCCCGACTGTTATGCCGATCCGCGGTTCGAC
>DATBBM010000160.1:0-12236 GCA_036270955.1 Casimicrobiaceae bacterium | reverse complement strand
TTCATCAGCGGCACCGGCAGAGCCATCTCGCCGGCGCCGCCCAGATAACGGTACAGCGGCAGCGTCGATTCCTCGGCCGCCGCCTTGGCGACAGCGCAGGAGACGGCAAGTATCGCGTTGGCGCCGAGCCTCGCCTTGTTGTCGGTGCCGTCGAGGTCGATCATCGTGCGATCGATGAAGGCCTGCTCCGAGGCATCGAGCCCGATGATCGCTTCGCAGATTTCGGTGTTGACGTGCTCGACCGCCTTCTGCACGCCCTTGCCGCCGTAGCGCGCGGCGTCGCCGTCGCGCAGCTCGATCGCTTCCTTCGAGCCGGTCGACGCGCCCGAAGGGACCGCCGCCCGGCCGCTGATGCCCGATTCGAGAACCACGTCCGCTTCGATCGTGGGATTGCCTCGCGAATCCAGGATCTCGCGGGCGATGACGTCGACGATTGCGCTCATGCTCGATTTCCGATGGTTGTCGTTGGATTTGTACGGGTCACTGCGGCAGCAGCGCCGCTTCGGAAAAGCCCCGGCGCTTGACGGTCGCATCGAGCTCGGCCAGCGTCGTCAGCAGTTCGCGCATGCGTCCGAGCGGCCACGCGTTCGGACCGTCCGACAGCGCCTTTGCCGGGTCCGGATGCGTTTCCATGAATACGCCGGCGACGCCGGCGGCTACGGCCGCGCGCGCCAGCACAGGTACGAACTCGCGTTGTCCGCCGGAGGTCGTTCCCCGGCCGCCGGGAAGCTGTACCGAATGGGTCGCATCGAACACGACCGGGCAGCCGGTCGCGCGCATGATCACCAGCGCGCGCATGTCCGAGATCAGGTTGTGATAGCCGAAGCTCGCGCCGCGCTCGCAAACGAGGATGTTGTCCCGGCCGCTGGCCTCGCGAGCCTTGTCGACCACGTTCTTCATGTCCTCGGGGGCGAGGAACTGGCCCTTCTTGATGTTGACGGGCTTGCCGGCGGCGGCGACCGCGTGGATGAAGTCGGTCTGGCGGCAGAGGAACGCCGGCGTCTGCAGAACGTCGACTGCGGCGGCGGCTTCGGCGATTTCGTCTTCCGCGTGCACGTCGGTCAACACCGGCACGCCGATCTGGCGCCTGACCTCGGACAGGATGCGCAGGCCCTCCTCCATGCCGACGCCGCGAAACGACTGCGACGAGCTGCGATTCGCCTTGTCGTACGACGACTTGAACACGAACGGAATGCTCAGTGCCGCGCAGATTTCCTTCAGCTGCCCCGCGACGTCGATCTGCAGCTGTTCCGACTCGACGACGCACGGCCCGGCAATGAGGAACAGAGGCCGGTTCAGCCCGACCTCGAATCCACACAGGTTCATCGGGAGAATTAGGCGACTAGCTGCGCGCGCGTGCGCGGTGTTTCGCTTTGCGCCGCGCGCTGCCGTTCGAGCGCCGCCTTGACGAAGGCGATGAACAGCGGATGGCCGCGCCGCGGATTCGACGTGAATTCCGGGTGGTACTGGCAGCCGAAAAACCACGGATGATCGTCGAGCTCGATCATTTCGCACAGATCGCCGGCGATCGCGCTCTTGGCGCGCGCGCCGACGACGAGTCCGGTCGCCTCCAGGCGCGGCAGGTAATGGTTGTTCACTTCGTAGCGGTGACGGTGGCGCTCCGCGACGGTGGTCGCTCCGTAGACGCGGTGTGCGAGGCTGCCTGGCACCACCTCGCAGGGCTGCGCACCGAGCCGCATCGTTCCACCGAGATCGGACTGTGCGCTGCGTTGCTCGATCGTGCCGTCGCGATTCTGCCATTCGGTCACGAGTGCCACGACCGGATGCGGCGTATCGACGTCGAACTCGGTGCTGTTGGCGTCGGCAAGTCCCGCCCGGTGGCGCGCATGCTCGATCACCGCGAGCTGCATGCCCAGGCAGATGCCGAGATACGGCACCTTGTTTTCACGCGCGTAGCGAATCGCGCGGATCTTGCCTTCGACGCCGCGCTTGCCGAATCCGCCCGGAACCAGTATCGCGTCCATGCCCTTCAGACAATCGATGCCGTCGCGCTCGACGGCCTCCGAGTCGACGTAGTGGATGTCGACCCGGCTACGCGCGTGGATGCCGGCGTGGGTCAGCGCTTCGGACAAAGACTTGTACGACTCGGTGAGATCGACGTATTTGCCGACCATCGCGATATTGACGCGATGCTCGGGGTTCACCAGCGCGTCGACGAGCTTGGTCCAGACCGACAGATCGGCCGGCTTCGGGCTCAGGTGGAGCTTGCGGCAGACGATCTCGTCGAGGCCTTCGGCGTGCAGCGCCGCCGGGATCTTGTAGATCGAATCGGTATCCAGCGCCGGGATCACGGCTTCGGGCGGCACGTTGGTGAACAGCGCGATCTTGCGCCGGTCGCCTTCGGGCAGCGGCCGGTCGGCGCGACAGAGGACGACGTCGGGCTGGATACCGATCTCGCGCAGCTCCTTGACCGAATGCTGCGTGGGCTTGGTCTTCATTTCGCCGGCGGTCGCGATGAACGGCACCAGGGTAAGGTGGATATAGCAGACGTTCTCGCGACCCAGATTGATGCCGAGCTGGCGGATCGCCTCCAGGAATGGCAGCGATTCGATGTCGCCAACGGTCCCGCCCACCTCGACCACCGCGACTTCCGCGTCGCCGGCGCCGTTGGCGATCCAGCTCTGGATCTCGTCGGTGATGTGCGGAATGACCTGCACGGTGCCGCCCAGGTAATCCCCGCGGCGCTCCTTGCGGATGACGCTCTCGTAGATCTGGCCGGTCGTGAAATTGTTGCGCTTGCCCATTTTCACGTCGGTGAAGCGCTCGTAGTGACCGAGGTCCAGGTCGGTCTCGGCGCCGTCCTCGGTGACGAACACCTCACCGTGCTGGAACGGGCTCATCGTGCCGGGGTCGACGTTGATGTACGGATCCAGCTTGAGATTGGTGACGCGGATGCCGCGGGAGGTCAGAATCGCGGCCAGTGAGGCGGCGGCGATGCCCTTCCCCAGAGAGGAGACGACGCCGCCGGTCACGAAAACGAACTTGGTCATGGGCGACAAGTTCAGGAAATTCCCATTTTACCCGAACCGGTCGTCGCGCACAAACGATGCGCGCTTACCCGGCAATCCCCCGGCGCAAGCGGTCAATCGTATGCTGGCGCCCGAGGAGCCCGAGCACCGCGTCGATCGGGGGGGTTTGCGGTTCGCCGGTGACAAGCGCGCGCGTCGCCATCATCAGTTGCGAGGTTTTCAGGCCGCACTTTGCAGCGACCGACTTTATCGTGCCACCGATCGCCTCGCGATTCCACGCGACGCTCTCGAACGCGGCCAGCAGTTCGGGCAAGGCGGATCTGACGGCATCGGTCATGACCTCGGCGAAAGTAGCCGAGGTGCTTATCGCGTGTGCCGGGTCTGTGTAGAAGTAGTGCGCGGCATCGGCCATTTCCGCCAGAGTGGCGATGCGGTCGCGAAACAGCTCGGCGACGCTCTCCGTCGGCGGGCCGGCCGCAATGTCGAGACCTTCGCGCTCGAGAAACGGGCGCAACCTTCGGCCAAGCTCGTCCGCCGGCAGACGCTTGATATGCTCGTGGTTGACCCACTTCAGCTTTTCCGGATCGAACCGTCCGGGCGCGGAGGAAAGGTGCGCCAGGTCAAACCAGTCTACGAATTCCGCGCGCGAGAATATCTCCGCGTCGCCGTGAGCCCAGCCCAGACGCGCCAGGTAGTTGACGACCGCCTCGGGCAGATAGCCGTCGTCGCGGTACTGCATCACCCCGCGCGCACCGTGGCGCTTCGACAGCTTGTCGCCCTCCGGGGTCAGCACGGTAGGCAGGTGAGCGTACACCGGCTCGGTGCCGCCAAGCGCGCGGAGCATGTTGATCTGCCGCGGCGTATTGTTGACGTGGTCGTCGCCACGGATCACGTGCGTGATGCGCATGTCCATGTCGTCGACGACGACGCAGAAATTGTAGGTCGGCGCGCCGTCGGACCGGGCGATGATCAGGTCGTCGAGCTCGTCGTTGCCGATTTCGATCCGGCCCTTGACCGCATCCTGCCATTCGACGACGCCACCCAACGGGTTGCGAAACCGAACGACCGGCGGGATGCCGGCCGGAGGTGTGGGCAGGGTCTTGCCCGGCTCCGGGCGCCAGCGCCGGTCGTAGCGCGGCTTTTCACCGCGAGCAAGCTGCGCCGCGCGAAGCGCGTCGAGCTCCTCTGCCGTCGCATAGCAACGATAAGCCGTGCCGCCCGCGAGCATCGCGGCTACGACTTCCGCATAGCGATCCATCCGCTGCGACTGATAGACCGGGCCTTCGTCGTAATCGAGGCCGAGCCACGCCATGCTGTCGAGAATTGCCTGCACCGCTTCCTGCGTCGAGCGCTCGGCGTCGGTGTCCTCGATGCGCAGCACGAATACGCCACCATGCTTGCGCGCGTAAGCCCACGGATACAAAGCGGAGCGGATGTTGCCCAGATGCAGATACCCGGTTGGGCTGGGTGCGAAGCGGGTACGGACCGGGTGCATCGCGCGTCCTATCCGGTCGGCTGCCAGCGCAGATCGAGCGTTGTCGGCGTCGCCGGATTCGGCGCCTCGGGCGCGATCTCGAGCGGCCCGGGGGTGTGCCCGTGCGGCCAGAAACGCGCTACCCGGCGCGCCTCGGCCTCGTTGGCATTGACCGGAAAAGTGTCGTAGTTTCGCCCGCCCGGATGCGTGACGTGATAGGTACAGCCGCCGATCGCGTGTGCCGACCGGGTATCGACCAGGTCGAAGACCAGCGGCGCCTGCACGCCGATCGTCGGATGTAGCGCCGATGGCGGGCTCCATGCCTTGAAGCGCAGGCCGGCGACGAATTCGCGGGGCACCCCGGTCGCCGTCAGCGGCAACAGACGCCCGTTGCAGGTCAGCGCGTGCCGCCCCTCGATGATGCCGCTCGCCTTGACTTGCAGGCGTTCGACCGACGAGTCGACATAACGCGCCATGGCGGTGCCGCTGATCTCCTCGCCGAGCACGTGCCAGGGCTCGATCGCCTGGCGCAATTCGATCGACACGCCGTCATAGTCGACGACACCGAATCGCGGAAAGCGAAACTCGACAAACGGCGCCAGCCAGGATTCGGCGAAGCCGTAGCCGACGGCATTGAGCTCGGCGACGACGTCGCGCATGTCGGCCATCACGTAGTGCGGCAGCAGCCAGCGATCGTGCAGCGCGGTGCCCCAGCGTATCAGCCTGCCGCGATAAGGTTCTCGCCAGAAGCGTGCGACCAACGCCCGCAGCAACAGCATCTGCACCGCGCTCATCCGCGCGTGCGGCGGCATCTCGAAGGCACGAAATTCGAGCAGCCCCAGGCGGCCGGTCGGTGTGTCGGGCGAATAGAGCTTGTCGATCGAGAACTCTGCGCGGTGCGTGTTCCCGGTCAGGTCGGTAAGCAGATGCCGTAGAGACCGGTCGACCAGCCAGGGCAGCGATTCGTCCTTCTTGAACTCGTGCTTGCGCGCGAGCTGCTGAAACGCGATCTCCAGCTCGTACAGGCGGTCGTCGCGCGCCTCGTCGACGCGCGGCGCCTGGCTGGTCGGGCCGACGAACATCCCCGAGAAAAGATACGAAAGCGCCGGGTGGTTCTGCCAGTAGGTGAGCAGGCTTTGCAGCAGATCCGGACGCCGTAACAGAGGGCTGTCGGGCGGCGTCGCGCCGCCAAGCGTGATGTGATTGCCGCCGCCGGTGCCCATATGGCGGCCGTCGAGCATGAACTTTTCGGTCGCCAGGCGCGCCTGCCGCGCTTCCTCGTACAGTGTTTCGGTCGTCGCGATCAGTTCCTTCCACGACGACGCCGGATGCACATTGACCTCGATCACGCCGGGATCGGGCGTGACGCCGAGCATGCGCAGCCGCGGATCGCGCGGCGGCGCGTACCCCTCGATGACGACCGGCACGCGAATCGCGCGCGCGGTGTTCTCGACGACGCCGAGCAGCTCGATGTAGTCCTCGACGCGTTTGAGCGGAGGCATGAAGACGTACAGGTGGCGGTCCCGTATCTGGACGGTCAGCGCGGTCTTGACAACTTCACGCGGCTCGGAGCCGCGGGCTCGTCCACGTCCGACCCGGCGCGATGATCGCGCCGGCAGCACCGCGCGCGGCGAGAACGGGTCGATCGCGTGCTCGGTTTCCTCTTCCTCGGGCAGCAGCTTCGGCAGCGCCGACAGCGGCAACCGCAGGCCCAGCGGCGAATCGCCGGCGACCGCGTACAGGCGTTCGCGGCGCAGCGGCCACGGGCTGGTTTCCCAGACAACATCGTCAGCGCTGCCCTTCTCGGGCGGCGTGGCTTTGAGCGGAAGGACGAATCCGGCCGGGCGATCGAGTCCGGACAGCAGCAACCGTGCGAGGCGCGAACGCTCGGTGGGATCCGCGAGGTCCGACTGAAGAGGATCGGCGTTGATCGGCAGCGCCGCCTCCTCGCCGAGCAACCGCGGTACATCCTCGTATGCAGTCAATACCATTTCGGGCGGGAGGCCCAGCGCGACCGCGAGCGCGCCGGCGAAATCGCGCGCCACCGACAGATCGGCACGCCCCGGCTGGCGCGTGTCGGCCAGCAGCGACTCGTCGCCCCAGAGCGGAGCTCCGTCGCTGCGCCAGTAGATCGCCAGCGCCCAGCGTGGTAACGGCTCGCCCGGGTACCATTTTCCCAGTCCGGTATGCACGAACCCGCCGCGGGCAAAGCGCGCCATCAGCCGCCGCAGCAGGATCTCGGCGAGCTCGCGCTTTTTGGTGCCGAGCGCGGCGATCGTCCACTCCTTGCCTTCCATGTCGTCGATCGAGACGAATGTCGGCTCGCCGCCCTGCGTCAGGCGCACATCGTTCGCGGCGAGATCGCGATCGACCTGTTCGCCCAGCGCATCTATCGTCGCCCATTGCGCGTCGCTATAGGGCATCGTGACGCGCGGATCCTCGTGCGTGCGCGTCACCGTCATCGCGACGTGGAGCTCGCTGCGACAGGGGTCGGTGTAGCCGACTACCGGCGCGGCGCTGCCTGGATCCGCGGTGGACGCGAGCGGAATGTGTCCTTCGCCGGCCAGCAGTCCGGAAGTCGGATCCAGGCCGATCCAGCCGGCCCCCGGCAAATAGACCTCGGCCCACGCGTGCAGGTCGGTGAAATCCCGATCGGGGCCGGCGGGCCCGTCCAGCGACTTGACGTCCGCGACGAGCTGGATCAGATAGCCGGACGTGAAGCGCGCAGCGAGCCCCAGCCGCCGCAGTATCTGCACCAGCAGCCATCCGCTGTCGCGGCACGACCCGCTCGCCTCCGCGAGCGTCTGGTCGGGCGTCTGCACGCCCGGCTCCATTCGAACCAGGTAACGAATCTCGTTCTTGAGCTGCTGATTGAGCCGTACCAGCATCGGCACCGTCGCCTCGTCGGGCGTGATCGTCGCTCGAAACGCCGCCAGCCACGCCTGCAGCCGCGGCTCGGGCGGGTCGGCCTCCAGGAACGGAATCAGCTCCTTGGCGAGCGTGCCCGCGTACGCAAACGGATAGCGCTCGGCATAGGGTTCGACGAAGAAGTCGAACGGGTTGATCACCGTCATGTCGGCGACGAGATCGACGACGATCTCCAGCCGGTTCGCGCGCTCGGGGAAGACCAGCCGCGCGACCCAGTTGCCGTAGGGGTCCTGTTGCCAGTTGAGAAAATGCCGGACCGGATCGACCTGCAGCGAGTAACCGACGATCGGGGTGCGGCAATGTGGCGCCGGCCGCAGCCGCACCTCGTGCGGCGACAAATTGACAAACCGGTCGAACGTGTAGGTCGTTCGGTGTTGCAGCGCTACGCGGATGGCCATCCGGATACGCCTCTCATGACCATTCCGGGTTCGGCAGCTCGGCGAAGACGCGGCGGAGCCCCTCGCCCCACTGCGTATGGATCATCTGGAAATAGGGATCGGACTCCTCGATCCGCTTTTGCAGCTTGAGGCGCAGGCCGTCCGTCTCGTACACAGCGAGATCGATTGGCAGCCCGACCGAGATGTTCGAGCGCATCGTCGAGTCGAACGACACGATCGTGCACTTGGTCGCTTCCTGCAGCGAAGTCCCCCGCGTGATGACACGATCGATCACCGGTTTGCCGTATTTGCTTTCGCCGATCTGGAAATAGCAGGTATCGGCCGTCGCCTCGATGAAGTTTCCCTCGCTGTAGACCTCGAATAGCCGCGGCGGCTCGCCCCGCACCTGGCCGCCGACGATGAAGGTCGCGTGCGAATCGATGTTGTTCTGCAACAGGTACGGGCCGTCGCGCGTCTTGACCTCCCGCAGGGCGTCGCCGACGAGCCGGGCGATGTCGAACATCGACGGCGCATTCCACAGTTGCAGCTGGCTGTCGCCGGAGCGGGCCCGCTGCTCCAGAATGTTCAGCGCACTCTGCGTCATCGACAGATTGCCCGAGGACAGCGTGACGACGACACGGTCGCCCTCCCGGACGAAGACGCGGAGCTTGGAAAAGCGCCCGATCTGGTCGACGCCGGCATTGGTGCGTGAGTCCGCCGCGAAGATCATTCCGGCTTCAAGGGACATGGCGACGCAATAGGTCATGAACTGTAGGGCGCGATCGAGATTGGCGATTCTACCGGAAGCCGCCTAAAACGTCGGAACCAGGAAGTGGCTGCTGATTTCGTCGCCCAGATCGGAGATCCGGTCCAGGAACTCCATCAGGTATTCGTGCAGGCCGAACCGGATGATGTCATCGGTGCGGGCAAAGCGCAGCTTGGCATGCAGCTCGCCGCTCGCTCGCCTGATTTCGGTCGAGCTGTCGTCGCAGAGCACCGCCAGGGTCTCGTTGATGAAGTTCATGCACGAATGCAGCGACCGCGGCATGTCCTGCCGCAGTATCAGGAGCTCGGCGACGCGCCGCGGCGTGATGACGTCGCTGTAAATCTTCCGGTAGGACTCGAAGCCCGACACCGAGCGCAGCAGCGCGCCCCATTGATAGTAGTCGACGGCGCCGCCGACCTCCGCCGCCGACGGCAGCAGCGTGTGGTACTTGACGTCCAGTATGCGCGCGGTATTGTCGCCCCGCTCGATGTGCGTGCCGAGGCGGATGAAGTGATAGCCTTCGTCGCGCAGCATCGTTCCGAAGGTTACGCCGCGGAAAAGATGCGAGCGCATCTTGACCCAGCCGAGGAATTCGGACACGCCGCTCGTCTGGATATTGTCATAGTTCTGGCCGCGCATCTCCAGCCATGCAGAATTCAGGTCCTCATACATCTCCGAGGTGATCGCGCCGCGGACCGCCCGCGCAGATTCGCGCGCGGCGCGCAGGCAACAGAAGATCGACGAGGAATTGCGCGCGTCCAGGATCATGTAGCGCAACACGCTCTCGGCCGAAAGCTGCGGAAAGCGCTCGTAGAACGCGGTCGCAAGGCCCGAAGTGATCAGCGGCACCGCCCACGGCTCGGCCCAGGCGAGCCCCGGCTCGACGGCGTCGTACGGCAACAGCGACATGCGGTAGGTGACGTCAAGCAGGCGAGCGGTATTCTCCGCGCGCTCGATATGGCGGGCCATCCAGTAAAGCTCGTTGGCGGTACGGCAGAGCATCGCTTCGTTTCCGGTTCCTGTTGGTTGCTGGAAGACTTGGTCGCCCGGGAAGTCCTAGGTCGCCATCACCCAGGTATCCTTGGTGCCGCCGCCCTGCGAGGAATTGACGACCAGCGAGCCCTCGCGCAAAGCGACTCGCGTCAGGCCACCGGGCACCAGGCTGACCGTGCGCCCCGAGAGCACGTACGGCCGCAGGTCGATGTGCCGCGGCGCCAGCCCCGACTCGGTGAACGTCGGGCAGGTCGACAGCGACAGCGTCGGCTGGGCGATGTACTTGGCGGGATTCGCGATGATACGGGCGCGAAATGCGTCGCGTTCTGCGGCGCTCGCCGCCGGCCCGACCAGCATGCCGTACCCGCCGGCCCCGTGCACTTCCTTGACCACCAGGTCGGCCAGATGTTCGAGGCAGTAGCGAAGATCGTCGTCGCGGTGGAGCTGCCAGGTCGGGACGTTGTTCAGTATCGGCTCCTCGGTCAGGTAAAAGCGAATCATGTCGGGCACGTACGGATAGATCGACTTGTCGTCGGCAACGCCAGTCCCGATGGCGTTGGCGAGGGTCACCTTGCCGGCCCGGTAAGCCGCGAAAAGACCCGGGACGCCGAGCGTCGAATCGGCGCGGAACGCGCGCGGGTCGAGGTAGTCGTCGTCGACGCGCCGGTAGAGCACGTGCACCCGCTGCGCCCCCCGCGTCGTGCGCATGTAGACCGCATCGTTCTGCACGAACAGGTCCTGGCCTTCGACCAGTTCGACACCCATCTGCTGCGCCAGGAACGCGTGTTCGAAATAAGCCGAGTTGTAGGCGCCCGGCGTCAGCACCGCCACCTCGGGATGATCCTCGCTGGCGGGCGCCACTGCGTGCAAAGTCTCGAGCAGCAAATCCGGATAGTGCTCTACAGGCTTGATCGCCTGCGTGGCAAACAGTTCCGGAAAAAGACGCATCATCATCTTGCGGTTCTCGAGCATGTACGACACGCCTGAGGGCACGCGCAAATTGTCTTCGAGCACGTAATAATCGCCTTCGCCGGCCCGGACCACGTCGACGCCGGCAACGTGCGCATAGATCCCGCCCGGCACTTCCATCCCTTGCATTTCGCGTCGGTATTGCGTGTTGGACAGCACGCGCTCGGCGGGAATCACGCCGGCCTTGAGGATGCTCTGTCCGTGGTAGATGTCGTGCAGAAAGAGATTGAGCGCCTTCACTCGTTGCTTCAGGCCCTGTTCGAGCGTCAGCCATTCGCCGGCGGGAATGATGCGCGGCACGATGTCGAACGGGATCAGGCGCTCGGTTCCCGAATCCTCGCCGTAGACCGCAAACGTGATGCCCAGGCGATGGAAAGCGCCCTCCGCCTCCTTGCGCTTTCGCGCTATCTTGTCGGCGGGCGTGCTCTCCAGCCAGTCCGAAAATGGCCGGTAGTGCGGGCGGATCGCCGCGCCGGTCGCGTGCATTTCGTCGTAACAGACACGGGACACAACGGGCTTATCGGTGGATATCGACTGTTTCTGCAAGACTTGAGCCAGCGGGAATTTTGCTTTTGCGCCTATAAGCTTACCTAAATTCGCCGCCGGACAGGCGGCGCCCGCCCGGTTCCCGGCAAGAAATTTGCCCTAAAGCGCCTGATATTTTGTCCATGACAACCATGGACAAAACTGATCATCGGTTTGACCCTGGATCGGCCCGCATGCTTAAATACCCGCTCCTGTCTGGGTTCGCGCGGGCGGTTAGCTCAGCGGTAGAGCATTGCCTTCACACGGCAGGGGTCACTGGTTCGATCCCAGTATCGCCCACCATGGAACCAAGGGGTTGCACGCAAGTGTAACCCCTATTTTTTTGCCCGGCTTTTTCGTGACAAGCGCGATCGCGCCAATTTTTGCATGGCATGTCGCGAAATCCGGACGCGGGGTGCGACGATGATTGAAAATTCCGCCCGCCGGCATTCGGTCGATGCGCTGGTTTTCGACGCCTACGGCACGCTGTTCGACGTGCAGTCGGTTGCGTCGACCGCCGAATCGCTTTTCCCCGGCTACGGCCCGGCGCTTGCCCAACTTTGGCGCAGCAAGCAGCTCGAGTACAGCTGGCTGCAAAGTCTGATGCAAAGCGCCAGGCAGCCGCGCGAGGACTTTGCCGCGGTCACCGCACACGCTTTGAGTTACGCAGCGGAAGCGCTGGGCCTGCCCCTGCTCGCTCATACCAGGCACCGCATGCTCGACGCCTATCTCGATCTGTCGCCGTTCCCCGACGCGGAGCGAACGCTGGCGGCCCTGGCACCGCGCCGGCGACTGATCCTGTCCAACGGTACGCACGCCATGCTCGAGCCGCTCGTTGCGGCGACGGGGCTCGCGCGCCATCTCGACGCCATACTGTCGGTCGACGATGCCGGCGTCTACAAGCCGAGCCCGCGTGTCTATCAGCTTGCCATCGACGCGCTCGACCGTCCGCCGAGTCGTATCGGCTTTGTGTCGTCGAACTCGTGGGACGCGATCGGCGCCAAGGCGTTCGGCTTCACGGTTTTCTGGATCAACCGCACGGGCGCCCCCATCGATCGCCACGGGCCGCCGCCGGATTGCATGATCCACACCTTGGCCGACTTGCCTGCGCTGCTGACCGCCGCGTAGCATCGGCTGCCGGGACGCGGCGGCATGCGCTCGCGGCAGCCGCCCACTCCCAAGCGCTGGCACTACGGCATGTACTGGCCGCCGTT
>DATBBM010000159.1:0-23636 GCA_036270955.1 Casimicrobiaceae bacterium | reverse complement strand
CGGCTGTCGCGCCGAGTGCCCCGAGCTCCGCATTGCGCGCGGCAAGCACGTCGCGTTCAGCTTGACGCGCCTCGGCCTCCCGCCCGCCGCGGTCGCGGCGCTCGATCGCCTCCCGCCAGGCGCGCCAGGCAGCAGCGACTTCATGTGACAACGGCTCGACGCCACCAAAAGAATCCAGCAGCTGGCGCTGCGCTTCGGGTCGGCCCAGCGACTGGTGTGCGTGCTGGCCGTGCAGGTCTATCAAGCGTTCGCCGATTTCGGCGAGCTGAGCCAGCGTCGCCGGGTGCCCGTTCACGTACGCACGGCTTCGTCCCTGCGCATCGAGCACGCGGCGCACCAGCAGTGGTCCTTCGTCGGCGAGATCCTGCGCGGCAAGCCACGCGCGCAATTCGGGCGCCTCGTCTGCATCGAATTCGGCGGCGATTTCGGCGCGGTCGGCGCCCGGCCGCAGCTGTCGCGTCTCGAAGCGATCGCCGAGCAGCAGCGACAAGGCGTCGAGCAGGATCGATTTGCCGGCGCCGGTTTCGCCGGTCAACACGGTGAAGCCCGGGCGGAAATCGACCTCGAGCGCCTCGACTACGGCGAAATTGCGAATGGAGAGCAGGCGAAGCATCGATTCGATTGTCCGGCGCGAAAAGCGCGCGCTCCCGATTATCGCCGGAACCCGCCTCGCCGCGCTCCGACCGAAGCGCTAGGCGATTCAGGTAATGGAGGCAGCCGAGGCGACACCCCCTTTTTGCCTAAGGACGAAGCCGCTCCGGCGTCTCGCTCCAGTGCAGCTTCTGCCGAAGCATTGCGAAATGATCGTGATCCTGCGGATGCAGCAGGCGCAGTCGATGCGCGGCGCGCCGGACGACGACGCGATCGCCCTCGACCAGCGCGAAATGCGACTGGCCGTCGCAATGCAGACTCGCGTCCTTGCCGCGTAGCAGCGTTATCTCGATTACTGCGGAGTCGCGCACCGCGATCGGTCGGTTGGTGAGCGCGTGCGGTGCGACCGGGACCAGCAGCAGCGCCGCGACTATCGGATCGACGATCGGACCCTGTGCCGACAGAGCGTATGCGGTCGATCCGGTGGGGGTGGCGACGATCAGCCCGTCTGCCCGCATCGCGTAGACGAAATTGCCGTCGATCGTCACCGCGCAGTCGATCATTCCACCCATTGCGCCTCGGCCGATCACGACATCGTTAAGCGCCAGCGTGCGCTCGCCGCCGCCGGCGGCGAGGGTCAGCGTCGCGTCGAGCAGCGTGCGCGTCTCTTCGACGTAGCGCCCGTCGAGCATCGCGGACAGCGCGCTTTCCATGTCGGCGAGCGCGATGTCGGTCAGGAATCCGAGGCGGCCCTGGTTGATGCCGATAAGCGGCACATCGAACGGCGCGAGCCGGCGGGCGATCGAGAGCATCGTGCCGTCGCCACCCACGGCGATCGCAAGCTGGGCGTTGCGTCCGAGCTCTTCCGCGGGTGCGGTGCGATAGCCGGGCAACGGCGTGCACTGCGCCGTTTCCGCATCGAGAATGACATCGTGTCCGCGGTCCGCGAGAAACGCCGCCAGGCGCTGCAGCGGCTCCGCGATGCCGGCACTCGCGTAGCGGCCGATCAGCGCGACGGTTGCGAAGCGTTGTGCCGGACCCCCCATGGCAGCGATTAAAGCACATGCGCGCGGACGGGCCAAACGCGCGCACCGGTGCAGGCGTCGCCTTGCCGACAAGGGCGGCGGTACAATAGCCCCGATCGTGGATCCTCGCTCACAACACCTCTTAAAGACGCTGATCGAGCGCTACATCAGCGACGGGCAGCCGGTGGGCTCGCGTGCGCTGTCGCGGCAGTCGGGCCTGGAGCTGTCGCCGGCGACGATACGGAATGTGATGGCCGACCTCGAGGAGATGGGTTTCATCGCCAGCCCGCACACGTCGGCGGGAAGGATTCCCACGGCCAAAGGCTATCGTTTTTTTGTCGACACGCTGATGGTCGTGAAGCCGCTTGAGCAGATCGAGATCCGCCGCCTCGAAGAAGAGCTCCATGCCGATCAGCCGCAGCAGATCGTCAATGCCGCTGCCGTCATGCTGTCGCAGCTCACCCAGTTCGCCGGCGTCGTCATGACGCCGAAGCGGCGCGAAGCGACGTTCCGCCACCTCGAATTCCTGCGGCTGTCGGAGCGCCGGGTCCTGTTGATCATCGTGACCGCCGAAAACGACGTGCAGAATCGCATACTACACACCGATCGGCCCTACACGCAGGCACAGTTGATCGAGGCTACGAATTTCTTCAACCACAATTTCGCCGGCTCGCCGCTCGGAACGATACGCGGGCGGCTCGCCGACGAGTTGCGCGCGCTGGGCGACGACATCGCGGGGCTGATGAGAGCCGCGGTCGATGTCGGCGAGGACGCTTTGACCCGCGACGAGTCGCTGGTCGTCAGCGGCGAGCGGAATCTGTTGAACGCCGGCGATTTCTCGTCGAACATGCAGCGGCTGCGCCTGCTGTTCGACCTGTTCGAGCAGAAGACGTCGCTGTTGCACCTGCTCGACGCCTCACAACAGGCGGAGGGCATGCAGATCTATATCGGCGGCGAGTCGGGATTGCTGCCGCTCGACGAATGCAGCGTCGTGACAGCGCCGTACGAGGCCGGCGGCGAGGTTATCGGAACGCTGGGCGTCATCGGTCCGACGCGGATGGCCTATGAGCGCGTCGTGCCGATTGTCGATGTCACCGCCAAGCTTCTTTCGAGCGCGCTGTCGCAGCAGATTGCCGACGATTGACCGCGGCCAGCCGACGCGCCGTCTCGTGAACGGCATCGGACGCTCGCGCTGCCGCGGCGCGCTATCCGCTGCGCGTCGCGGGCGCTAGCCCGGAGTACGCGACCGATGGCCTTCCTGCCCGAGCCCGCATTCGCCCACGACCGACCGCGCCGCATCGGCGTGCTGCTGGTCAATCTCGGCACGCCCGACGCGCCGACCGTTCCCGCAGTGCGCGCCTATCTCGCCGAATTCCTGTCCGATCCCCGCGTGATCGAGATCCCGCGCGCGGCATGGCTGCCGGTATTGCACGGTGTGATCCTGCGCGTGCGCCCGGCGCAGTCGGCGCGGAAGTACGCGACGATCTGGAGCAAGGACGGTTCGCCCCTGCTGGTCCATAGCGTCAAGCAGAAGACGCTGCTGCAGGGCTATCTGGGCCAGCGGATGAAGGAGCTGGGACTGCCGTCCGATCATGCGCAGATCGAGCTCGGCATGCGCTACGGGCGGCCGACGATAGACGGCGCGATGGCTAAGCTCAAGGCCGGCGGCTGCGATCGCGTGCTGGTCCTGCCGCTGTATCCTCAGTACGCGGCCAGCACGACCGCGTCTGCCCTGGATGCGGTGTCCGCGGCGGCGTCACGGATGCGCGCCGTCCCCGCCCTGCGCGTGGTCGCGCCTTATTACGACGAACCCGGCTATATCAAGGCGGTCGCTCAAAGCATCAACGATTACTGGCTGAAAAACGGCAGGCCGGACAAGCTTCTGCTGTCGTTCCACGGCGTGCCGAGGCGAAGTCTCGACCTCGGCGACCCGTACCACTGTCACTGCCGCAAGACCGCGCGGCTGGTCGCCAACGAGCTCGGTTTGACCACCGAACAATACCTTGTGTCGTTCCAGTCGCGCTTCGGCCGGGCCCGGTGGCTGGAGCCGTATACGATCCCTACCCTGCTCGCGCTGGCGAAGGAGGGGGTGAGGCGGGTCGACATCGCCTGTCCCGGCTTCGTCAGCGACTGCCTCGAGACGCTGGAGGAGTTGGGCCATGGCGCGCAGGCTGCCTTTCTGGGTGCAGGGGGGCAGGAGCTGCACTGCATTCCCTGCCTGAACGAGCGACCCGGGTGGATCGCCGCGCTGGCCGACCTGGCAATGCGAAATCTCCAGGGCTGGCAGGATCTGCCGGATGACGCGGCCGCGCGCGAAATGAGCCAGGCGCGAGCCAAGGCCCTGGGCGCCGACCGGTAGGCGATCGCTCCCGAAAACCGGCCGCGGGTCCAATCGGCCTCCGGCGCCGAAGATTGCGCTGCGATTCGCCGCTTTTCTGGCCAATCGCGGTTGAAGCGAATCCAAACAGCCCCATATCTTCGTTGTTCGCAGAGGAGCAACGATGGGCGAAAATCCCGACAATAACAGTCAAGTTTCCGGTGAAGTCGAAGCCGGCGTTCCGATTCCGACCGACGTGCCGGCGAGCGGGCCTGCGGCCCGGCCCGGCGATCCGGCGCCGGATCTCGCCACCCTGCTGAAGCAGGCCGAGGACGAGGCCTCCCGGCTCAAGGATGCGTGGCTGCGCGCGATGGCGGAAACCGACAACGTGCGCAAGCTTGCCCAGAACGATGTGAGCAAGGCGCACAAATACGCGATCGAGCGCTTCGCCCAGGAGCTGCTGGCGGTCAAGGACGCGCTCGAGCAGACGCTTGCCGCCCCGGCCGCGTCCATCGAGGCGCTGCGCGACGGCGTGCTCTTGACGCTAAAAAACCTGAACGCAGCCTTCGACAAGGCGCAGATCGTCGCGATCGATCCGCTGCACGAAAAGTACGATCCGCACCGCCATCAGGCGATGACAATGATCGAATCCGACCAGCCGGCGGGCACCGTCGCGCAGGTCTTCCAGAAGGGGTACATGCTCGGCGATCGCGTCCTGCGGCCGGCGCTGGTTGCCGTCGCCAAGCGGAAGGACCGCGGAGGCGAGGCTGGATAGTGTGCGCTTTGCCTTGAACCCGACCGAAAAACCCCCAACTAGCGCCTAAGACAAGCATCCAGCAAAAGGAAGGAATCAGCATGGCCAAGATCATCGGCATCGACCTCGGAACGACCAACAGCTGCGTCGCGATCATGGAAGGCACAACGCCGAAAGTGATCGAGAATTCCGAAGGCGCGCGGACGACGCCTTCGGTCGTCGCCTATCAGGAAGACAGCGAGATCCTGGTCGGCGCACCCGCCAAGCGGCAGGCAGTGACCAATGCGAAGAACACGATCTTCGCGGTCAAGCGGCTGATCGGCCGCAAGTTCGGCGAAAAGGAAGTCCAGAAGGACATCGGCCTGATGCCCTACAAAATCGTCAAGGCGGACAACGGCGACGCCTGGGTCGAGGTGCGTGGCAAGAAGATCGCGCCTCAGCAGGTCTCGGCCGAGATCCTGCGCAAGATGAAAAAGACCGCCGAGGATTACCTCGGCGAAGAAGTGACCGAAGCCGTGATTACGGTTCCGGCCTATTTCAACGACTCGCAGCGGCAGGCGACCAAGGACGCGGGCAAGATCGCCGGTCTCGAGGTCAAGCGGATCATCAACGAGCCGACCGCGGCGGCGCTCGCTTTCGGCATGGACAAGAAGGAAGGCGATCGCAAGATTGCGGTCTACGACCTTGGCGGCGGCACATTCGACATCTCGATCATCGAGATCGCGGTCGTCGACAAGGAACACCAGTTCGAGGTGATGTCGACCAACGGCGACACCTTTCTCGGCGGCGAGGACTTCGACCAGCGCCTGATCGATTACATCGTCACCGAGTTCAAGAAGGATCAGGGTGTCGACCTGAAGAACGACGTGCTGGCGCTACAGCGGTTGAAGGAAGCCGCCGAAAAGGCGAAGGTCGAGCTTTCCTCTTCGCAACAGACCGAAATCAATCTGCCGTACATCACGGCAGACCAGTCGGGACCGAAGCACCTGTCGATCAAGGTCACCCGCGCCAAGTTCGAGTCACTGGTCGAGGACCTGATCGAGCGCACGATCGAACCGTGCCGCATCGCGATCAAGGACGCCGGCGTCAAGCTGTCGGACATCAGTGACGTCATCCTGGTGGGCGGCCAGACGCGCATGCCGAAGGTTCAGGACAAGGTGAAGGAATTCTTCGGCAAGGAGCCCCGCAAGGACGTCAACCCCGACGAGGCGGTGGCGGTCGGCGCCGCGATCCAGGGCGGCGTGCTGAAGGGCGACGTCAAGGACGTGCTGCTGCTCGACGTGACGCCGCTGTCGCTGGGCATCGAGACGCTTGGCGGCGTGATGACCAAGCTGATCCAGAAGAACACGACGATTCCGACCAAGGCGCAGCAGGTGTTCTCGACCGCCGACGACAACCAGAGCGCGGTGACGATCCACGTGCTCCAAGGCGAGCGCGACGTCGCGAGCGGCAACAAGAGCCTCGGCCAATTCAACCTCGAGGGCATTCCGCCGTCACCGCGCGGCATGCCGCAGATCGAGGTCGCGTTCGACATCGACGCCAACGGCATCCTGCACGTCAGCGCCAAGGACAAGGCGACCGGCAAGGAGAACAAGATCACGATCAAGGCAAGCTCGGGCCTGTCGGAAGCCGAAATCGAGCGCATGGTCAAGGATGCCGAGTCGCACGCCGAGGAAGACCGGAAGCTGCTCGAGACCGTGCAGGCGCGCAACGGCCTGGACGCGATGGTGCACAGCGTGCGGAAGTCGCTGGGCGAATACGGCGACAAGGTGAGCGCGGATGAGAAGGAAAAGATCGAGGCGGCCCTGAAGGACGCCGAGGAGCTGCTGAAGAATCAGCAGGCCGACAAGGATGCACTGGAAGCGAAGAGCGAAGCGTTGATGAAAGCGTCGCAAAAGCTCGGCGAGGCGATGTACGCGCAATCGCAGGCGGAAGCGCAGGCGGCCGGCGGCGCCGGCGGCCAGGGCGGCGACGGGTCCGGGGCGAAGCAGCCCGAAGACGAGAAGGTCGTCGACGCGGAGTTTACGGAAGTAAAAGACAAGAAGTGATAGTGCGTCACGCCGGACTAGCCTCGACGATGTTTTGAGGCATTCCCGCGGCGCGACGTACTATCCGCCAGGATTGAGCGTCACCTGAGGGCGACGCTCAATCCTGGCGGCGCGTGACTAACTGGCCGGATTCGAGCGCTCGCCTTGCGGAGGCGCTCAATCCGGCTGTTTGTCGTTTTGAAGTTGTAGTCGAATGTTGGTTGGAACGAGTGCGCGGATCGGCTATTGATCGATCTGCTTGGGAACGGGGCACTGGAGACGCATGGCTAAGCGGGACTATTACACGACGCTCGGCGTCAATCGCGACGCGACCGAAGACGACATCAAGAAGGCGTATCGGCGGCTCGCGATGAAGCACCATCCGGATCGCAATGCCGACAAGGGCTCCGAGGACAAATTCAAGGAAGCCAAAGAGGCGTACGAGATTCTGTCCGATGCCAGGAAACGCGCGGCGTACGACCAGTACGGGCACGCCGGCGTCGATCCTTCGGCCGGCTTCGGCGCCGCCGGCGCGCGTGGCGCGGGCCCTGAGGGCTTCGGCGGCTTCGCCGACGCGTTCGGCGACATATTCGGCGAGATTTTCGGCGGTGGCGGCCGCGGTCGCGGCAACGGTGTCTACCGCGGCGCCGATCTTCGCTACAACCTCGAGCTCTCGCTCGAGGAAGCCGCGCGCGGAACCGAGGCGAAAATCCGCATCCCGGCGCTGGAGAATTGCGCGGCCTGCCACGGCTCGGGCGCCAAGCCGGGCACGCAGGCGAAGGCCTGTCCGACCTGCAACGGGCAGGGCCAGGTTCGCGTGTCGCAGGGATTTTTCTCGATTCAGCAAACCTGCCCGCAGTGCCACGGCACCGGCAAGATCATTCCCGAACCGTGCACGACCTGCGGGGGCGCCGGGCGCGTCAAGAAGCAGAAGACGCTGTCGGTGAAGATTCCCGCCGGCGTCGATCAGGACGATCGGATCCGGCTGGGTGGCGAAGGCGAGGCCGGATTGAACGGCGGGCCGCCGGGCGATCTGTACGTCGTGGTCGGCCTGAAGCCGCATCCGGTGTTCCAGCGCGAGAGCAACGATCTGCATTGCGAAATGCCGATCAGTTTCGCGACGTCGGCGCTCGGCGGCGAAATCGAGATTCCGACGCTCGACGGCCACGCCAAGATCAAAGTGCCGCCGGAAACACAGAGCGGACAGGTCTTCCGCCTGCGCGGCAAGGGCATCAAGGGCGTGCGCAGCCACGCGCACGGCGATCTGTTCTGCCATGTCGCCATCGAGACCCCGATCAAGCTGACCGCGCGCCAGAAGGATCTGTTGCGCGAATTCGAGGCGATCAACGCGGAAGATCCGGGCACGCACAATCCGCGCGCGAAGAACTGGTTCGATCGCGTCCGCGAGTTTTTCGGCCCCTGAACGGGGCAGCGCGCCGCCGAATCTCGCCGCCTCCGTGACCAGGGCAAGCGCCGGCCGCGCCGGCGCGCATTACGACGTCATCGTCATCGGCGCAGGCGCCGCTGGAATGATGTGCGCGGCCGTCGCCGGTCGGCGCGGGCGGCGCGTCCTGTTGATCGAGCACTACGACAAGCTCGGCGAGAAGATCCGCATTTCCGGCGGCGGGCGCTGCAACTTCACCAATCTTCACGCCGAGCCCGCGAACTACCTGTCGCAAAACCCCGATTTCTGCCGTTCTGCGCTGTCGCGTTATACGCCGCGCGACTTCATCGAACTGGTCGAACGCTACCGCATAGCCTGGCACGAAAAGACGCTCGGGCAGCTTTTCTGCGACCGGACTTCGCTCGACATCATTGCGATGTTGAAAAACGAGTGCGATCGCGCCGGCGTGCAGTGGCGTATGCCGTGCGAGGTGCAAGGGGTCACGCACGAAGGCGGTGGCTTTGCCGTCTCGACCGCGATGGGACCGGTCAGCGGCGAAGCGCTGGTCATCGCGACCGGCGGATTGACGGTGCCGAAGATCGGCGCGACGCCGTTCGGCTACCGTATCGCCGAGCAGTTCGGGATCGCGGTCGTGCCGCCGAGGCCGGCGCTGGTTCCGCTGGCGTTCGATTCCGCGGCGCTGGCGCGCTACGGCGACCTTTCGGGTATCTCAGTCGACGCCGAGGTGTGCTGCAACCGCGGCAGGTTTCGCGACGCGCTGTTGTTCACCCATCGCGGCCTTTCCGGCCCGGCGATCCTTCAGATCTCTTCGTATTGGAATGGCGGCGATGCGCTGCTGATCGACTTGCTCCCGGGCGGCGACGCGCATGCGTTGCTGGAGACCGAGCGCCGATCGACGGCGCGGCTGGACAACATCCTGGCGCGCCGCCTGCCGAGGCGCTTCGCGCAGCAGTGGAGCGGGGCGCACGGCGCTGCCGTGCCCGTCAGTGAGCTGGGCGACAAGCGCCGGCAGGAGCTCGCCGGCCTGCTGCATGCCTGGCCGGTGCTGCCTTCCGGCACGCTCGGCTACAACAAGGCCGAAGTCACGCTGGGCGGCGTCGACACGCGCGCGCTGTCGTCGCGGACGATGGCGGCCAGAGAGGTGCCGCGACTGCATTTCATCGGCGAAGTCGTCGACGTCACCGGCTGGCTGGGCGGCTATAACTTTCAATGGGCGTGGTCTTCCGGCTACGCGGCCGGACAGCACGCCTGACCCGGCGCTTCAGGGAAACGCCGGGATGTGCGGATCGGTGCCGCCGGATACCGCTTCCGGATGATCGCGGCCGACGCGCGTTTTCACCTCCTCCACGCTGTGCTCGGGCACGTCGACCATCAGCAACAGCTTGCCTTCGGCAATCATCGGCTCGAATTGCTTCAGCCGCGAATTGGGCAGCGCCGAGCCGACCATGCTCGAAAACCATGCGCCCAGCACCGCGCCGACCAGCGCCGCGCCGATCACGATCGGTATCTGCAAGTGCGATTCATTCAGCAGAAAATAGGCTGCCGCTCCGCCCACGACGCAGCCGAGTGCGGCGCCGGCGATCAAGCCCGTCTGCGCGCCGTGCACGAGATCCGTCGATTGCAGCACATTGCATTCGTGCAGCCCGTCCATCGGCATCCCGGGTCTGGCGAGGAAATGGATGTGACGTTCCTCGATGCGCGCCAGCAGCAGATCGTCCATCGTCTTGCGTGCGCTCGGGAGGTCGGGGAGCAGGAAATAGAGTCTGCGTCTCATCGCACGCCTCCATCGCGAAGTAAGTCGCCATATCACTCTACCGCCGCCACGCCGACGGTGCAAGCGATCGGTGGCCGTCCGAGCTCGCGCGGGCCACGGTGGTTTGCGCGAGCACACGGCAGGGCATAGCATTCGCATCTCCTCATTGTCGCAGCCGGAGTGACCCATGCCGTATCGCATTTTCTTGCTGCTCGCAGTGCTTGCGTTCGGTTGTCAGTCGGCCGTTGCGCAAGTCAGGATCGGCCTGATGGTTTCGGCAACCGGTCCGACCGCGGCGATCGGCATTCCGCAGAAGAACACCGGCGCGCTGCTCGCCACGAGGATCGGCGAGACGACGATCGACTACGTGCAACTCGAGGACGGAGGGGATACGACTCGCGCCGTGCAGAACGCCAGGAAGCTGATCACCGAAGATCACGTCGACGCCATCATCGGTCCGTCGACGACGCCGAATGCACTGGCGATCCTGGACATCATCGCCGAGAACAAGGTGCCGCTGCTGGCGACCGTCGGCACGTCGTCGGTGGTCGAGCCGATCGACGCCAAGCGACGCTGGGTGTTCAAGACCACGCAGAACGACGACCTCATAGCCTCGGCACTGCTCGAGCACATGCGCAAGACACGGGTCAGCACCGTCGGCTTCATCGGCTTCAACGACGCCTACGGCGAGAATTGGTACAAGGTATTCAGCGCGCTCGCCGAAAAGTCTGGCATCGCGATCGTCGCCAACGAGCGCTATGCGCGCAACGATTCCAGCGTCACCGCGCAATCTCTGAAGCTCATTGCCGCCCGGCCCGATGCCGTTCTGATCGCCGCGGTCGGCGGGCCGGCGGTGCTGCCGCAGGCGACCCTCTACGACCAGGGCTACAAGGGCCGCATCTACCAGACGCATGCGGTGGCTACCGACGACTTCATCCGGCTGGGCAGGGAAAAGGTCGAAGGAACGATACTTGCCGCCGGGTCGATGCTGGTGATCGACGACATCGCCGATTCCGATCCGATCAAGCAGGTCGCGACCGGGTATATAAGCGTGTACCAAATGCGGTTCGGGGCCCGCCCCGCGACCTTCGGCGCCAATACCTTCGATGCCGGCTTGCTGCTGCAGCGGGCGATTCCCATCGCACTGCGTGCGGCGAAGCCCGGCACTGAGGCGTTTCGCATCGCGCTGCGCGACGCGCTCGAGCAGCAGCAGGGCGTCGTCGGCTGTCAGGGCGTGTTCAACATGAGCCCGAGCAACCACAATGGCATGGACGAGCGGGCGCGGGTGCTGGTCGTCGTCAGGGACGGCAGGTTCAGGCTACTGGCGCAGTGACACGCCTGTGCCAACGCCGGCGATGACGCCGCAACGACCAGTCGTCGGTGTGCTGCTTGCCGCGGGCAGCGGCTCGCGTTTCGGCGGTGACAAGCTGGTGACCAAGCTCGCCGACGGCAGGCCGCTGGCGTCGGCGGCGCTGTCGACGCTGGCGGCGGCTGTAGACGTGGTCATCGCCGTCGTGCGTCCCGGCGATGCCGCCCTCGAGTCGCTGCTCGGCAAGTCCGGGGCGCTGGTCGCCGTATGTTCCTACGCAGCCGAAGGCATGGGTGCCAGCCTTGCCTGCGGCGTGCGCGAAGTGCGGCGACGCTTTCCAGAGGCGCAGGGCGCGATCATCGCGCTCGCCGATATGCCATGGCTGTCGCCGTTGACCGTCGAGCGCATCGCGAACGCGTTGCGGCATGGCGCGGTCATGGTGGCGCCTACGCATCGCGGAACGCGCGGTCATCCGGTAGGGTTCGGCGCAAGCTGTTTCGCGGAGCTGCAGGCGCTTTCCGGCGACGAAGGTGCAAAAAGCCTCTTGGCGACGCGCGCGGCGGAGCTCGAGCTGATTGCGGTCGACGATCCGGGCGTGTTGCGCGATGTCGACACGCGGGAGGATCTGTGACCTTCCGGACACTCGTCAGCGCCGCGCAATGGGTTTCTCGCGAGGGTGTGCCGCGGTTGAGGATCTCTTGAGCTTCCCGGACAGCGCCACCGCGCTACGCTAAAGGCGCCCGCCGCCGTCTCAGGAAACCTAACCCGACAAGGCCAAGTCCCAGCAGCGCGAGAGTCGAAGGTTCCGGCACGGCGGCAGGCGGAAGGAAAACGTTGTTCACGATGAACAGGTCTGGGTCGTTCGCCGTGAAGCCATCGGGCAGATTGAACACGATGCCGCCAAGCGGGAGATCCAGGCTGTTGGAGAACTCCGCCCTGGCCGACGCGCCGGGGCCCCTCGCGAAAAGGAGTGTGTCGAGACTCATCGCGAGCTCCACCGGGCTGTTCAGCGGGACCGTGGTGACACCCGTGACGAAGTGCCCGCCGATTTCTGCGCCGTTGCACACGAATGATCCCTCGGGAGTGCAGGCGCTCTGGCCGTCGCCGACGATCTCCACCGATGCGCCAGTCAACACAGCTGGACCAAGCACCGTTCTGAAGGTTACGAACGCGAAAGCGACATTTGCCGCGTTGAGCGTGCCTCCCAAATCGATGTTCATGCCGGCCAGAACATCGGTAGCGCCTGCGGGGCCGGTAAAAATCACCGTGCTTACGAAGTCGCTCGTTGCACTGGTCTCAATATAGTTGGAACCGGCCAACCCCACTGCATTCCCCGACACGCCAAGGTGCCCGGGACCGGCGAAAGCCGTCGCGGCGCCCGTAGCGAGCGTGACTGTCCCAGGGCCGGTACCGGAGATTTCGTCGCATTGTGCGTTCGCCCCGATCGGTGAGGTCGACGTTCCACCAGGAGAACCGGGAACGCAAGAAATGTTACTGGCGTCGCCGGTAATTCCAGCAAAGGCGTCGAATACGGTGATGGATAACGCCGGGCTCGAAAACAGCGCCGCCGCGATGGCCAACAGCCCGAAGTTGAAACGCGGGAAATGGCGCACCGATAACGACGCCAGCCCCAGTTTGCATATCAGTTGCCCACTTGCTTTCATGGCGTTCACCTCCCGCACCCGTTATCGGGCTATTTTCCTTCGGAGAAAACCAAGCAGATTGTGAGGGTGTGCTCGAACGGCGCCGTGGCCTGGAATTGGAGAAGGCGAGGGGAAGGATTGAGGCCGGGTGGAAGACGTGCGCTCGATTGAACGCCGAGCAAGGTCTTCAGACGAGTTTTGTCAGCGCCAAGCAGAAGCCATGCCAAGCTTGGTGAATCTCGATAGATCAGATGGATAAACGATTTCCAGCGCAGCTGGCCGGGATGCACTGTAAATTTCATCGACGAAACCAGACGCGAGAGCGAGCGTCGATCTAATTTTTTCGCTCGACCGACAAACTTGATCTTGAACCTCGAGCACGCTTGCCCAGGGTGGCGCGCCTTCTGGCTAACGCTGCGACGCCGACGGGTGCCGGCTCCTGCGCACCGTCCTTACTTCCTCCACATGTCGACCTGCCGGCCGACGATGCGATTCTCTTCGTCCTGCATTTGCCACCAGGCGCGAAGCTCGGCTTCGCCGAGGGGGTGCGATATAAGGAAGCCCTGGGCCTCCTCGCAGCCGTGCGCCTTGAGGAATTCGAACTGGGCGGCGGTCTCGACTCCTTCTGCGATGACGCGCAAGCCCAGGCTGTGCGACAGCGCGATGATCGCCTGGGCGATCGCCTCATCGCTGGGGTTCTCCTCGATCCCGCGTACGAAGCGTTGATCGATCTTGACGGCCTGGATCGGCAGCCGCGCCAGGTACGACAGGCTCGAGTAGCCGGTGCCGAAGTCGTCGATCGTGATCGAAACGCCCATCTGCTTCAGCTTCATCAGCGTCGAGACCGCCTTGTCCGGGTGCGTAATGATCACGCTTTCGGTGATCTCGAGGTCGAGATAGCGCGCCGGCAGTCCGCTGACCCGGAGTGCCTCCTCGACGATCGACAGCCAGCTGTCATGCTGCAGCTGCTGCACCGAAAGATTGACCGACAGGCGCAGCATCATGTTCTGGCGATGCCAATTGATCACCTGGCGGCATGCGTCGCGCAACACGCGCGCGCCGAGCGCCTGGATCATCCCGGATTCCTCGGCGATCGAGATGAATTCAGCCGGTCCGATGATGCCGCGCTCCGGATCGCGCCAGCGCAGCAGGGCTTCGACGCCGCAGGCGCGACCGCTGGCCATCTCGATCTGCGGCTGGTAGACGAGAAAGAACTCGTCGTCCATGAGACCGCGGCGCATGTCGGTCTCGATCTGCAGCCGCGCCTGCACACGCGCGTTCATGTCGGCGGTGTAGAAGCGGTAGGTGTTGCGCCCGGTGTCCTTGACCGAATACATCGCGGTGTCGGCTTGCCGGATCAATCCGCCCGGATCGGTCGCATCCGACGGATAGATCGACACGCCGATCGAGCAGGTCAAAGTCGGCGTCTGGTCGCCGAGCCGGAACGGCGCAAGGAACGATTCGCGCACCCGCGTCAGCACCGCCATGATCTCGATCGTCGCCCGCTCCGGATCGAGGTCGGGAAGAATGACGACGAATTCGTCGCCGCCGAGCCGCGCCACCGTGTCGGACTCGCGCACCGCATGACTCAGCCGCTGGGAGACTGCCTGCAGAAGGTGGTCGCCTGCGTCATGGCCGAGCGTGTCGTTTATGCGCTTGAAGTGGTCGAAATCGAGAAACAGGCATGCAACCTGGTGATGATCGCGTGCCGCCTGGGCGAGTATCTGCTTGAGGCGCTGGTTGAGCAGCGCGCGATTGGGCAAGCCGGTCAGAATGTCGTGCTGGGCAAGCTTGTACGCCTGCGCGATCGCGATCTCGAGCTCCTTGGTGCGCTGCACGACTTTTTCTTCCAGCGTACGCTGGTAGCCAGTCACCTCGCCCTGCGATTGCGCGAGCCGCTGTGTCATCTGATTGAAGGCGCGCATCAGCGTGCCGAGCTCGTCGCCGGACGTCGGCTTCACACGCACGCCTAGGTCGCCGGCGCCGACCGCCTTCGCCGCACGCGTGAGCTCGCGTATCGGCGACAGAAGCCGCTTGGTGAGCAACAGCGTGACCAGGATCGCGATCACCATCAGCACGGCGACGACCGACAACATGCCGATGATGTTGCTGCGCAGCTGCGCCTCGTTGCGCTCGTAGTTCAAGCCCAGCCGCACGTAGCCGATCGGGGGGTCGACGGCAGCGGGCGCACCGGCCGCCGCGGGCGCGCGCTCATCGGTCGCTTCGGGGATCGGTGCGACCAGCTCGAGATAGCGCCGCCCCCTGACTTGGCGCACGCTGCTCTCGATGGCGCCCGGGTGCAGCTCGGCCGCCGGCGCCGGCGGCATCGCTGCGTCCCCGTAGCCTCGCGACGCGATCAGATGGCCCTGGTCGTCGAGCACGGCGGCATAAGCGATGTCGCGGTCGCCTTCGAGGCTTTGCAACAGCCGCTCGAGCGCTCTCAAATCGGCCGTGTAGACGGCGTATTCGGACAGATCGGCCAGCATGGTCACGATCGTCTGGCCCTGCGTCTTCAGGCGCGCCTGCTCGGCCTCGATCTGCTGCGCAACCAGCAACGCGCTTACGCCGACGGCGGTGACCACGATCAACCCGACGGCGAGGAGATTGAGCTTGGTCAGCAAGCCGGTGCGTATCGTGCTCGGACGCGCGGGACCGTCGGCCGGCGGGGCGCGGTCGTCGTTGGTCGGTAATGCCCGGCCCGCCATCGTCGCTATTCCACGACCCGCTCGAGCGACTCGCGCGTCGAATCGTCCCAGCGCACACGGAACAATCGGGCGCTGCGCTGATTGACGTAGACGTGCGGGTGCGGCGGGATCGGCGCCGCGGGACCGGCGCCGGCCAGTTGCCGCAGCGCGAGCCGGCCGCAGAATGCGCCCAGCTCGCGGTAGTCCCAGTCGAGTGCGTAGAGCGCGCCTGCCCGGACCCAGGTCTCCGACAATCCGATCAGCGGCAGCTTGTGGCGGAAGGAGAACAGCAGCAGTGGCTTCACCGTTTCTCGCTTGTAGACGGTGGTGTCGGGGACGGCCAGCAGCGCGTCGGCCGAGCCGGACAGGCGCGCGAGCGCTGCAGGAAGCATCGCCGGCGTCGCGACCGGCGCGACCACCGGATTGAGATCCGCGCTCCGCAGCGCCGCGGCGAGAGCGGCGACGAGCTCGGTGTTCTGCGCCGGATCGTATAGCACGCCGATATAGCGTGCATCCGGCAGCAATCGCCTGAGCCAGACCAGTTGCTGCTCCAACGGAATCGCGGCCGGAACCGCCTGTGCGCTCGCGCTGGCTTGGATCGACATGCACTCGATCGCGGCGAGCGCGGGCGCATCGCGTGCTGCGCGCAGCGCAGCCTGCGGGCCGAGCGTGATGATCGCGCCCTCCGGATATTCATGTGCCGCCGCCTTCAGACGAGCCCCGGCATCGCCGGCCGGAATCTCCACGATGGGAGTCGCACCGAGCGCTTCGCGGACGCCACGCTGCGCGGCCCGGAGCTGCGGCGTGTCGTCGGTCGCATACAAAAGCACGCGCGGCGCCGCGAGCGCCGATGCGGCTAGCGCTGCCGTGATCGTCATGACCAGCGTGGCGGCGCGCTGCCTCAAGCGAGCGTGACCGGAATCTTGCCGATGCGCTGCTGCCATTCGCGTGGACCGGTCTGATGCACCGACGAGCCGGTCGCATCGACGGCGACGGTTACCGGCATGTCGCGAACGTCGAATTCGTAGATCGCCTCCATTCCCAGATCGGCGAACGCGACGATGCGCGAACTCTTGATCGCCTTTGAGACCAGGTAGGCCGCGCCGCCGACCGCCATCAGATAGGCGGCACGATGCTTTCGAATCGCCTCGATTGCGATCGGTCCGCGCTCGGCCTTGCCTATCATCGCGAGCAGGCCGGTCCTGGCCAGCATCATCTCGGTGAACTTGTCCATCCGGGTCGCCGTCGTCGGTCCGGCCGGCCCGACGACTTCGTCGCGCACCGGATCGACCGGACCGACGTAAAAGATGACGCGATTGGTGAAGTCGACGCCAGGCGGCAGCGATTCGCCGCGCACGAACAGATCGGCGATCCTCTTGTGCGCGGCGTCGCGGCCGGTCAGCAGCTTGCCGGAGAGCAGCAGCCGATCTCCCGGCCTCCAGCTCGCCACTTGCTCGCGCGTCAGCCGGTCCAGATCGACTCTCTTCGCCGTCGGCGCCGGCGCCCAACGCACATCGGGCCAGCGAGCGAGATCGGGCGGGTCGAGGCGCGCGGCGCCGGACCCGTCGAGCGTGAAGTGGGCGTGCCGCGTCGCTGCGCAGTTCGGGATCATGCCGACCGGCTTGCTGGCGGCATGCGTCGGATAATCGAGAATCTTGACGTCGAGCACCGTCGACAGTCCGCCCAGCCCTTGCGCGCCGATACCGAGCGCGTTGGCGGCGTCGTAGATGTCGATGCGAAGCTGCTCGAGAGGATTGGCGGGACCGCGCTTCTTTAGCATGGCCATGTCGATCGGCTGCATCAGAGCTTCCTTGGCCAGCAGCATGGCCTTTTCGGCGCTGCCGCCTATGCCGATGCCGAGCATTCCGGGCGGGCACCAGCCGGCGCCCATCGTCGGCAAGGTTCGCACCACCCAGTCGACAATCGAGTCCGACGGATTGAGCATCACGAACTCCGCCTTGTTCTCGGAGCCGCCGCCCTTGGCGGCGATCCGGACATCGACCGTGTTCCCGGGCACGAGCTCGAAGTGCACGACGGCCGGCGTGTTGTCGCGCGTGTTCCGGCGCGCGCCGGCGGGGTCGTCGACGATCGATGCGCGCAGCTTGTTGTCCGGATCGAGATAGGCGCGGCGCACGCCTTCGTTGATCATGTCGGTCGCCGACATCGTCGCACCTTCCCAATGCACGTCCATGCCGACCTTGACGAAGGCAACGACGATGCCGGTGTCCTGGCAAATCGGCCGATGGCCTTCCGCGCACATGCGCGAATTGGTAAGGATCTGCGCGATCGCGTCCTTGGCAGCCGGAGATTCCTCGACCGCATAGGCCTCGGCAAGCGCCTCGATGTAATCGACCGGATGGTAATAGGAAATATATTGCAGCGCGTCGGCTACGCTCTGGATCAGGTCTTGTTGCTTGATCGTCGTCATGGCTGGTGGTCGACGCAAACAGCGGGCAAAACGCCCGGCAAAGCGGGACGCTGGAGATCATGCAATTCTACCATCGCAGCCCCCCGATCCGGCTCCGCGCGGCCACCGCAGAATGCCGCGTGTCGTCGCCAATTGCACCGTGAGGGCAAGACTCGGTAGACTGCGGTCGAGCGGTCAGGATCCTGTCCTTTCGTCCGCGCTATCGAGGAGGCAGGCAACATGTCGACGATCGAATCGGTATCGAATGAAACGCGCATATTCGAGCCGCCGCGCGATTTCGTCGCGCAGGCGAACATAACTCGGGCGGACTTCGATCGGTTGAACGCCGCAGCCGCCGCCGATTATCCGGGTTTCTGGGCGAAACTCGCGCGCGAAAACCTGCTCTGGCACAAGCCGTTCACCAGGTCGCTGGATGAGAGCAGGGCGCCGTTCTACAAGTGGTTCGAGGACGGCGAGCTCAACGTCTCGCATAACTGCCTCGAGCGCAATCTCGAAAACGGCAACGCCGGCAAAGTCGCGATCATCTTCGAGGCGGACGACGGCGCCGTCACCCGGGTCACCTATCAGGAGCTCTATCACCGCGTCTGCCGCTTCGCGAACGGGCTCAAGTCTCTCGGCATCGGCAAAGGCGATCGCGTCATCATCTACATGCCGATGTCGATCGAGGGAGTCGTCGCGATGCAGGCGTGCGCCCGGATCGGTGCGACGCATTCGGTGGTCTTTGGGGGCTTTTCGGCCAAATCGTTGCAGGAGCGGATCATCGACGTCGGTGCGGTCGCCGTCGTCACCGCGGACGAGCAGGCCCGCGGCGGCAAGCATCTGCCGCTGAAGACCATCGTCGATGAAGCGCTCGGCATGGGCGGCTGCGAAGCGGTGCGCAAGGTCGTCGTCTACCGGCGTACCGGCGGAGCGGTGCCGTTCGACGCGTCGCGCGACCTGTGGATGCACGAGCTTGTCGCGGGCCAGCCCGACACTTGCGCGCCCGTATGGGTCGGCGCCGAGCATCCGCTGTTCGTTCTTTACACGTCCGGCTCGACGGGCAAGCCAAAAGGAGTGCAGCACAGCTCCGCCGGCTATCTGTTGTGGGCGGCGCTGACGATGCGCTGGACATTCGATATCAAGCCGACCGACGTGTTCTGGTGCACGGCCGACATCGGCTGGGTCACCGGGCACAGCTATATCGCGTACGGACCGCTGGCGGTCGGCGCAACCGAGGTCGTGTTCGAAGGCATACCGACCTACCCGGACTCCGGACGCTTCTGGCAGACGATCGCCAAACACAAAGTCACCGTCTTCTATACCGCGCCGACCGCGATACGCTCGCTGATCAAAGCAGCGGGCGTCGCGCCGCAAACGGCGCCGAAGAACCACGATCTGTCGACCTTGCGTCTGCTGGGCACCGTCGGCGAGCCGATCAACCCCGAGGCCTGGATCTGGTATCACGACAATGTCGGCGGCGGACGCTGTCCGATCGTCGACACGTGGTGGCAGACGGAGACCGGCGGGCACATGATCACGCCGCTGCCCGGCGTCACGCCGCTGGTGCCCGGGTCGTGCACGCTTCCGCTGCCCGGCATCATCGCGGCGATCGTCGACGAGACCGGGCGCGACGTCGAGCACGGGCACGGCGGCATACTGGTGATCAAGCGGCCGTGGCCGGCGATGATCCGCACGATCTGGGGCGACCCTGACCGTTACGTTAAATCGTACTACCCGGAAGAGTTGGGCGGCGCGCTGTACCTCGCCGGCGACGGCTCGGTGCGGGACAAGAAGACCGGGTATTTCACCATCATGGGCCGGATCGACGACGTGCTCAACGTGTCGGGCCACCGTTTGGGAACGATGGAGATCGAGTCGGCGCTGGTCGCCAATCCGATGGTCGCGGAAGCCGCGGTCGTCGGCCGGCCCGACGACATGACCGGCGAGGCCGTGTGCGCCTTCGTCGTGCTCAAGCAGGCGCGTCCCGAAGGCGCCGAAGGGGAAAGGATCGCCAAGCTGCTGCGCGACTGGGTCGGCAAGGAGATCGGCCCGATCGCCAAGCCCAAGGACATCCGGTTCGGCGACAACCTGCCGAAGACGCGCTCGGGGAAGATCATGCGGCGGCTGCTGCGATCGATCGCCAAGAACGAGAACATCACGCAGGACGTTTCGACCCTGGAAAATCCGGCGATCCTGGAGCAGCTGAAGCAGGCTTTGTAGCGGTGCCGCGACTCCGGCACGCCGGCTGATCATCAGACGCCGGCCGGGCGATCGAGCTCACGCGCGCGGCGGCGCGGTATCGGAATAGGAAGGACGCTTCGACAGCTTGTCGAACAGCGCGACCAGGTTGGCGTGCTCGCTGCGCCAGGCAATCGTCGGATGCCGCAGATCCAGGTAACCGAGCGTACATCCGGTTGCGATGTCGGCCAGCGAATGCGCTTCGCCGTTGCACCACGGCTTGTCGCCGAGATCCGCCGCCATGTCGGCGATCCCGCGCTCGATCTTTTCGCGATTCCTCGCGATGGACTCGCTGCTCTGCTGCTTGGCCGGCCTCGCCGCTTCGCGCACGATCGCCACCGCGGCGTCGCACATGCCGTCTGCGAGGGCTTCCCAACGCTTGACTGCGATGCGCTGGCGACTAGGCTCGGGGATCAGCCGCGAAACCGGGCTCACCGTATCGAGGTATTCGACGATGACGCGCGAATCGTAGAGCGCCGTGCCATCGTCCAGAATCAGCACCGGCACCTTGCCGAGTGGATTGTGCGTCGGCACGATCGAGTCCTCGACCCACGGCGACGCCTCGACCAGCTCGCAATCGATCTTTTTCTCGGCGAGCGCGATGCGCACCTTGCGGGCGTAAGGACTCGTGGGCGACGCGAGCAACTTCATCGTTGATTGTCAGCGGTGGAACGGGCCGCCCGACGCGGGCGCTGCGGCGCGGAGCGCTGCAGTATTAACGACGATTATAGCACCGCGACGGTGCGCCCTGCATCGCGGACCGACGCTCGGGGCGTGCTACACTTCGGCTCGACCTGGCTAGCGAAAATCGTCTGCCTTATGCCGATCGCCGAGGCGCTTTCCACCCTTACAGCGCTGTCGCCGCTCGATGGCCGCTATCGCGGCAAGGTCGCAGCACTCGCCGAACACTTCAGCGAATATGCGCTGATCCGCGAGCGCATCCGGGTCGAGCTGGGTTGGCTCGAAGCGCTGGCGGACGAGCCCGGAATCGTCGAAGTTTCCCCTTTCAGCGCCGCGACTCGCCAGATGCTCTCGCAGACGGCGCGAGACTTCGGCGTCGCGGACGCCGAGCGGGTAAAGGCAATCGAGCGCACGACCAACCACGACGTAAAGGCGGTCGAATATTGGCTGAAAGAGCGGTTCGCCGACGTGCCTGAGATCGCGCGCGCCGCCGAATTCATTCATTTTGCCTGCACGTCGGAAGATATCAACAATCTCGCCTACGGCTTGATGATCGCCGGGGCGCGCCGCGACGTGCTGATGCCCGCACTGACGGCGTTGATCGCCGATCTGCGTTCGCTCGCGCATCAGCATGCTGCACTGCCGATGCTCGCGCGCACGCATGGCCAGCCGGCGACGCCGACGACGCTGGGCAAGGAGATGGCGAACGTCGTCGCCAGGCTCGAGCGCGCGGCCTCCGAATTCGGCGCCGCCGTCCTTCCGGGCAAGCTCAACGGCGCCGTCGGCAACTACAACGCGCACCTGGCCGCTTATCCCGACGTCGATTGGGAAATGATCGCGCAGCGCGTGGTCACGCGACTGGGCATGCAGTTCAACGCGTATACGACGCAGATCGAGCCGCATGACGGGCTGGCAGCGTTGTTCGATGCTCTGGCGCGGATCAACACCGTCCTGATCGGTTTCAACCGCGACGTCTGGGGCTACGTGTCGCTCGGCTATTTTCGCCAGAGAGTGAGCGAGGGCGAGGTGGGCTCGTCGACGATGCCGCACAAGGTCAATCCGATCGACTTCGAGAACTCGGAAGGCAATCTCGGTCTGGCCAATGCCTTGTTGCACCACCTCGCCGCGAAGCTGCCGATCTCTCGCTGGCAGCGCGACCTGACCGACTCGACGGTGATGCGCAACGTCGGCGTCGCGTTCGGCTACGCGCTGCTTGGGTACGCGGCCTGCCGGCAGGGACTGGGCCGTCTCGCGGCCGATCCGGCGCGGCTCGCCGCCGACCTGGACGCGAACTGGGAAGTGCTCGCCGAGCCGATCCAGACGGTGATGCGGCGCTATGGCATCGACAATCCTTACGAGCAGCTGAAAGATCTGACGCGGGGCAAGGCGGGGATGACGCGGGCGACGCTGCACGCGTTCATCGACGCGCTGGCGCTGCCGCCGGAGGCCAAGACGCGGTTGAAGGCGCTGACGCCGTCGAGCTACATCGGCAAGGCGAGCGAGCTCGCCAAGCGGGTCTGACGCCACGACGCTTTGCCACGAGCGCCAGTCCTCTTAACCATCGCCGTGCCGGCGTTCGCGCAGCCACTTCACGACGACCGGCAGCAGCGAAATGCCGACGATCGCCAGCACGATGAAGGTCAGGTTCTCCTTGACCCACGGGATATTGCCGAACAGGTAGCCCGCGTACACCAGCGCCGCGACCCATAACGCGGCGCCGATCACGTTGTACGCCAGAAAGCGGCGGTAAGTCATCGCGCCGACGCCAGCGAGAAATGGCGCAAACGTCCGGACGATGGGAACGAAGCGGCAGATGATGATCGTGAAGCCGCCATATTTTTCGTAGAAGCGGTGGGTGCGCTCCAGGTATTCGGGCTTGAGCCAGCGCGAAAGTTTGCTGTCGGGCGGCAGATTGAACACCTTCGGCCCGAGGAAGTGTCCGACGGCGTAATTGACAGAATCTCCGGCAACCGCAGCGATGAACAGCACGATCGCGAGCAGATGCACGTCGATTCCGCTTGCCGCGGCGACGGTGCCGGCCAGGAAAAGCAGAGAGTCGCCTGGCAGCAGCGGAAAAACCACCAAGCCGGTCTCGGCGAAAATCACCAGGAACAGCGCGACGAAAAGGACCCACGAGTGCTGCGCGGCGAGCTCGGCGAGCGTCGAGTCCAGCGCCAGCAGCGAGTACAGCAGCGTGGTCAGCATCGCGCCTGTCCGGCGGCGACTGCGGACCTCTCAGGGCAGGATGTTCTCGGCACCCGCCGCGCCGCTTTTCTTGTCCGGCTTGACCAGGTCCTCGCGCGACACCCCCAGCCACATCACCAGCGAGGCCATCACCAGAGCAGACGAGTAGATGCCGAAGCAGATGCCGATGGCGAGCGCCAACGCGAAATGGTGCAGCGTCTCGCCGCCGAAGAAGAAGATCGACAGAACCATCATCAACGTACAGCCGTGCGTGATGATCGTGCGCGAAAGCGTGCTGGTGATCGCGTTGTTGATGACTTGCGGAACGCTCGCCTTGCGCATCTTGCGGAAGTTTTCGCGAATCCGGTCGGCGATCACCACCGATTCGTTGACCGAGTAGCCGAGCACCGCCAGCACCGCGGCCAGCACCGGCAACGAGAACTCCCACTGGAACAGCGCGAAAAAGCCGAGAATGATGATGACGTCGTGCAGATTCGCGATAATCGCAGACACGGCGAATCGCCATTCGAAGCGCAGCGCCAGATAGGCCACGATGCCGAAGCTCACCAGCAGCAGCGCCAGCGCGCCGTTTTCGTAGAGCTCCTTGCCGACCTGCGG
>DATBBM010000158.1:0-3515 GCA_036270955.1 Casimicrobiaceae bacterium | reverse complement strand
TCGCAGACTTGTTCAGCAAACGCGTCGTCAGCATCGGCGCGTCTTCCAACCCGAACGCGCCTGGCAGGGCCTCACCTGCGGTGCTCCGTTCGTTCACTGTGCGACTAGCTCCGTGGTCCGCGATCTAAAGCAACTGGCAGTTTGCATATCGTGGCAGACCAAATTCTGATGTCAATCAAATGCGGTCCAGTAGTGGCCCATTCGTCCAAAGCGCGGCCCTGTCGTCAAATACGAACGCGACGACCCGGGACGACTCGCTCGCGACGTGGTCCGCGCGATCGACGCGACCCCGCTGCACAGCTCGTATCAATTGCGCTTCGGCCCCGACGGCCAGAGCCTCCAGTGGCTGGTGATGGGCGATCAGCCCGATGTTGCGCTGTCATCCGAACCGGAAGTCACACCCTTCATGCAGTTCCGCAACATGCTGCTCACGCCGTTCGTGCTGGAGCAGTTGCTGTAGCGGCGCGCGGTTGCTGCTAGGCAGTGCCGGCTTAGGCCGGTCTACGAGCGCGGCTCGCGCTTGAGGTCGCGGCGCAAGCCAGAGAGCTCAGATTTCCATCGCACGCCGAATCGCTTCATCCAGGGTCCACGACCGTCCTTCTTCCCACGCGCGGTCGAAAGCGGCATCGTCCTGCAGGGCACGGCGCGCGGCGGCGACTTGAGCTTTGCGGCGGCTATCGTCGAGCCTGTTGGCCTTCGTCTCCTCGCAGAGCCGCTGCGCACACCCCCAGAGCCGTGCCGCCGTCATCGGGTTCGCGCTAGCCAACGACAATTCGGCGAAGAAGTTTAAAGCTTCGCCAACACCCAGCCGGTCTCCTGCTGCCTGATGCATTGCGAACGCCTCCCTCAACTGCATCCGGGCGGTGCCGATGTCTCCCTCCGCAAGAGAGACTAACCCGATCTGATGGAGCGCGTGCGCGATCCCACGCCTGCTCCCTAACTCGCGGTGTGCTTCGAGAGCTTCGGTGAGGTGGGCGCGCGCGGCCACGAGGTCGCTTTGCAGGAACCGGACCTCGCCGAGCGTCAAGTGGCAGTGGGCCGCGCTTAGTCGTCCGAACTCGCGGCTGATCGAAAGGGCTTCGTCGAGCAATGTCACGGCTCTCGTGTAGTCATCTCCGCCCGCCGCCAAGTTCCCCAGGTGGTGCAGGCCAAGGGCGATGCTTCGCCGATCGCCGACTTCCCTCGCGATCGCCACCGCCTCCTCGTACAACGCCCTGGCGTCGGACGACCTCCCTTGCTCCGTTGCGACGTTTCCCAGACTGCCGAGCGAGCGGACCATCTGCCGCCGGTCGCCGAGGCGCCGCCAGATCGCTAGCGCTTCGCGATGGCAGGCTTCGGCCGCTGCTTGATCGGCCTGGTGGGAGGCCAACGTGCCTGCCGCGTGGAATGCCCGCGCATGCGCTTCGTGCCTTTCGGCGGTCCGATCCGCAGCGAGGAGCCGCGCGACCCAGCCGCGTCCCTCGCCCGCTTGTAGGCGAGTGGTCCACAGCCAGTACAACCTGCCCGCCAGAGCCAGGCCTGTCACTGCACGCGTCTCGTCCGCTTCGCACCAGGCGAGCGCCGCGCGAAGGTTGTCAAGTTCTCCTTGCGACCGGTTCAGCCACCGCACGCGCTCCTCATCGGCCTGCGGCTCGTCCAGCTTCTCGGCCATTTGCCGGAAGTACTCGAGATGGCGGCCGCGCACCGCGTCCTCCTCCGCGCTTTCACGCAGCCGATCGAGCGCGTAGTGCCTGACCATCTCCAGCATGCCGAAACGCGTCGGCTCCTCGCGCGTGTCGACGGTGACGAGATTCTTGTCGGCGAGTGAAGTGAGAATGTCCAGCACCTCGCGGCGATCGACGTGCGCGCCGCTGCAGACGCGCTCGGCGGCCTCGAGGGTCCAGCCGCCGGAAAAGACCGACGCGCGCCACAGCACCCGCTTCTCGGCGTCGTGCAGCAGGTCGTGGCTCCAATCGATGAGGGAGCGCAGGGTCCGGTGTCGTGGCAGCGCCGTTCGCGACCCCTCCGTAAGCAGCGAGAACCGGTCGTCGATCCGCCGGCTCAACTCGCCGATCGACATCGTGCGCACGCGCGGTGCGGCGAGCTCGATCGCGAGCGCAATACCGTCCAGGCGTCGGCACATCGACGCGAGCGGCATGGTGTCCTTCGCTGTGATCTCGAGCTCGGGGCGCTGCAGCCGCGCGCGTTCGATGAACAGGCGTGCCGCCTCGCTGGCCAGTGCCTCCTCAGGCGTGGCATCACCGCGCGCATCCGGAACCGATAACGAGGGCACGCGATAGGTGAGCTCACCGGCGATGCCTAAGCGCTCGCGGCTGGTGACCAGGATCGCCAACCGGTCACAGCGTCGCAGCAGGAGGTCGACGAGCTCTCCGCACGCGGCGAGCAGATGCTCCGCGTTGTCCAGCACAAGCAGCAGCTTCCTCGAGGCGACCCATTCGACCACCGTGTCCAGGAGCGCCTTGGCGGCCTGCTCCTTGACCGCGAGCACGCTCGCGACGGTCTGCGTGACCAGCGACGCACGCCCCAGAGGGGCCAGCTCCACCAGCCAGATGCCGTCCGGATACGCGTGCAGTATTCGCCGCGCCACCTGCAGCGCCAGCCGCGTCTTGCCGCAGCCGCCGGACCCGGTAAGCGTAAGCAGCCGCGTGGTGGCGAGCAGTTGCTCGAGCTCTGCGATCTCCTTTTCGCGGCCGATGAAACTCGTCAGCTGGTGCGGCAGGTTGTGCTTCGGTGCATCCGCCGCTGGCGCATCCCCGGCCACCTCGATCGTAAATCGGTAGCCGCGTCCGGGGACGGTGGCGATCGCGTCGCGCCCCAGGACCTTGCGCAGCGACGAGATGTGCACCTGCAAGGTATTTTCTTCGACGATGACCCGCGGCCACACGCGCGACAGCAGCTCGTCCTTGGTGAGAAGGCTTCCGCTGCGTTCGACGAAAGCAAGCAGGAGGTCGAAGGCGTGCGGCCCGAGGTGAACTGGTTTGCCGGCGGCGAGCAGACGCCGCTCCCCGGGCTGGAGCTCGAAATGCGCAAACCGGTAACGAAACGACGCCTCGAGAGCAGTCATGAGGACACACCCGGTACCTTCGCTGCCGGACAGTCTACGCCAGGACGTCGCCCCGCCTTGCTCGTCGGCTGAATCGCCCGGCCGCACGCGAAACTTCAGCAAATCTTCAGACCGATACCAAGGACTCGGTCGGCCGGAGGGCGCAGGCTTGTCTCCACAAGCGTTCGACCATTTCCGGGAGCTACGCATGATGGATATGACTGCGGCTCATTCGAGGCACGACGCGCAGACGGAGTCTCCGCCCGTGTTCGTAATCGACGATGACCCTTCCGCCTGGCAGGCGCTCGAAACCCTAGTCCGATCCGCGGGATGGCTGACCTCGGATTTCCGTTACAGCCATCGCAGACTTGTTCAGCAAACGCGTCGTCAGCATCGGCGCGTCTTCCAACCCGAACGCGCCTGGCAGGGCCTCACCTGCGGTGCTCCGTTCGTTCACTGTGCGACTAGCTCC
>DATBBM010000157.1:0-15221 GCA_036270955.1 Casimicrobiaceae bacterium | reverse complement strand
GGTGTCGATGCCTACGATCGCGCCGAAGGACGAATAGACGCCGAGGATAGGCCACGGGTCCAGCGGGTCCAGCGCAAAGGAATCGAGCGGTGAGCCCGTCGGCGGAGATGTCGAGGTCGTATAAAGATAGACCGTTCCGCTGACCACCGAGGCGTCGCCGCAGCCGCCCGACACTCCGTTATTGGCATTGGTGGCCTGCCAGCCCGTGGCGTCGGAATTGATACAACTGCCAGGGATATCGACTACGAAATCCGAAGTAAACCCGGGTATGTCGCTCCCATTTCCGCCCGGATCGACATGACCGGGATAGAAGCCCGCGTGTGCCGCGGTTCCAAAGAGCAGAGACAGCGTCGATACCAGCACTCGGCGCGACATGCGCCCAGTCTTTTGAGCCATGAATTTCCTCCTGATGCTTCAAACGCGGCTGCGGAAATGCGCGGCGCCGCCTCCCATTCGGCGGTTCTGCAGCCGTAGCAAGAACCACACCGCCAGGGAGAAACGTTCGTAAGGGACTGACGTTACGAACTTCCCCGTCGCCAACGCGCGATCGAGCAGGCCGGCGCTGGCCTCCGATGTAAGGTTTTTCGACATCCGTTTCTGTACCGGTTCGGTCAGGCGACCGGCGTCACGGCGAAGCTCGCCGGCCTCTCTCCCCGTTCGTGCCGCTCCCACATCTCCACATACGCCGCCTCGATATGGCGCCGAAAGCGATCGGTATCGAACAGCGGCGCAACCGCGCGGTTTCGCGCGAGCTGCTGCCGGATCCCATCCAGCGTCGCGGGCTCGCTCGCCAGCCGCAACGCCAACGAGGCGTACTGGTCGAGCGACCCGGCGACCAATTCCGGCAGGCTAACCGCTCGCAGCAGGCTCGCCCCCACCCGGCCGGCGAAGGTCGTTCCGGCGCAGGTCACCACCGGCAAGCCCGCCCACAGCGCGTCGCTGGCGGTGGTGTGCGCGTTGCATGGAAGGGTATCGAGGAACAGATCGGCCAGCCGATGTCGCGCAAGATGGTCCTCGGGGGCGATTCTCGGCGCGAAGACCAGACGCTGCGGATCGATGCCCCGTGCCCCAGCTTCGCGCCACAGGTTCTGCCGCATCGTCGCGGTTCCGTCGAGCAGCCACAGAACGCTTTTCTCGACCTGCCGCAACAACGCCATCCAGACGTCGAATACCGGCGGCGTCACCTTGTAGTTGTTGTTGAATGAGCAGAAGACAAATGCTCGGTCCGGTAACCCGACTTCCTCCCGGGTCGGCGTGCGCTCGGCGATGCGCCGTCCGGAGTCGTTTGGCTGATAGCTATCCGGCAGGTAGACCACGTTTTCCGCGTACCAGAGCTGGTGTTGGCGAGGGATGACGACGTCGTCGGCTACCAGGTAGTCGATGAAGTCCGCCCCTATGGTGCCCGGATAGGCGAGGTAGTTGACCTGCACCGGCGCCGCGCGCAGCGCGAAAATCCCCGGGCGCGCTCCGGTCGTGAATCCATTGCGGTCGACCGCGATATCGACCTCCATCTCGCGCATCATGCCGACGATGTCGCGATCGCTTTGCCGCTCGGCGTCGACAAATTTGTCGAAGGCGCGCTGGAGGCGGGATCGCATCGCGCTATGGTCGTCGCGTCCAATCGACACCGCGATCAGCTCGAAGCGCTTGCGGTCGTGCTGTTCGAACAGCGCCGCCATCAGGTGGCCGAGCGGATGCGCGCGGAAATCCGACGAGACGTAGGCGAGCCGGATCCGGTCGTGGCGGTACCGGCCGCCCGTCCAAACCGTGGTTGCCGCCGGACACCGTTCGCTGACCCAGGTCCGCGAACAACGCAGCTGATCTTCCGGAGAATCCGAAATGGCGAGGAACATGAACGGCTCGATCGCGCGCTTGCCTGCGCGCACATCGTCGATCACCCGCTTCGATTCCTGTGCGTAAGAGCGCCAGTCGCAAAGGTGCATTCTCGAATGCAGCAGGGTTCCCCTAGCGAACGGGAGGTCGGGGTTAAGGCGCAACGCCCGTTCGAGGTCCTTTGCGGCGCCTTCGTGACGGCCGAGGTGCGACAGGGCGACGCCGCGATTTTGCAGTGCTTCGGCAAAGTCGGGCACCAGCGCCAGCGCCCGGCCGTAGCTCGCCAGCGCTTCCTCGTGCCGCTTCAGCGACGCCAGCGTGACGCCGCGGTTGTTCAGCGCCTCGGGAAGACCGCCGTTGAGCGCCAGCGCGCGGTCGTAGCTCTGCAGCGCATCGTCGTATTGCTTCATCGCGGACAGGACGGCGCCGCGGTTGAAATGCAGGATGGCAAGATCGGGCTTGAGCGCGAGCGCCGCATCGTAGCTCGACAGCGCCTGGTCGAAGCGTCCGAGATCCTTGAGAACGCCGCCTCGGTTGTTCAATGCTTCGATGAACGACGGCTTGAGCGCCAGCGCCCGGTCGTAGCTCGCCAGCGCATCGGCGATCTGTCCCCGCGCCCTCTTTACATTTCCGTAGTTCGAGTGGGCCTCGGCCGATTCCTTGTTGAGGGCGAGGGCCTGGCTCAGCAACCGGTCCGCTTCCTCGAAGCGCTGCCGTCGCGCGGCGATCGTGCCCGACAAATGGAGGGCGTCGAAATGATCAGGGCGCGCGCCGAGCACGATCCGGCAAAGACGTTCAGCCTCGGCCAGATTGCCAGCCTGAAAATCGGCGACCGCCCGGCGCATGACGTCCGCCGCGGTAGGCGTGGCGGGATTCGGCTTGGAAGTGCGGCCTTGGGGAGGCGTGGTCATCCGCTTGCTCTTCGCCCCGTCATCGATCCGAGCGGGCGACGGGCGCGCGACACGTCAAGCCGGTCGATCCGGCGTGTTGGCGACACACCGCGCGATCACGCCGAGATGGTGATCACCGTCGTTGATGTCGATGCGCGGGCCACGGCCTCGTCCAGCGTCAATCCCGAGCCGGCCGACCACGCCGCATCGAATGCAGGCTTTCCAAGGTCAGCGCGCGCGGCCTCGATGCTGGCCTGTCTTTCGCCTTCACGCCGCGCCGACCTGGGAAGCATCAAAAGCTCCCGTCCGGCAGCGGCCGCCGCGAACATAGCGACCGCGTCCTCGGATCGCCTGACTTCCTGCAAAAGCCTGGCGTAATCCTCCAGGCAATCGAGCGCCTCCATGTTCATTTCGAACGCCCGCAACGCGCGCAGTGCATCGATCAGGCCCTTGCATCCGGTCTCGTGGTCGCCTCTTGCGGCGTCGGCCTTGCCGAGTCTCCAGAGCGTAATCGCCTCGCCGCGCTTGTCCTGTGCGTCGCGGCAGATCTTGAGCGACCGGGCGAAGCGCAGCTGCGCGGCCGCCAGGTCGTTCGTCCGCAGGGCCAGCTCGCCCAGATTGCGCTCGCATTCGCTTTCCAGCTCCAGGTTCTGGATGCTCCGGGCTATCGGCAACGCCTGCTCGAACAGGCTTCGCGCGCCGTCATCGTCGCCCTGTCGCACGGCGATTTCACCGAGGTTGATCAGCCCGATCGTCTCGCCCAGCCGGTCGTCGAGGCTGCGAAATACGGCGATGGCTTCCTCCTGATATTCGCGCGCCTTCGCCGCGTCGTCCTGTTGCAGGTGAAGCGTCGCTAGTGTGGACAGCGTCGCCGCGACGTCCCGGGGATTGTCGAGGCCCCGGCGGATCGCCAGACACTCGGTCAGCATCGTCGTCGCCTCGGCATGGTCGCTCTGATTGGTGGCAAGCACGCCGCCGACGTATAGCGCATGAGCGCGGAAAAAGTTGGGCTCCCTGATCCCGGGGAGGAGAAGTGCGGCGCGTATATTCTTGCGCGCCTCGGTCGAATAGCCGCGGAGAATGCGGAAACGCATCAACGCGACCTCGATCTTGACCGCCATGACCGGATCGACGCCTCCGGAAAGCCCCAGAGCGATCGCGGCGCGCAAATTGTCGAGGTCGGCTTCGGCACGGTTGGTCCACTCCGCCTGGTCCGCCCCGAGTAGCTTGTGCCTGATCGTCTTTGCAAACTCGAAAAAGTAATCGCAATGCCGCTTCGCCGTCGCCGCGACGTCGTCGCGGTCGACCAGCCGCTCGTTCGCAAACTCCCGGATCGTCCCCAGCATGTCGTAGCGCTTGCTGAAATGCTCGCGTGCGAACTCCCGTATCGTCTCGAGCAGTCCATACCGCGACACGCCATCCCCCTGGTCGACCATGACCAGAGATTTCTCCACCAGCGAGCTGAGAAGGTCGATGACATCGTCGGGCTCGAGCGGCTCGGCGCCGCACACCGCTTCCGCCGCGGGAAGATCGAAACCCCCTGCGAATACGCTCAGCCGATCGAGCAGCATCTGCTCCTTTTCCTGCAGCAGGTCGTAGGACCAGCTCACCAGCGCGCGCAGCGTCTGCTGACGTTCCAGCGCGACCCGGCTTCCGCCGGTAAGCAGCTTGAAGCGGTCATGCAGTCGCCCATTGATTTCGGCGATGGACAACGATCTCATTCTGGCCGCCGCCAATTCGAGCGCGAGGGGGATGCCGTCGAGTCGCGCGCAAAGCTCGGCCAGCGCAGGAGCATCGCGCTCGGCCAGGACGAGACCCGGCTTCTGGGCTCGCGCACGCTCGACAAAAAGCTGGACCGCTTCCGAGCGAAGCAGGTTGTCCAGTCCCGCGTTGCGGTCGGGCGCCGCGAGAGGGAGCACTTGATAGGTCTGCTCTCCGCGGATGTGCAGCCCCTCGCGGCTCGTCGCGAGGAAGCGGGCCTGAGGCGCGGCGCGCAGCAACGTATCGACCAGTCCCGCGCAAGCCGCTATCAGATGTTCACAGTTGTCGAGAACGAGCAGCAGTTCACGGTCCTTGAGGTGCTCGCACAAGGTTCGATCGAGTGGCTTCCCCGGCTCCTCCCTCACGTTCAGGACTTGCGCCACGGCGGTCGGAACCAGCGATGGGTCCTTGATCGGCGCCAGATCGACAAACCATACGCCGTCCGGATAGCCGTCCAGCACGTCGGCCGCGACCTGCAGCGAGAGGCGCGTCTTGCCCAGTCCACCCATCCCCAGCAGGGTCAGCAGACGCGTGCTTACGAGGAGCCTCTTGATTTCGCCGAGCTCGCGTTCGCGCCCGATGAACGACGTCACCTGCTGCGGCAGGTTGTTGGGGGTCGCCGCGAGCGAGCGCAACGCCGGGAAATCCGGGCGAAGGCTCGGATGAACGAGTTGATATACGTGCTCGGGGGTGGCGAGATCGCGCAGCCGGATTCCGCCGAGATCGAGCACGGCGGCTGCCGGCGGCAGGTTCCCGCGGACGCGATCGACCACCGCCTGCGAAAGCAGGATCTGGCTGCCGTGGGCGGCCTTCATGATCCGCGCCGCACGGTTTACCGGGCTGCCGAACAAGTCGTCGTTCCGACGCTCGACGATGCCAAGATGCAAGCCGAAGCGAACGCTGAATCGTATTCCGTCGGTCGTCGCCGGATCGTCGAGCGACTGTTGCAGCATCAGGGCCGCGCTGACAGCATCGCAAGGATCGGCGAAGGCAGCGTACATCCCGTCGCCGGTCATTTTCACCACAATGCCGTTGTTGCGCTCGACCGCCGCACGCGACAGCGCGTCGTGTCCCGCGAGCGCGCGCGCCATGCTTTCCGCCTGCTCTTCCCAGAGCCGCGTGCTGCCTTCGATATCGGTGAAGAGAAGCGTCGTCTCGTTTGGTGAACCCTGCACGCCGGAGCCTCCTGGCCCGCCAATGCCCGAGGTGTACTTTACCGCCGCGCTCCCGCCGCTGCCAACCGCAATACTTGTGCCGCCTATAGGGAATAATCCACTTGACTATCCAACATGCCCGTTTTCTTCACGCCCTCAGGGCGATTGCTCGACGATGTGCGTGAGCACCAGACGGTCGCCGCAAGCGTCGAAGTAGTAGTCGTTGAAATACTTCTTGCCGCTGGCCTTCACGCCTTCTCCACGGACCTGGCCCGCGCCGGGTTTGTCCCAGGGATCCCCCGGCGTGCCCGGCGTGAGGAAGCGATCCGCGAACACCAGGAAGTCGGCATCGATACCGTCCATGCCGCGGATCGCGGCGCTTTGCTTCGCGTCGAATCCCAGCGCCGCGAGCATCGCCTTCAAGTCCTTCTTCAGCGCCGCATCGCGCACAGCCACGTACGCAGCGTTTATCGCCTGGGCACCCGGCTTCGGTGTCGTTGCTGCCAGTTTCCGCTTCTGTTCTCGATCGCCCTCGCTTATCTGGTCGAATTTTGGATTGGACAACGGCACGTCGAATTCGTATTTGCCGTACTGGCGATGGACGACGCTGCCGGTGGCGCGGCCGGCATCGGTCTTCAGCGTGCTTGACCAATCGCGCGGGGTCAGATCGTTGAGACTGCCGCCGAACGGCGTGCCGGCAGTGAAGTATTTCGATCGCCCTGCCGCGTCGAGCGTTATCTCGGCGAAACTCGCATTGCGCAACTTTGCCAGAGCGCGCGCCTGCGTCAGCGGACACGTCGAGTCGACGAGCATCGGGGAAGCGATCGGCTTGCTGGCGACGTAGATGACCGTGCCGCTGCCCGCCATCGACGGATAGGCGATGCCGTCGACCAGGTCGAACTCGCCGATGTTGAGTTCCTTGATGTGACCTTTCACCGGCGCCGGATAGGCGTAGGGCGCAGGCTTCGCCTCGACGGCCTTGGGCGCGGCGACGCCGGCCTTAGGCGTGCCGCCTGTCCCCTGATCGTTGCCACACCCCAGAAGCGTCAATGCCACTGTGCATGCACCAAGCCATTTCACCCGCAGCGTCGCCATCGTTCCTCCCCTTGCCATCCGGCATCGTTTGCTGACGGCCGCAGCTTAGCGAAATTGGCGATAATCCGCCGCAAGTCCATTAACATAGACCCCGATCGATAACGACCCCGGAGGACCATGGCTACCACACCGATGCCGCTTTCCGAGGCCGCGCCGCGCTGGGCCTGGCTGCCCAAGCCCGGCACGTGGAAGTACTACGCGCTGCTGGGCGCCGTCGGCATCCTGATCCTCGGTCCGCTGGGCGGCGTCGCGGCGTCGTACATGAACTTTTCGCTTGGCTTCTTCGTCGGCGGACAGGTTCTCGCCGGAATCCTCGGCTCGACAGTGACCTTCGGCTACGGCGCGGCCGGACGTCACGGCGCCAACTACATCCAGACGACGGCGGCATCGGTCGCCGGCATGAGCGCAATGGCGGTCGTCATCCAGGCGATGACGTGGATGGGAATGCCGGCACCCCCTACGTGGCAGCTGATCCTCTACATGATGTGCATCGGGATGTTCGGCGTCGGCGTGGGCATGCTCTACACGCCGATCCTGGTCGACCGCCTGCAGCTCACGTTTCCGTCGGGGCTCGCCGTCGCAAACATCCTGCGCGCGCTGACCGATCCCGAACTGCTCCGGCAATCGGTGACGCGGCTGTTCGGTGGCATGGCGCTCGGCGTCGTTGGCGGGATAGGAAGCGAGAAGATTGCGGCGCTCGGCGCGATCAACCTGTCGACGTCGACGTTCGGCGCCGGCATGATCGTCGGCGCGCGCATCGGCATCGCCGCGATAGTCGGCGGGCTTGCCGGCTGGGTGATGATGCCGTATTTCATCTCGATCGGATGGCTGCAGCCGAACGAGCCGTTCCGCAAGATCACATTCCTGATCGCGCTGGGCATGATCATGGGCGCCGCGATCGTCGACGTGTCGCTGATCCTGTTCCGCGCCTGGCAGCGCTCGCGCCAGGTAATCGCGGAGAAGGTGGTCGAGCAGGAGGACTGGAAGAAGACGAACACCCGGCGACTCGTTGCCTGGGTAGTGTTCTGGGGCATCTGCATCGTCATCGTCGGCTCGCAGGTGCTGCACCAGCCGGTCGGTTATCTGGTGATGGCCGTGCTGCTCGTGTTCGTGTTCGCGCTGGTCAACGGAATATCCCTCGGCATCACCGACTCGAATCCGATTTCCTCGGCGTTCGTCGTGACCGTGGTCCTGATGGCTGGCATCGGCTTGCGCGATCCTATCGTCGGGATGATGGCCGCGACGGTCCTGCTGGTGTCGACCAGCGAGGCCTGCGATATGCAGCAGGACCGGTCGACGGGCTGGCGGCTCGGTACCAACCGGATGATCCAGTTCCGCTTCCAGGTGGCCGGCATCGTGATGGGCGCGATCATGGCGGTGGTGTTCGCCAAGCTCTTCATGAGCGCCTATCCGGTGCTGGGCCTCGACCAGACGACGATGCCCGCCGACAAGCAGCCGGCGCAATGGACCTCGGCGATGACCTACAAGTTCGTCGGCGTGCTGCGCAGCCTTACCGACGACAAGCCGTATCAGCGCACCGCCATCTGGATCGGCATCCTGATCGGATTCGTGACCGAGTTCCTGCGCAAATACATCAAGTCGCGCGAGCGATACCAGGCGTTCGTGAAATCGGGCCGGGTGGGCTTCAGCACCGACTTTGTCCTCGATGCGATCGTGCTGCCGTCGCCGTATGCGACCTCTTTCGGCGGATTCCTTAACCTCGCCACCTCGGCATGGTTCGCCGCCGGCGGCGTGCTTTCGAGCTTCGTCAACAGCCTGCCCAAGCGGAAGGACCAGCCGGCAGCACTGCCGAGCGACATGAGCACGACCTCGCTGGTCGGCGGCGGTCTGATCGCCGGCGATGCGCTGGCGGCGCTAGGGCTAGGTATCGCGGGTCTGCTCGCCACCTTGTTCAGCTGACCGCGGCACCCGACGCGGTCGGGCCGCCGCCCCGAACTGGTATTGTCCAACAGCGGGTTCTTCCAGCCCCTGGGCCGGGTAACGGGCCTCTGCGGGCCGCATCCCGGGAAGAATCCCGGCAAGATACCAGTATAATACCAATTGACTAACTGGTATTTACTGTACTAAGCTAGCCGGACCCTTGTTCAATTAGGCTTCGAATCCGTTGATTCCCGATCGATCTCGGGCAATCCGCTACTGCATCGGCATCGACGGTGGCGGCACGCACACACGCGCGCGGCTTGCCTCGGTAGGCGGCGCCGTGCTGGGATTTGCCGCATCGGGCCCATCCGCGCTTGCACAGGGAATCGAGCAGGCGTGGAAACACATCGAGCAGGCCGTCGACGGCGCGTTCGCCGATGCAGGACTTGCACCCGCACCTCGCGAGCAATGCGCGCTGGGCCTCGGCCTCGCCGGCGCCAACGTGCGGCAACGCTGCGACGAGTTTCTCCGCCGCGCTCCACCGTTCGCGCACGTCGCACTGGATACCGATGCGTACACGGCCCTGCTCGGCGCACACGGAGGACGGCCCGGAGCGATCGTCATCGCCGGTACCGGTAGCGTCGGTGAGGCACTGCGCCACGACGGTCTGCGCGTGGCCGTCGGCGGCTGGGGATTTCCCGTCGGCGACGAGGGCAGCGGCGCGTGGCTGGGATTGCGCGCGATGCGAGAGACGCACCGCGCGATCGACGGCCGCGCCCGCGTCGGTCCGCTGGTCGGCGCGGTTCTGGCGGTGGCGGGCACGTCGCGCGAGGCGTTGCTCGGCTGGTGCGATCGACCGGGGCAGAACGCCTACGCCGAGCTCGCCCCGCTCGTGTTCGACGCGGCCGCGAGCGATCCATTTGCCGCCGCGCTGCTCGATCGCGCGGTGCGCTCGCTCGAGGAAATAGCCGCCGCGCTCGACCCCGAGGGCGCGCTGCCGCTCGCGATTTTCGGCAGCGTCGGGCAAAGGCTGCTGCCCCGTTTCGAGCCATCGATCCGGAGGCGATGCGTCGAGCCGGCAGCGGACGGCGCCGACGGCGCGCTTCGCCTCGTCCGCCAGGCGCTCGCTGGGGTGACCGAAAGCGCGCGATGAAAGACCGCCCGTTCGAATTCCGCGCTGACGCCAGAGCGGCGTCACCGCTGTACTTGCAGCTCGCGCAAAAGCTCGCACAGGCGATACACGACCACGACTACCAGCCCGACGAGGCACTGCCGTCCGAGCGAGTGCTGTCGGAGTCGCTCAGCCTGTCGCGTGTAACCGCGCGCAAAGCGATCGATCAGCTGGTCGAGCAGGGGTTGGTCGTGCGCCGGCGCGGTTCGGGCAACTACATCGCGCCCCGCCTCGAGCAGCCGCTGTCGCGCCTGACCAGCTTTTCCGAGGAGCTGCATCAGCGCGGCTTCACGCCCTCCTCGCGCTGGCTCGCGCGCATCTGCACGGCTGCCGCGCCCGGCGAGCTGCTGTCGCTTGGCCTGTCGCCCGGCTCCCGCGTCGCGCGCCTCGAGCGGCTGCGCCTCGCCGACAACGTAGTCATGGCTTACGAAGTCAGCGTGCTACCCGAGCAGATTCTGCCGGATCCTTCGCAGGTCGATGCATCGCTGTACGCGCATCTGGCGATGCTGGGACGCGCGCCCGTGCGCGCGCTGCAGCATCTGCGGGCTCTCAATGCCGACAAGCGCCTGGCGCAATTGCTAGAGGTGCCTACCGGGCGCGCGGTTCTGTTCATTACTCGGGTCGGCTATCTGGACAGCGGTCAGGCGGTCGAGCTCACGCATTCCTATTGCCGCAGCGACTACTACGATTTCGTGGCCGAGATGAGACGCGAGGCATGAGCGCGGTGCGCATCGACGGACACATTCTGACGCCGCAGGGATTCGTGCGCGGCACGATCGAGCACCAAGAAGGCCGCGTCACGCGCATCGAAGGAACGCCGCGCACCGAGGACCGGGCGAGAGGCGAAGCGCAGGCGCTGGTGCTGCCGGGATTCATCGATACGCATGTGCACGGCGGCGGCGGCAGCGACACCATGGAAGGTGGCGAGGCAATCGAACGCATCGCGAGGCTGCACGCGCGGCACGGCACGACGTCGCTGCTGGCCACGACGATGACCGCGCCGCTACCTGAAGTGGAAGCGGCGATGCGAGCGCTGGCTCCCGCCTGCGCGAGTCGCGCGAGCGCCGCGGCGCGCGTGCTGGGCGTGCACCTGGAAGGCCCGTACATCAATCCCGGCAAGCTCGGCGCGCAACCGGATTTCGTCCGCGCCGCCTCGATTGCGGAAATCCGCGCGCTGCACGCGCTGGCGCCGATCCGGCTGATCACGCTGGCGCCGGAGCTGCCGGGGAATCTCGATATCATCGTTGCGCTGCGCGCGGCGGGATTCCAGGTCCAGATTGGGCACACGCTGGGCAGCTACGAGGACGGTGTCGCCGCACTGGAACGCGGCGCCGGAGGCTTCACCCACTTGTTCAACGCGATGACCGCCATGCATCACCGCGAGCCGGGCATCGTAGGCGCGGCGCTGGCGCATGCACGATATGCCGAGATCATTCCGGATCTGCTTCACGTCCACCCGGGTGCGATCCGCGCCGCGCTCCGCGCGATTCCGTGTCTTTTCTGCGTGACCGATTCGACCGCCGCGACCGGCATGCCCGACGGCGACTACCGCCTCGGACGCCACCGCGTCACCAAATGCCTGGGCGGTGTACGCCTGGCCGACGGCACGCTGGCCGGCAGCACGCTGACGATGGACCAGGCGCTGCGCAATCTGATCACGATCGGGCTTCCGCTCGAGGACGCGTCGCGGCGGGTGTCGTCCTACGCCGCCGAATACCTGGGGCTGGCCGACCGCGGGCGACTGACGCCAGGCGCGCACGCCGACCTCGTGCTGCTGGACCGCGACTTGCAGCTGCAGCGCGTGATCGTCGAAGGAGAGGAAATTGATCTCGCGAACGATTGACCGAGCACCCGAGGCTCCTGGCTCGGAGTCATCCTCCACCGCATTCCACGCGGGCGCGCTGATGATGGTCGGCATCCGGGGCAAAGTGCTCGATGCCTCGCAGGCGGAATTCTTGCGCCGGAACCGCATTCGCGCCGTCGTGCTCTTCCGCTCCAATCTCGGCAGCGAAGCCGAAGTGCGCGCGCTGACCGCCGCGTTGCGTAGAGCCATGGGCTCGAGAGCGCTGATCGGCATCGATCAGGAAGGAGGTGCGGTGATCCGTGCGACTTTCCTGCCGAATCCGCCCGCGGCGATGGCGCTCGGCGCGGCGGGCAGTGCGGTCCTTGCCGAAGAGGTGGGTGCCGCAGTTGCGCGCGGGGTGAAGAGCCTCGGGTTCAACTGGAATTTCGCTCCCGTGACGGACGTCAGCAACAATCCGGCGAATCCGGTGATCGCTGCGCGCAGCTTCTCGTCGAACCCCTCCGAAGTCGTGCGACTGGCCGGCGCCTGGATGCGCGGTGCATTGCGCGAAGGCGTCGCCTGCTGCATCAAGCATTTTCCCGGGCATGGCGACACCCGCGTCGATTCGCATCTGGAACTGCCGGTGGTCGACAAGTCGATGCAGGCATTGCGCGCGCTGGAGCTCAAGCCGTTTCGCGAGCTGAAGAGCAAGGCCCCCGCCATCATGACGGCACACATCGTCTACCCTCGCATCGATCCCCAACATCCGGCCACGCTGTCGCGCAAGCTCCTGCGAGGTCTGCTGCGCGAAACCTGGGGCTACAAAGGCGTGATCATCACCGACTCGCTGGTGATGAAGGCCATACACCGGCGTTACGGGCACGACCGCGCCGCAGTGCTGGCGTTGCAGGCCGGCGCCGATATGGTGATGGCGCTGGGCACTCGGGACGAACAGGCCGCCGCCCTCCAGGCGATCGCGGGCGCGATCGCCGACGGCTCGCTTGCGCGCGCCGAATTGCGGCGCTCGCGGGCGCGACTCGACGCATTGGCCCAGCGATATCCGGCACGGCAGCCACGCTACGCCAAAGCGCGCCGCGGGGCGGACGAGCGTCTGATGGAGCGCGCGTGGGCGCTTTCGCTGACCCGGATCGGCGACGCGCGGCCGCCGCCTCTGGACCAGCCGCTGCGCGTCGTCACCCAGCGCAGCGTTCCGACCGACGGCGTGTCGGAAGCCGGACCATCGGGTGAGTCGGTGGCAGCGCTTTTCCAAGCCTTTCGCGTGGTCGAGATCGTCCAAGTAGACGACTTGCAAAACCTCGACTGGGACCGGCTGCCGCGGGACGGCCGTGCGACGGTGCTGGCATCCAACCAGCGCGCGCGCTATGGCGAGAACTCGCGCCGATGGCGCCCGCGGCTGCACCTCGCGTTATGGAACCCGTTCCAGGTGCTCGACGTTCCGGCGCCGGCGCTGGTCAGCTGGGGTTTCGCCGACGGCGCGTTGATGGCCGTGCGGGCCTGGCTCGAAGGGCGCGCAGCGGCGCCGGGCCGTTCGCCGGTGCCGCTCGCGCCGGGTGCGCCCGCGGGCCGGGCTCCGTCCCTGCGTTAGCTGGCCGCTGCGTCAAGAAGCACTGAGCCCCGGCGACGCTCCTGGCTTGCAGCCGTGCATTCCGGCAAGGCGGCGAGTCGCCGGTGGAACCGCAAGCCGCTGCGGACTCTCCAAGTGCCCTCGAACGAAGGTCATTGGTGCATTTATCGTGGCATTCCGCGTTCCGTTTCTCGTCAGTCGCCAATGTGATTGCCGCGCAACAAGCGCCGCGCCGATTAAAAAAATAAATCAATGGTTTAGCGTAAACCGGTAGTGCACAGCGTTTGTAAAAGTTACACGAGCTCGAAAATTGCCTCGCACTGCAGGCGGATCGCCTCCAAAAGGAGAATGATCCGTATATCGCCTCAATCGCTAGCCTGCGCAAACTTGTGCATAATTTGTCGATCATTTGCTGCAGCGGACGCGACCTGATTCACGATCCGACTGTGTCACCGGAGCTTTGCCATGAAAGTCATTGATCGCCCGTTAACTCCGACCAACGAAATGACGGTCATTCTCGGCGCGTTGAACGCGCTGCGCCGAGGCGACGCCGGAGTTCGCCTGCCGCCCAACTGGCTCGGCGTCTCGGGACGCGTCGCCGACGTGTTCAACGAAGTGGTCGAGCGCAACGAACGGATGGCGAGCGAGCTCGAGCGGCTTTCGCGGGTCGTCGGCAAGGAAGGCAAGCTCGGCAAGCGCGGATCGCTCGGTGACGTCACCGGCTTCTGGCGCGATTCGATCGGCGCGGTGAACATTCTGATCGACGATCTGGTGCATCCGACCAGCGAAACCGCGCGGGTGATCGGCGCGGTCGCGCAGGGCGATCTGTCGCAGACGATGGCGCTCGAGGTCGACGGAGCGCCGCTGCAAGGCGAGTTTCTGCGCACCGCCAAGACGGTCAACAAGATGGTCGACCAGCTCGGATCCTTCGCCGCCGAAGTCACGCGCGTGGCGCGCGAGGTCGGCACCGAGGGCAAGCTCGGCGGGCAGGCCAAGGTCAAGGGCGTCGCGGGCACCTGGAAGGACCTGACCGAAAGCGTCAACTCGATGGCGAGCAACCTGACCGCACAGGTGCGAAACATCGCCGACGTGACGACCGCGGTCGCGACCGGTGACCTGTCGAAGAAGATCACCGTCGACGTCAAAGGCGAAATCCTCGAGCTCAAGAACACCATCAACACGATGGTCGACCAGCTGCGATCGTTCGCAGCGGAAGTCACGCGCGTCGCACGCGAGGTCGGTACCGAAGGCAAGCTCGGCGGACAGGCGGACGTCAAGGGCGTGGCCGGCACATGGAAAGACCTGACCGAGAGCGTCAACTCGATGGCCAGCAATCTGACCGGCCAGGTGCGCAACATCGCCGACGTTACCAAGGCGGTGGCCGGCGGCGACCTGTCGAAGAAGATCACCGTCGACGTCAAGGGCGAAATCCTCGAGCTCAAGAACACCATCAACACGATGGTCGACCAGCTCTCGTCGTTCGCGTCGGAAGTCACGCGCGTGGCGCGCGAGGTCGGCACCGACGGACGTCTGGGCGGACAGGCCGACGTGCAGGGCGTGGCCGGCACGTGGAAGGACTTGACCGAGAGTGTGAACTCGATGGCGAGCAACCTGACCGCACAGGTGCGCAACATCGCCGACGTGACGACTGCGGTCGCGACTGGTGACCTGTCGAAGAAGATCACCGTCGACGTCAAGGGCGAAATCCTCGAGCTCAAGAACACGATCAACACGATGGTCGACCAGCTGCGATCTTTCGCGGCGGAAGTGACGCGCGTGGCGCGCGAGGTCGGTACCGAGGGCAAGCTCGGGGGCCAGGCCGACGTGCAGGGTGTCGCGGGAACGTGGAAGGACTTGACCGAGAGTGTCAACTCGATGGCGAGCAACCTGACCGCACAGGTGCGCAACATCGCAGACGTGACGACTGCGGTCGCGACCGGTGACCTGTCGAAGAAGATCACCGTCGACGTCAAGGGCGAAATCCTCGAGCTCAAGAACACCATCAACACGATGGTCGACCAGCTCTCGTCGTTCGCGTCGGAAGTCACGCGCGTGGCGCGCGAGGTCG
>DATBBM010000156.1:0-9124 GCA_036270955.1 Casimicrobiaceae bacterium | reverse complement strand
CGCATATCGGACGCGCGGATGTCAGGCACCGCGTACGGGACGGTGGTACTGCACACCGTGCCCGAAGCGGCCGCCGGCGGGCCACTTGCGCTGGTCCAGAACGGCGATACGATCGAGCTCGATGTCGCCAGGCGCCGCATACACCTCGACGTTTCCGACGCCGAGCTTGCGCGCCGCAAGGCGAAATGGAAGGCGCCGCCGCCGCACGCCGAACGCGGCTGGGTCCGGCTCTACTGCGAGACCGTCCAGCAAGCCGACCGAGGCGTCGACCTCGAGTTTCTGGTCGGCAAGTCCGGCGCCAGGGTAGGACGACCGAGCCATTAGCATCGGCTTTGGCGCCGCCATAGTTTCACGCGCAGGGGCAGATTGCCCCTACAATAGGGCAGACGCGGCGTTTCGCGTCGCGCCGGCGGCATGTCGGTGCGATCCCGATTCGCCGTAATTCGATCCTACGGGAGGTCTACCCTTGGCAAAACCCAACTATCAATACCAGAAACGGCAAAAGGAATTGGAAAAGAAGAAAAAGCAGGAAGAAAAGCGCAAGCGCAAGCTGGAAAAGACGGAAGCCGACGCCGCCGCAGAGGGCGGAACGCCTCCGGTCGAAGGCGAGACACCCCCGGCTTGAACCAGGACTAGCCAGCCTGGCGTGCGGTGAGCGCCAGCTTGATGCCGAGCGCCACGAACACGGCACCGGCGATTCGATGCAGCGCGTGCATGCGCGCCGGGAGGCCGTTGAAGCGCCTGCCGATTCCCGCAGACGACCACGCGACCAACAGGTTCCACAGCAACCCTGTCGTATTGAACACCGTCCCGAGCAGCAGGAATGCCGCCAGCCGGTGCGCCCCTTCGGGGTCGACGAACTGCGGCAGGAACGCCAGAAAGAACAGCGCGACCTTCGGATTCAGGATATTGGTCAGTGCGCCCTGCACGAAGATGCGCCATAGCGATGTCGCCGGTAGCGCAGCGGCGGCGGCGGGGCTCGGCGAGCGAGGGCCGGTTCGCCATAGTACGACCCCCATGTAGATCAGGTAGGCCGAGCCGGCCAGCTTGACCGCGGTGAATGCGACGGCCGATGTCGCCAGCAGCGCCGACAAACCCAATCCCGCGGCGACGATGTGCACGCAGCAGCCGGCGGCGATGCCCAACGCCGCCACGGCGCCAGCTTTGCGTCCCAGCGTCGTCGCACGAGTGACGATATACAGCGTGTCGGCGCCCGGCGTCAGGTTGAGCAGAATGCCCGAAGCGACGAACAGTGCAAAGTCATGGATGCCTGGCATGCGGTCTCGAGTGAGCGAGAGTACGCGGGCGCGCTCTAGAACTTGCCGAACCTGTGATAGGCGTCCACCGGGTCCATGCCGCTGATCAGCGCACGGCGCATCTCGCTCTCGGTCGCGACGACGGTTTCGGTGCGCGCGACCGTTTCCTCGACCAGGCTGCCCGGTACGATGACGACGCCGTCGCGATCGCCGAGCACGTAGTCTCCGGTTGAAATCGTCACTTCGCCGATGACGACGGGCTCCCCGTAGCGATCCGACATCCAGCGCTCGACGATATCGGCCGGGGTAAGGAACGAGCAAAAGACCGGGAAGCCCTGTTCGAGCACGAGATCGGTGTCGCGCGAACCGCCGTCGACGACGTAGCCCAGCACGCCGCGTGCCTGCAGCGTCTGCGCGGAAAGCTCGCCCATCAATGCGATCTCGTGATTGTTCGGCTGGCAAACGACGACGTGACCGGCCGGCGCGCGCGACAACAGCGTGCACCACGAGAGCAGCGTCTCGTCGCGCGATCGGCTGCGATCGATCCGGCCGGAGACCGTCCAGACGGGCCCGGCGAGGCGCGTCCCCGGTGCGATCGCCTTGATCGCCGGCGGCAGCACGCAGCGCTCGTGTCCCATCATGCGCAGCGCGTCGTGCACCGCACCGGTATAGCAGCGTCCGAGCCTCTCGGTCAGCTCGTTGGTCGGGCCGGCCACGTGATGCGAGGCCAAAGTCAGAACAGCGTCAGCTGGGCGCGCTGCGCGGCGCTGACCGGCGGCTTGAAACGCGACGTGTCCATCGGCGCGCGCTCGCGGTTGAGGTTCAGGCGGCGCGCGGCGATGTCGAAACGGCGGGCGATGAGCTCGGCGAATTGCCCCTGCCCGCGCATGCGCGATCCGAATTCCGGGTCGTTGTCGCGTCCGCCGCGGATCTGCTGCACGATGCTCATCACGTGCCCGGCGCGCAACGGGTAGTGCTGCGCCAGCCAGTCGCGAAACAGCGTCTTGACCTCGAACGGCAGGCGCAGCATCGTCCACCCGGCGTATTCGGCACCATCGGCCGCCGCCGCTTCGAGAATCGCTTCCATGTCCTTGTCGGTCAGCTGGGGGATGATAGGCGCGGTCATCACGCCGACGGGAATGCCCGCGCCGGCGAGCGCCTTGATCGCGGCCAGCCGCCTCTGCGGCGTCGCGGCGCGCGGCTCGAGCTTGCGCGCGAGCTCGCGGTCGAGCGTCGTCACCGAGACATAGACGCGCGCCAGATTCTTTGCGGCCATCGCCGCGAGGATGTCGATGTCGCGCTCGACCAGCGCCGACTTGGTGACGATCGATACCGGGTGCTCGCACGCAGCGAGCACTTCCAGGATCTGCCGCGTGATCTTCCACTCGCGTTCGATCGGCTGGTACGGATCGGTGTTGGTGCCCATCGCGATGGCATCGCAGACGTAGCCGGGCTTGGCGAGCTCCGCTTCCAGCATCTTCGCCGCATCGGGCTTGGCAAAGAGCCTGGTCTCGAAGTCGAGGCCCGGCGACAAATCGAGATAGGCGTGTGTCGGGCGGGCGTAACAGTAGACGCAGCCGTGCTCGCATCCCTGATACGGATTGATCGACTGGGTGAACGGAATGTCGGGCGAATCGTTGCGTGCGATGATCGTGCGCGAACGCTGCAGGGTGACTGTCGTCTTCAGCGGCGGCGGCGCGTCCTCATCCTCGCCTTCCGGCGGCGTCCAACCGTCGTCGACGGCTTCGCGCGTATCGCGTCGAAACCGATTGCCGGGATTGAAGGTGGCGCCGCGTCCCTTGATCGGCGCCGTCGGATCCGCGCTCAACGTCGCCTCACCCGACCAGCTTCGCGTCCAGGGTGATCGTCGCGTTGATCACGCGCGACAGCGGACAGTTGGCCTTGGCGCCGGCCGCTATCTCGGCGAATTTCGCGGCGTCGATGTTGGGTACGCGCGCCCGCGTCGTCAGGTGCACCGCGGTGATCGTCCAGGCCTCGCCGACTTTGTCCAGCGTCACCGCGGCCTCGCTGTCTATGGCCTCGGCGGTGAATCCGGCGTTGTTCAGCGCGAACGAAAGCGCCATCGTGAAGCAGCCGACGTGCGCCGCGCCTAGCAACTCTTCCGGATTGGTTCCCTTGCCGTCGCCGAAGCGCGCGTTGAAACCGTACGGCGCGTCTTTCAGAACGCCGGACTGCGTCGAGATCGTGCCTTGACCTTCCTTGACGGTGCCCTGCCAGCGGGCGGATGCCTTGCGTTGCATATTTTCCTCCGGAGAATTCGCCTCGAAGAGGTTTGATTATTCGAGCTGCCTGCGTTTCCAGTGTATGCCGCTCGGCGCGATCGGCCAAGTAGGCTGCGCTCATCCGCCCGGTCATGCGCTACCATACGTCGGACCCGGTCCTACGTCGGCGCGAAGCAATGACCAAGCCCAAGACGACCCATTTTGACACGCTGAGCTTGCATGCGGGATCGCGTCCCGATCCGGCGACTGGTGCCCGGGCGACGCCGATCTATCAGTCCGCTTCGTTCGTCTTTCCTGACACTGACCACGCCGCCGCGCTGTTCAACATGGAGCGCGCCGGCTACGTCTATTCGCGCATCGCCAATCCGACCTGCGCGGTGCTCGAGGAACGCATTGCCGCGCTCGAAGGTGGCGTCGGCGCCATCGCGGTGGCCAGCGGGCAGGCGGCGCTGCATCTTGCCATCGTGACCGTGCTGGGCGCAGGCTCGCACATCGTCGCCTCGCGGGCGTTATACGGCGGCTCGCACAATCTGCTCGACTACACTCTGCCGCGCTTCGGCATCTCGACAACGTTCGTCGATCCGCGCGACGCCGACGCCTGGCGCGCGGCGATTCGCCCCGAAACGCGGCTGCTGTTCGGCGAGACGCTCGGCAACCCCGGGCTCGATGTGCTCGACGTGCCGCGCATCGCCGAGCTGGCGCACGACCACGGGCTGCCTCTGCTGGTCGATTCGACGTTCACGACGCCGTATCTGATGCGGCCGTTCGAACATGGCGCGGACCTCGTTTACCACTCGGCGACCAAGTTCCTGTCCGGTCATGGTGTCGTGATCGGCGGCCTGCTGGTCGACAGCGGCCGCTTCGACTGGGACAAACCGGGCGCGAGTGCGGGCAAGTTCCCGACGCTGAGCGAGCCTTACGCGGGTTTTCACGACATGGTGTTCACCGAGGAATCGACGACCGCCGCATTCCTCCTTCGCGCGCGGCGCGAAGGCATTCGCGATTTCGGCGCCTGCATGGCGCCGATGACCGCGTTCCAGATCCTGCAGGGGATCGAAACCCTTCCGTTGCGCATGCAGCGCCATGTCGACAACACCCGGCGAATCGTAGCGTTCCTGGCAGCGCATCCGCTGGTCGAATCGGTCGCGTACCCCGAGCTCCCAGGTCATCCCGATCACGCCGTCGCGCAGCGGCTGCTGCCCCTTGGTTGCGGCGCGGTCTTCAGCTTTGCGATTCGCGGCAGCCGCGAGCAGGGACGCAAGTTCATCGAGTCGCTGAAGCTGTTCTCGCATCTTGCCAACGTTGGCGACGCCAAGTCACTGGTCATCCACCCGGCGAGCACGACCCACTTCCGGATGGCAGCCGCGGAGCTCGAGGCGTCCGGCATCACCGAAGGCACGATCCGGCTGTCGGTCGGGCTCGAGCATGCCGACGATCTGATCGAGGACCTGTCGCGCGCGCTCCACGCCGCCGGCAAGGCCTGAATTCGCGCCGGGTTCGATTACGTAGCGCAGCAACCCCCGTGTACGTCACCGTCGAGGGCGATCCCGCCTATGTCTATACCGGCGCGCGCGCGTTCGATCGCGCGCAGCCGACGATCGTGTTCGTGCACGGCGCAGCGAACGACCACAGCGTCTGGGGATTGCAGGCGCGGTATTTCGCCCACCACGGCAACAATGCGCTGGCCGTCGATCTGCCCGCGCACGGCAAGAGCAGCGGCGCCGCCAGGACGTCGATCGGATCGATCGCCGACTGGCTGAGCGCGGTGCTCGATGCGTTGGCGGTCGATCGCGCGGTGCTGGTGGGCCACAGCATGGGCGCCTTGGCCGCGCTCGACATGACGGCGCGCCATCCGGAACGGGTGCGCGCGCTCGCGCTGCTAGGCCCGGCCGCGCCGATGCTGGTCAGCGACGTCCTGCTCGACGCGGCGCAGGCCGGCGACCATCTGGCGTACGAGCTGATCACCGGGTGGACCTTCTCCGCGACCAGCCATCTCGGCGGCAACCGCCAACCGGGCATCTGGATGACCAACGTTGCGCTGCGCCTGTTCGAACGCTCGCGACCGGGCGTGCTGCATGCCGACCTCTCGGCCTGCCATCGTTACGCCGACGGGCTCGCCGCCGCGAGGACGGTCCGTTGTCCGGTTCTGCTGGTGTTCGGCCAGCGCGACCTGATGGTCCCGCCGAAAAACGCGGGCCCACTGAAGGATGCGCTGGCGGAGAAGCGGGTCGTGACTATCCCGGAATGCGGCCACAGCATGATGGCGGAAGCGCCCGACCTCGTGCTCGATTCGCTGCGTGAATTTATCGCGAAGCTGTCGTGACGCTTACGCTGCGGTGCGCCATTTGATCGAGCAGCCGATGCTGGCCGTCTGCTGCGCCGGCCCGCGGCCCGTGCGTGCGACCTGCAGCATCGCGTCGTAGAGCTCGCGCGGCGCATCGGGCTTCGGCGCCCGGCCTGCGTCGTCCAGCCGGCCGCGATACTGCAATTCGAGCGCGGCGTTGAACCCGAAGAAATCCGGCGTGCAGATGGCGTCGTACGCCTTCGCCACCGACTGCGTATCGTCCCACAGATAGGGAAACGGGAAGCGCATTCGCGCAGCCAGCGCCTTCATATTGTCGAATGAATCTTCCGGATAATCGGTCGCGTCGTTGCTGCAGATCGCAACGGTACCGATGCCATGATCGCGCAGCTCGCCGGCGTCGCGCACCATCTTGTCGAGCACCGCCTTGACGTACGGGCAATGATTGCAGATGAACATGACCAGCAGTCCCTTGTCGCCGCGGACCGAATCGCGGCGATAACGTTTGCCATCGGTGCCGATCAGATCGAAATCGGGCGCGGGCCAACCGAAGTTGCATACCGGCTGCGCGGCGGCCATGTCGGTTCTCCTGTCCAATGCTGTGTCAAAATGCTAGCACGTTCACGACCAGGCGAACTACCAGCAAGTGACGCCGCGCTTCCATTGCCCGCTGCCGTTGGCCGAGGGCGCCGAGATCTCGCTCCCCGATGCCGCTGCGCATCATGCGGCGCGCGTGCTGCGCCTCGCCGCGGGCGACGCCGTCACGCTGTTCGACGGCGACGACGGTGAATTCGCCGCGCGCATTCTGCGCGTCGAGCCGCGCGGCGTGCACGTACGGATAGGAGCGGCGCATGCCGCCGACCGCGAATCGCCGTTGTCGGTGACCCTGGTACAGGGACTCGCTGCCGCCGATCGGATGGATTCTGCGATCCAGAAGGCGGTCGAGCTCGGCGTGCAATCGATTCAGCCGGTCACGATGGCGCGCAGCGTCGCCCGGCTGGACGAAGCGCGCGCGGCCAAGCGCGCTTTGCACTGGCGACAGGTCACCATCGCCGCCTGCGAGCAATGCGGCCGCAACCAGCTGCCGCGCTTGCACCCGCTGGTCGCCTTCGACGCATGGATCGGTGCATCGTCAGCGGCGTCCTTGCGGCTTCTGCTCGCACCGGATGGCGACATTACGTTCGGCGGTCTCGCGGCGCCCGACGGTCCGGTGGAACTTCTGGTGGGTCCCGAGGGCGGCCTGACGCCGGAAGAAACGGCTGCCGCAATACGCCACGGTTTTCGCGCGGTGCGCCTCGGGCCGCGGATTCTGCGCACCGACACCGCGGGACCGGCGATGCTCGCGGCGCTGAACGCGCAATGGGGCGACTGGCGCTAGTGGGCGGTTTCGCAAATTCGCGCGGCGGCTCGCGACGGCCCCGGTTAGCCAATGAATCGGCCGATGAGTCGCCATCGACCCGTCGCACCGTACGGTCGATGAGCGCAATCATTGTCGTGCTGGCAGCAGGTTGCGCGGGTCCCGCCCTGATGGCGCCGGACGGCGATCCGATACGCACGGCGTTTGTTGTGCTGGGCGAGGGTGGCTCGTCGATCGTTCGCGTGATTACCACCGATCCTGCCTGTCCGTCGGTCGACGTCGACGGACAGAGGCTGGCTACGACTATTCGGGCGGTGCCCGAGACGATGCCGCTGCGCCCGACGAAGAGTCCGCCGGCCGAATCGAAGCCGTCGGCGTTTCCGGTCCTCGTTTGCGAACGGCTGCTGCCCGCGGGCGCGGCGCGTGCGAGCGTCGGCGGCCACACCTTGCCTTTGCTGCGGCAAGCTGTGCGGCGCATCGTCGTCATTGGCGATACCGGCTGCGTCGTGCAGAATGCCGGGGTCCAGGCGTGCAACGATGCCGCGGCTTGGCCGTTCGCGCGCCTCGCAGCGGCAGCCGCAGCAAAAAAACCGGATCTGGTCATCCATGTCGGCGACTATAACTACCGCGAAAACGCCTGCCCGGACGGCAACCCGAAATGCAGGGGCAGCCCGTGGGGCTATGGCTGGGACGCATGGTCCGCCGATTTCTTTGCGCCGGCGCGCGATCTGCTCGCGGCCGCCCCCTGGGTGTTCGTGCGCGGCAATCACGAATCGTGCAACCGGGCCGGGCAGGGCTGGTGGCGCTTTCTCGATCCGCGGCCCCTGGTCAACGGCCGGGATTGCATCGATGCGGCCAACGATCGTCGCGGCGACTACAGCGATCCCTACGTCGTGCCCTTGTCCGCCGATATGCAGCTGATCGTGTTCGACTCCTCGAAAGTGGATGTTGCACCCCTCACCGTCGACAATCCGGCGTATGAAATATACTCGGCGCAGCTCCGGCGCGCGATGGAGCTCAGTCGCGGTGCGGCACACAATTTCTTCGTCGATCACCATCCGGTCCTCGGCTTCGCAACCGATACGACGCGGCGGCCGGCGGGCGTCTACCCGGGCAATGCGGCGCTGCAATCGGTGCTCGCGACGGGTTACGGACCGTTGCTGTTTCCGGCCGGGATCGACGCGCTGCTGTCCGGGCACAATCATCTGTTCGAGGCGGTCAGCTTTGCCACCGGGCAGCCGCCGCAATTCATTAGCGGCAATGGCGGTACCCGGCTGGACGAGCCGCTGCCGCGGCCGTTGCCCTCGGGCGCAACGCCCGCGCGCGATGCCGTCGTCGCGACGATCAGTTCAACGGCGACGTTCGGTTTCGTCATCCTTCAGCGCGACCCCGGCGCGGCGGCCTCATGGCAGGTCGAGGCCTGGGATCGCGATGGCCGATTAATGACCCGCTGCGCGCTGGTCGAGCGCAGGACAACTTGCGTGCCGGAGAATCTGCAGTGAAAAGTCTCGCGATGCTCGCCTGCCTGATCGTCGTCTGCGATGCCTGCGCGCAGACACCCGATCCGCCGCGCTTTTCGACCGGGCAGCCCGGCGCCGTACCCGGCGGCTGGCAAACCGTGCTGCTCTCATCGAACAAGCAGCCGACCGAGTACACGCTGGTCGCCGACGAGGGCGTGGTCGTCTTGCGCGCCAACGCCCGAGGCTCGGCGTCGATCCTCGCGTGGCGGACCGACTTCGATCCGCGCGCCTTTCCGATGCTTTCGTGGCGCTGGAAGGCGCGGCCGATCGTCGGCGCCGATACGCGTACGCGCCGCGGCGAGGACTCGCCGGCGCGCGTGATGGTTTCATTCTCGGGCAATCCGGCGTCGCTGAAAGCCAGCGACCGGGCCGCCGGGGCGTTGGCGGAAGCGATCTCGGGACACGCTCTGCCTTATGCGGTCATGATGTACATCTGGGGAGCGAAG
>DATBBM010000155.1:0-6029 GCA_036270955.1 Casimicrobiaceae bacterium | reverse complement strand
AAAACAGCCCGGCAGCGTTGAAGCGCGAAACGGCGTAGCGCACCCAGTCGCGAACCGTGACGATGTCCTGCGCACTCACGATGGCAGCAGCCTCTTCACGATTCGCAGATAGATCTCGGCGAGTGGCTCGAGATCGCCGATGGCGACGCGTTCATTGAGCTTGTGGATCGAAGCGTTCACCGGCCCCAGCTCGACGATCTCGGGGCAGATGTCGGTGATGAAGCGCCCATCGGACGTTCCACCGGTGCACGAGAGCTCCGGCGTGATGCCGCAGACTTCGCTGATCACCTCGCTCGCCACCTCGACCAGGCGCCCGCGCGGAGTGAGAAACGGCTTGCCCCATCCGGTCCAGTGCAGCTCGTACTCGAGATGGTGCTTGCGCAACACCGCCTCGATGCGCTCTTCGAGCGACTCGCGCGCGCTCACCGTGGCATAGCGGAAATTGAACATCAGCTCGAGCGTTCCCGGGATCACGTTAGTGGCGCCGGTGCCGGCGTGGATGTTCGATACCTGCCACGTCGTCGGCGGGAAGTATTCGTTGCCATCGTCCCATCGCATCGCGGCCAGCTCCGCGATCGCAGGCGCCACGAGATGGATGGGATTGCGCGCCAGATGCGGATACGCGATGTGACCCTGGACGCCGCGCACGATGAGCGCGCCTGACAACGTGCCGCGGCGCCCGTTCTTGATCATATCGCCCAGCCGATCGACCGACGAGGGCTCGCCGACGATGCAGTAGTCGATCAGCTCGCCGGCGGCTTTCAACTTCTCGACCACCTTCGCGGTCCCATCGGTCGCCGGACCTTCTTCATCGGAAGTGATGAGGAGCGCGATCGAGCCGCCAGGATCGGGCTTTTCGGCGAGCAAACGCTCCACGGCGACCACGAAAGCAGCAAGCGACGATTTCATGTCGGCTGCGCCGCGCCCATAGAGATAGCCTTCGCGCAGCGTCGGCACGAATGGGTCCGAATCCCATGCATCGAGCGGGCCCGTCGGGACCACGTCGGTGTGCCCGGCGAAGCACACCACGGGGCGCGCAGTGCCGTGGCGCGCCCACAGGTTGGTCACTCCATTGGATGCGATCGTCTCGCAGCTAAAGCCCAGCGGCTCCAGCCGCGCACGCAGGATCTCCTGGCAGCCGCCGTCGGCGGGCGTCGGCGATCGGCACGCGATGAGCTCGGACGCGAGGTCCAGCGTCGACGTCTGCGAGCTGACCGGCGCGAGCGCGGCACCGCGTCGGTTCACTGGTGGCGGTTCAGGAATTCGGGATCGATTTCAAGCTTCGACAGGCCGCTGGTCACCGGCTGGCCGGACTCGTCACCGTCAGCCGCGGTGTGCTTGCTCGACGGCGTGTTCTGGTTGACCAGCCATGCAAGGTTGGTCGGTGAATCCGACGCGATCAGCGCCTCGTCGTAGGCGATCGTGCCTTCTACGTAAAGCCGGCACAGTGCCTGCTCGAAGGTCTGCGATCCCGGATACAGGCTCTGCTCCATCGCTTCCTTGATTTGCGTGATCTCGCCGTTCTTGATCAGCTCGGCGATGAGCGATGTGTTGAGCAGGATCTCGACCGCGGGAACCAGCTCGCCTTCCTTGTTGCGCACCAGTCGCTGCGAAATGATCGCGCGCAGACCGATCGAAAGGTCGGACAGCAGGCCCGAGCGGGCGTCGTACGGGAACATGTTGATGATCCGCGACAGTGCGTGGTAGCTGTTGTTGGCGTGCAGGGTCGACAGGCACAGGTGACCCGTCAACGTGTGCAGCAGCGCGTGCTGCATGGTCTCGCGGTCGCGGATTTCGCCGATCATGATCAGGTCGGGGGCCTCGCGCAGCGCGTTGGGCAGCGCCTTGGCGTAGCTTTGCGTGTCGACCCCGATCTCGCGCTGGTTGACGATCGACTGCTTGTGCTCGAACAGGTACTCGATCGGATCTTCGAGCGTCAGGATATGGCCCGAGCGGTTGCTGTTCCGGTAGTCGATCATCGCGGCAAGCGTGGTCGACTTGCCGGAGCCGGTCGCGCCGGCGATCAGGACCAGGCCGCGCTTTTCCATCACCAGGTTGAGCAGCACCGACGGCAGCTTGAGCGCCTCGAACGGCGGCACGCGGCTTCGCACGTAGCGGATGACCAGCGAGATCGTCCCGCGCTGCCGGAAGATGTTGATACGAAAGTTGCCGACGGCGCGGTCGAGGTACGAGAGGTTCATTTCCAGCTCGTTTTCGAATTCGCGCGCCTGCTCCTTGCTCATCAGCTCGTAGGCGATGCGGCGAACGGTCTCGACATCCATCGGCTGGGTCGAGATCGGCGAGACGACGCCGTTGACCTTGATGTTTATCGGTGCGCCGCAGGAGATGAACAGGTCCGAGGCCTGTTTATCCGCCATCAGCTTAAACAAACGGTCGAGGTACATGGTTCGGTCCCGGTATCAGCAATAGGGTGACCAGAAGCTCGCTTTACCTGTCGACGACAAATATTGACAATGTCATTAATTGACAAGAATAACCAAGGTCGAGCAAAGTAACAACTGCCGCGTGGCCCGCCGTGCGATCCTGGCATTGGCGGCCGCCGGGCCCTTTTCGATTGCCAATCCATGCTCGCCATCATCGGTGGCAGCGGGCTTACCCGCCTGTCCACGCTCGCCGTCGCCCACCGCGAAGTCGTTCGGACGCCTTACGGCGAACCGTCGTCGGCGCTGCTGTACGGCCAGATCGCAGGGCGCGACGTCATATTTCTGGCACGCCACGGGCACGGGCATACGATTCCCCCTCACCGGGTCAACTACCGCGCCAACCTATGGGCCCTGAAGGAACGCGGCGCCACCGCGATTCTGGCCGTGGCTTCAGTCGGCGGGATCGCGCCGGCGTATCGTCCGGGCGACCTGGTTCTGCCCCATCAGCTGATCGATTACACCAGCGGTCGCGAGACTACGTTTTTCGATGGCAGCGACCGAGTAGTGATCCACGTCGATTTCACCGAGCCGTATTCGCAGGTGCTGCGCGAGCGCTGTCTTGCGGCTGCGTCGGCCGCGGGCATCACGCTGCGCGACGGCGGCGTCTATGCAGCGGTATCGGGGCCGCGCCTCGAAACCGCGGCGGAGATCGACCGGCTCGAGCGCGATGGCGCCACGCTGGTCGGGATGACCGGGATGCCGGAGGCCGCACTCGCCCGCGAGCTCAAGGTCGACTATGCGGCGATCGCCGTGGTCGTCAATCCGGCGGCGGGGCGCGGCGACAGCGCGCGCGCGATTTCGATGGCGAGCATTGCCGATGTGCTGGAGACTGCGATGGATAAAGTCAGATCCCTGATCGATCGGGTCGTGGGGCTCGTGCCGTGATCCGCGATATTCTTCGCATGGGCGATCCGCGGTTGCTCGCCCGCTCGAGCGAGGTCGAGCGCTTCGGAACGCCGGAGCTCGATGCCCTCGTCGCCGACATGCGCGAAACCATGGTTGCCGCGACCGGCGCCGGGCTCGCGGCGCCGCAAATCGGCGTCGGCCTGCGCGTGGTCATCTTCGGGTTCGAGCACAACGACCGCTATCCGGACGCCGAGCCGGTTCCCTATACCGAGCTGGTCAACCCGGTGCTGACGCCGCTGTCCGACGAAACCGAGGAAGGATGGGAAGGCTGCCTGTCGGTGCCGGGCTTGCGCGGCCGCGTGCGCCGGTACACGCGCCTGCGTTATTCGGGCTTCGATCCGCTGGGGAGGCCGATCGAACGCGAGGCCAGCGGATTCCATGCCCGCGTGGTCCAGCACGAATGCGACCACCTGGACGGCATCCTGTATCCGATGCGGATGGAAGACATGCGTATGTTCGGCTACACCGACGTCCTGTTTCCCGACGTGGATGCCCGCGACGAGTGACCGCGGCGGCTGGGCAAGACTAGACGCGAAGCTGCTCGTAAAGCGCGGTCTCTAGCCTCAACCGCGCCGCCTCGTCGTGCAGGCGCGCGCCGTCGAGCAGGAAGACATCCTCGGCGCGTTCGCCGAGCGTATTGATCTTGGCGCTTTCGACGTTCACGTTCGCCTTCGCCAGCGTATAGGCTATGCGCGCCAGCAGACCCGGCCGGTCGCCGGCGACGATCTCGAGGATGAAGTGCGTTCCCTTGTCGTCGGCGAAGATGCTGACCTCGGGCGAGAGCGGAAAATGCCGCAAGTGCCGGCTGACCCGTCCCTCGGCCGGAAGCTCAAGCGGCGGCCGCTCGGTCAACACACGCTGCAGCTCGAATTCGATGTAGCTGATCGTTTCGCGATAACCGGCGTTGGGGTTCGCCGGATCGTGCACGACAAAGGTGTCGAGCGCATAGCCGTGCCGCGTCGTGTGGATCTTCGCCTCGAGAATCGACAGCCGGGCCCGGCCGAGAAAGCCGCAAATGCGGGCAAAGAGCTCCTTCTGGTCTGGCAGGTAGACCATTAGCTGCAGCCCGGCGCCGTCGCGCGCGAGCCGCGCTTTGACAACCGGCTGCTTGCCGTCGACCCGGTGATACAGCTGCCGCGCATGCCAGGCGATGTCGCCGGCGCTGTGCCGCTGGAAATAGACGGTGTCCAGGCGCTGCCAGAGCTCGTTTTCGGCGCCTTCCGGCACCGCGTACAGGCGCAACTGGCGCGCGGCCTCGGCACGCCTCGTTTCCAGGCTGTCGGGCGCGCGCTTGCGCGCGCTGCCTCCATCCAGCACGGCGCTGGCGGCGTGGTACAGGCCCTCGAGCAGCTTCGCCTTCCATGCATTCCAGACCCGCGGGCTGGTGCCGCGGATGTCGGCCACCGTCAGCAGATACAGTGCCGCCAGGCGCCGGGCGGAGCCGACTCTGCCGGCGAATGCCGCGACGACGGCCGGATCGGCGATGTCCTGCTTCTGCGCAGTGGCCGACATCATCAGGTGCTGTTCGACCAGCCATGCGACGAGCTCGGTGTCCTCGCGCGATAGCTGGTGGGCGCGGCAGAATCGCCGCGCGTCGGTGCTGCCCAGCGTCGAATGATCGCCGCCGCGACCCTTGGCGATATCGTGAAACAGACCGGCAACGTAGAGCAATTCCGGCTTCGCGAAATCGGCCATCAGGCGCGAGCAGAGCGGATACTCGTGCGCATGCTGCGGCTCGGTGAACCGGCGCAGGTTGCGGATCACCATCAGGATGTGCTCGTCGACGGTATAGACGTGGAACAGGTCGTGCTGCATCTGGCCGACGATCCGGCCGAACACCGGCAGATAGCGGCCGAGGATGCCGTACTGGTTCATCCGCCGCAGCTCGTGCGTGACCCCCCGCGGCTGACGGAGGATTTCGATGAAGCGCGCGCGATTAACAGGGTCGCGGCGAAATGCGGCATCGACCCGATTGCGGTTTCGCCAGAGCGCGCGCAAGGTGCGCGCCGACATTCCCTTGAGCTCCGGATGCTGCTGCAGCGTGAGGAAGCTGTCGAATATCGCGGCCGGCCGGCGGGCGAACAATTGCTCGTCGATGACGTCGAGCAGCTCGTCGACGGCCTGAAAGTCCGCGTCGATCGGGCGTGCAGCGAGCTCGGCGGGAAACAGCCGGGAATGCACGTTCTGCAGCAGCACGATGCTGATCTGGCGAATCGATTTCGCCGCCCGGTAATAGCGCTGCATCAGGAGCTCGGACGCGCGTCGGTCGGCGGTATCGGTCAGACCGAAGCCGCGCGCGAGCGCGGTCTGCACATCGAACACCAGCCGATCCTCGCGGCGACCGGCGAGGTAGTGCAGGCGGATGCGCAGGTCGCACAACAGCCGCTCCTGCCGGACGACCTCGCGCGCCTCCGAACCGGTCATCAGGCCCCCTGCGGCAAATTCGCGCCACGATCGACCGAGACCTGCGGCGCGGGCGATCCACACAATCGTCTGCAGATCGCGCAGACCCCCAGGGCTTTCCTTCACATTGGGCTCGAGGTTGTAGGCAGTGTCCTGGTAGCGGAGGTGGCGCTGCTGCTGCTCGAGCGCCTTGGCTTCGTAAAAGGCCCGGGCGTCGGTTGTCGCGGCGATGGTGTCGCCAAAGCGCCGGTAGAGCGCGCGTGAGCCGGCGATCTG
>DATBBM010000154.1:0-24542 GCA_036270955.1 Casimicrobiaceae bacterium | reverse complement strand
TCTACGTTCATGCCGGCCATCGGCTCGTCGAGAAGCAGCAGCGAAGGCTCGGCTGCGAGCGCGCGCGCGAGCTCGACGCGCTTCTGCAATCCATAAGGCAGCCTGCCCACCGGAGTCTTTCTGATATGCTGGATTTCGAGGAAGTCGATGACCTCCTCGACCTTGGCGCGATTCTCCAGCTCCTCGCGCCGGGCTCGCCCCAACCAGATCGCCTGCTCCAGAACCGTTGCCTTCATCTTCAGGTTGCGGCCGGTCATGACGTTGTCCAGCACGCTCATCCCGCGGAACAGCGCGATGTTCTGGAAGGTGCGTGCAATGCCGTGCGCCGCGGCCTCATGCGTGTCCATGTCGTGCCGCGGCTTGCCGCGAAACGTTATTGTCCCCTGCTGCGGGTGGTAGACGCCGTTGATGACATTGAGCAGCGAGCTCTTTCCCGCGCCGTTGGGGCCGATGATCGCCCTGATCTCGTGCTCGCGCACGTCGAGCGAGATGTCGTTCAAGGCCCTGATGCCACCGAAGGACAGCGAAACACCGTCGAGGCTGAGGATCACGTCGCCTGTCGTGCGGGCCGCCGTCATCAGTTCACGCGGCCGCTTTCGCCGCGCTTGCAGCAAACGTCCTGGCCTCGGCGATCTTCAAATCGGCGGCGACGATGCCGGTCCGTCCGTCCTCGAACTTCACCTGAGTCTCGACATGCTGCACGGTCCTGCCAGAATAGAGTGCTTCGATCAGCGCGGCGTATTTTTCGGCAACGAAGCCGCGACGAATCTTGCGCGTGCGCGTCATCTCGTCATCGTCCGGGTCGAGTTCCTTGTGCAATATCAGGAACCGCTGCACCTGCGAATCGGCGAGCGAACCCTCCTGCGCGAGCTCGGCGTTGACCTGCTCGACACACTCGCGGACCAAGGCCTGGACTTCCGCCTTGCCGGCGAGATCGGCATAGCCGGAATACGGGATCCCGCGCCGCTCGGCCCAGTTGCCGACCGAGCCCATGTCGATGTTGATGAATGCGCAAACCTTGTCGCGCTGGTTGCCGAAAGCGACCGCTTCCTTGATGTGCGGGAAGAACTTGAGCTTGTTCTCGATGTAGTTCGGCGCGAACATCGCGCCTGTCGCCAGCTTTCCCACGTCCTTGGCGCGGTCGATGATCTTCAGCTGCCCCGCGTCGTCGAAGAGGCCCGCATCCCCGGTACGGAAATACCCGTCGGGGTCGATCGATTCGAGCGTCGCGTCCGGCCGCTTGTAGTACTCCTTCAGCAGCATCGGCCCGCGCACCAGTACCTCGCCGTTGTCGGCGATCCTGATCTCGACACCAGGTGCGGCGTGGCCGACGGTGTCGAACTTGACGCCGCCGTCGGGCTGAAGGCAGACGTAGGCGCAGGTCTCCGTCGACCCATAGAGCTGCTTAAGGTTGATTCCGATCGAGCGGTAAAAGCGGAACAGGTCGGGGCCGATCGCCGCGCCCGCGGTATACGCGACGCGAATGCGACTCATGCCGAGCACGTTGCGCAACGGGCCGTACACAACCAGATTTCCGATCGCATAAAGCGCGCGATCGAGCACGCCGACCGGCTTGCCGTCGAGGATATCGGCGCCGCAGCGGCGCGCGACCGCGGTGAAGTAGCGGAACAACCAGCGCTTGACCGCGGATGCGTCCTCCATCCGGATCATCACCTGGGTCAGCAGATTCTCGAAGATGCGCGGCGGGGCGAAGTAATAGCTGGGCCCGATCTCGCGCATGTCGGTCATCACCGTTTCCCCCGATTCGGGACAGTTGATCGTGAAGCCTGCGACCAGCCACTGCGCGTAGGAAAACAGATGGTCGCCGACCCACGCCATCGGCAGATACGCGAGAATGCTGTCGCCGGAGCCGAGCTTGTCGAACGCACAACCGCCTTGCGCCGCGACGATGAAGGCCGCGTGCGTCTGGCACACGCCCTTCGGCTTGCCGGTCGTTCCCGATGTGTAAAGCATGATCGACACGTCGTCGGGCCGGCCCTTCGCCACTTCGGCGTCGAAGAATCCGGGATTCGCGCGGTCGAATTCGCGGCCGATGTCGAGCAGGCGATCGAGGCTCGACACGTTCTCGTAGTTGCGCAAGCCCCTGGGATCGTCGAAGTAGACGTGCTGCAAGGTCGGAACCTGCGGCTTCGCCTCGAGCACCTTGTCGACCTGTTCCTGGTCCTCGGCCAGCGCGTAGCCGATTTCGGCGTCGTTCAGCACATAGACGAATTCCGCGGCCGGCGCATCCTGGTACATCGGGACCGGAATTCCTCCAATGGCTTGCGCGGCCGCCATCGCCCAGTAAAGCCGCGGCCGGTTGTCGCCGATGATCGCGAGGTGCATGCCGCGCCGGAAGCCCTGCGCGGCAAGACCGCAGGCAAGCGCGCGCGCATCGGCCGCCACCTGGCTCCACGTCCAGGTCTGCCAGATGCCCAGGTGCTTTTCGCGGGTCGCCGGTCGATTGCCGCGCGTGCGTGCGTGCTCCAGCAGCAACCGGGGAAACGTCGAGTTCGCCGCGGACTGCATTGCGATAGCTCCTCCCGAACCTTTGCTTTGCCGGTCTGTCTTGCCGGGAGGTCATAATACCTGCCGCTGGCAGAGGCGCAACCGAGCCCATCGCCCCGGGGCCACGGCGGCGGGCAATTCTTACTCGGGCGAGCAGTTCTTGCATGAGGGACCGGCCGCGGACCCCTGCCGGCGCTTGATAAACAATGACTTTTACGGCGGCACCCTCCTTGCTTGCAGTCGAGAGTCGTGACTGTCCGCGGCGAGCTGCCGCGGCGTAACGGAGGAACGACCGTGCTCCCAGACTGCGTTGACGCCGGCTGCCACCGGCAAGTCCATCGCCGCGCTGGCGCGTCGGGCGCAGGAGTTAGGCCCACGCACTGCGTGGGCGTGCCTTGCCACAGCGCTCGCAAGCGATGGCGGAGGCCTCCCGCGTGAACGACGCGCCGGCAACGATGTCGCCATTCGAAACCGGCGCCCCCAAGGTAGCGCCCGGAATGCACGATCGTCCGCGCGGACTGCTCGTGCCCGGACGCAATTGCTGGCGCATGGCGCACGCGGCCCGGGTGGGGTTCCTGGTCGATGGAAGCGAGTACTTCAGTGCGGTGCGTGCTGCGCTTGCCGGCGCGCAGCGGGAAATATTCATTCTCGGCTGGGACATCGACAGCCGCATGTGGCTGGTTCCCGGCGGCGCGAACGACGGCTTTCCGGAGCCGCTGCGCGAGTTTCTCGACGCGGTTCTGGCAGCGCGGCCGCAGCTCCAGATCTACGTGCTGAGCTGGGACTTCGCTCTGCTGTTCGCGCTCGAACGCGAATGGCTGGGACGCCTGAAGTTCGGCTGGCTGACGCGAAGCCGCTTGCATTTCGAGCTCGACAGCCATCATCCGACCGGCGCCTCCCACCACCAGAAGCTCGTAGTCGTCGACGGTTCGCTGGCGTTCGTCAGCGGGTTCGACCTCACCTTCAATCGCTGGGACACGTCGCGCCATCTGCCCGCCGATCCGGCGCGCCACAATCCCGACGGTAGCCGCTACTCGCCGTTCCACGATGTGGGCGCGCTGGTCGATGACCAAGCCGCGCATGCGCTGGGGGACCTGGCGCGAGAACGCTGGCACCGCGCGACCGGAGAGTTCGTCCGGCCGCAGCAAGCTGCGCCCGCTCCCGCCGTCTGGCCGGCCTGCGCCGATGTCGCGTTGACCGATGTCGACGTCGCGATCGTGCGCACCGAGCCCGCGTTCGACGGCGCGCCGGCGATCACCGAAGCTCGCCAGTTGCATCTGGATGCGATCGCGGCCGCCAAGACATCGATCTTTGCCGAAAATCAGTATTTCACGTCGCGCCTGATCGCCGACGCGTTCGAGGCGCGCCTGGTCGAGCCGGACGGGCCCGAGGTGGTCGTCGTTTCGCCGATGACGCAAAGCGGCTGGCTCGAGGTCTCGACGATGGGCGTGCTGCGCTCGCGCGTGCACAGGCGGCTGGTCGACGCCGACTCGCGCGGACGCTACCGGCTCTATTGCCCATGGCTCGGCGACGATGCGCCTCCGCCAGGACGGTGTCTGAATGTGCACAGCAAGGTGCTGGTCATCGACGACGACATGCTCTCCATCGGATCGGCGAACCTCAGTGCGCGCTCGATGAGCCTCGACACCGAATGCAATCTCGCGATCGAGGCGAACGGCGAGCCGAGGGTGCGTGCGGCGATTACGCAGCTGCGGCTCCGCCTGCTCGGCGAGCATCTCGATCGAGACGCTTCGACGGTCGCGGCAGCCATCGAAAAGGAGGGGTCGCTGATCGGCGCAATCGACGCGCTGCGCGACCAAGGCCGCTCGCTGCGCCCGCTCGGCGTCACCGCCGAGGACGAGTGGAGCGCCGTGCTGGCCGATCAGCCAATGATTGATCCCGCCGAGCCGGTCGACGTCGACAGCCTCTTGTCCGACGTCGTCGCCCGCAGCGAGCGCAAGCCCGCGTCCGGTCGGATCGTGGCGATCGGGCTGATCCTGTTCGCGCTCGCCGCGCTGGCGCTGGCCTGGCGCTACACGCCGCTGCGCGAATGGATCAACGTCGAGTCGCTGGTGCATCTGAGCGACCGGTTCCAGGCGAGCCCGTTCGCCCCGCTGATCGTCATCGGCGGCTTCGTCCTCGGCGGGTTGGTGGTGATGCCGGTGACGATGATGATCGCCGCGACCGGTATCGTGTTCGGCCCCTGGCTGGGCATGCTTTATTCGCTGCTCGGGGCGACGCTCAGCGCGGTCTTCGTCTATGCCATCGGACGCGAGGTCGGGCGCGACGCGGTGCGGCGGGTCGCCGGGCGACGGATCAACGATCTCTCCCGCCGCATCGCCAAGCGCGGCCTGCTTGCGATGCTGTTCGTGCGCATCGTGCCGGTCGCGCCTTTTACGATCATCAACCTGGTCGCCGGCGCATCGCATCTGGGCTTTCGTGACTTTCTCATCGGGACGATCCTGGGTCTGGCACCCGGGACGGTTCTGATCAGCTTTTTTGTCGACCGCATCGTCGCGGCCGTGCGTCATCCGGGACCGGTCACATTCGCGCTGCTGGCGCTCGTCGCCGGCGTCGCGATCGCCGGCACGCTGGCGGTTCGCGCCCGCCTCAAGCGCAGCGAGGTCGCCGACGTGCCCCAGCAGGCCGCGCCGCGCGCCGACTGACCGGGCCGCGATGGCGTCATCGACGATCACCGTCGCGACCTACAACATCCATGATGCGGTCGGCGGCGATGGAAATTTTTCGCCCGAGCGCATCGCCGCCGTGCTCGCCGAGATCGACGCCGATATCATCGCGCTGCAGGAAGTCGGTTCGGACCATGACGGCGTCGACACGCTGGAGCGACTGCGCGACGCCACCGGCCTGCACGCTGTCGCGGGCCCCCCGCGGTGGCGGGCCGCCGGCGCGCATGGCAACTGCCTGCTGTCGCGCCACCCGATCGTCGAATGTACGCACCTGGATCTAACTTATCAGCGCCGCGAGGCGCGCAGCGCAATCGACGCCGTTGTCGATTGCGAAGGCACGCTGTTGCGAGTGCTGGCGACGCATCTTGGCTTGCGCCCCGCCGAGCGTCGCGCCCAGGTTCGCAGCCTGCTCAAGGCCCTGGAGGCCGAGACGCCGCATCCGACCTTGCTGATGGGAGATCTGAACGAATGGTTTCTCTGGGGTCGGCCGCTGCGCTGGCTGCACAGGCATTTCGAGGCGACGCCGTCGCCGCGAAGCTTTCCCTCGCGCGCGCCCCTGCTGGCGCTCGATCGCATCTGGGTCGAGCCGCGTGCGCTGTTGCAGCGGCTGTGGGCGCACGTAACCCCGGCCGTGCGCGCGGCGTCCGATCACGTTCCGGTCGTTGCCGACATCCGCTTGCCCGACGCGCCTTGACCGCGCTTGGCGACTCGGGGTCGATCCAACACGCTGTCGCCCCTGGTCCTACAGGCAAATCAGCGCCGCGCCGATACCGTCGAGGGGCGCGTTGACGCATGCTTTGCGATCGGTGCTGGACTTCCGGACGTATTGTTTCTGCGTCGCGGAAATGTAAAGCGCCGTTGTCGCGCGGCCCTCCCGGTAGCGCGACCCAGCAGCCGCGCCGCGCAGGATACGGTGCGCGCGTCGGCAATCAATCTCGAAAGGAAGGCATATGAGTCGTACAACTCCAGCAGTCCATTCTGCACGGCGATGGATCGGGCTGGTCGCTCTCGCGTCGCTCGCGGCGACGGCCGGATCGGCGTTCGCACAATCGGAGCAGGATCAGTTGGTCCGCGAGGCACAGACGACATTCTCGAATTTCGTCCGCGATCCGGACATGACATGGTTTCAGCGGCACCTCGGGGACGCGAAGGCAGTGCTTATCGCGCCGAAGGTGGTGCGCGCAGGCTGGATCTTCGGCGGTTCGGGTGGACGCGCGGTGCTGTTTTCGCGCAATCCGGAAAGCGGCCGCTGGTCGGGTCCCGCGTTCTATAACGTAGGTACCGCCAGCGTAGGCTTCCAGGCTGGAATCGACGTTTCGGAAACCGTCACCTTGGTGATGACCGACAAGGGCCTGAATTCGCTGATGGCAAATTCGGTGAAGCTGGGCGGTGACGCCAGTGTCGCCGCAGGCCCGGTCGGTGCGGGTGCGAATGCCGACATCACGACCGACTTGATCGCATTCAGCCGGTCGAAGGGTGTGTACGGTGGACTAAACCTGAACGGTACCGTGGTCGGCGTCGCCGACAACTGGAACCATGCTTATTACGGACGCAGCGTCACGCCGCCCGACATTCTGATGACGGCGAAGGCGCACAATCCGAACGGTGACCAGCTGGGCGATGCAATCAGCCGCGCGGCCGGCGGCGCCAAGACAAGTCTGCGTTGACGCAAGTCATGCGCCGGCGATCTCCGCGGCGCAAGTAACGGAGGCGGCTCGGAGCTTCGGCTTCGAGCCGCTTTGTTTGAACGGTGGTACCGGTGAGCTCGCGCGGCCGGGCCGGGAGCGCGCGGTCGCGCGCCGACTTGAGTGAGCCCATCGTGCCGAGGACGCGCGCCATCGCAGTCCTGCCGTTGCCGCCGCCTCCCCAGCGGTCGAGCGACTGCGCGTGACGCCTGTACAGCGAATTCCGCATCGAGCTTCTCCTGATCCGATCCCGTGTTCCGCCGTAACTCGTGGCCAGGGTCGTCCTACACCAAATACGCTCCATTGCGACGCATTGCGTCACCGGCCCAGACGGCCTGGTCGGGGCTTCGGTGCCGCCACCGACCTTCAACCTCCACCTCGCAAATCCCGTGCCGGGTTTGGAGCGTCCTGGCGTCGCGCCCCGCCAGGACGGTCGCTGCCGCCTCCGCTTACGCGGTAAGCTAGCCGTTCGGCACGGTGTCTCGCACGCGAAATCAAAGAGTGGTCACCTCAGGAAGCTCGGTACGGCAGTCGCGATGGCGTGCAGACCCGCCCCAGCCAGCCCTCGTCCGGTTCGTGCTGCTCTCGATGCTGCTGCACGCCACGATCGTCATTCTTTTCGGAACGTCGCACGGCGGTGGCGCCGGCCGCGGCGAAGGCGCTCTCGACGTACTTGACGTGACCTTGCGCCGGCAGCCGAGTGTGCCCGATGCCGGCCTGCGGGCGGGACCGGGCGCGGAGACCGCGACGGGAGCGGGATTGCTGCAACGCGCCGAGCCGCAGCCGGTGCCAGTGCCGCCGCGCCGCAGCGAGACGATGCCCGCCATCGGACCGGCGAAGACCGGCGAGCCGACGCCACCTGCATCCGGTGAGACACAGCCCGAAGCCGCACCGCCGATGACGCCCCCAGCGGCCGAGCCCCTGCCGCGTATCGATATGCGCGCGCCGCAGGAGGTGGATAAGCCGCTCATTGTTCCACCGACGGTCGAACGCCTCACCCCGCCGCCGACTCCGCCCGCGCTGGCCGCGCCGATCGATATCGCGCCGCTCGACATCGCGCCGCGCCTCGCCGCACCGCCCTCGGCGGCGCCGCTCGAGCGACTGTCGCCGCCCGCGATTCAGCCCGAGCTCGCCCCGCCGATCGAGATCGCGCCGCGGCTTCCCCCGGCCGTACCGGCCCCCGCCGCTGTGCCGATCGAGCGACTCGCCGTGCCTGCGGCACCGAAGGCCCTTGCGGCGCCCGTGGAAGTTCCGCCCCGCGAGCCGACGGTCGTGCCGGCGCCGATCGATCGCCTCGCGGTGCCGCAGGTCGACCAGCAGCTGGCGCCGTCGCCGAACCTGGTCGCACCGAGCCCGTCCGTCGCGCCGCCGGCCGCGCCTCCCGAGGCGGCTTCATCGCAGGTCGAGCGGGCAGCCCCGCCAGCCAGCGCCAAGCCGACGCCGGTGCCGGCCCCGTCGGAGGGCGCAGCGCCGGCGCCCGGCACGACGACGCAGCCTCGACTGCGCCTGGGTTCGCCGGGCCCCGACGAAGACATGTTCAAACCGAGGCGCGATGTCGTGGGGCCTGCGGGCGAATCGGGCGCCCCTCGCATCGACATGGACGCCGCGCGACAACGGGCGCGCGACATCGCGAGCGAAACGACGAGCACGCGCGGGATCCTGCCGGCGCTGCCGCCGCCGCCCGAGAGGATATCCAAGGAGAGCCATGCGCTGGAAAAGGCGGTCAAGCCCGACTGCCGCACCGCCTATGCCGGCATGGGACTACTCGCGGTCCCGGCGCTGGTGGCGAGCACGATCGGCGACGGCGGATGCCGCTGGTAGCGGCCGGCGGTCAATGAGACGGCGTCAATGCCCGATGTTGAGCGCTTCGAGGAAGCGCGAAACCATGTTGTAGGCCGCGACCGTCGCCACCAGCTCGACCAGGCCGCGCGCATCGAAGTGCTGGCGCAGCGGATCGAATTGCGCGTCGGGCACCTGAACGTTACGGGTCATCGTGTCGGTCAGCTTCAGTACCGCGCGCTCGAGCGGCGTGAATTCGTCGCCGACATCCTTCGCCTGCAAGGCGGCGATTTTCGCTTCACCGATACCGGCCCTGCGCGCCAGCGGCAGATGCGCGTCAAATTCGAACGGCGCACGATTGAGCACGGCTACCCGAAGAATCACCAGCTCGCGCAGGTCCGCGGCAAGCGAGCTGCGATTGCGCACCGCAGTCAGCATCTGCTCCCAGCCCGCCGCAAGGGGCGCGCTGTTCAGCAGGACGCGGTAGAGCAAAAGAATCTCGCCGCGCTCGGCGAGAATGGCGGCCTCGATCGCCGCGAGCTCGGGGCGGGACCCCGGCGTGATCGGTTCAACGCGTGTAGGCATTTTCGTTTGCTTCCAAAGTTGCTGGAGCCGCAGCGGCGAACCCGCATCCGGCCAGCCGCGCGAGGATTGGCCGCGCCGACTGCTGCTGCGGTCCGATCCTAGCAGTTCAGCGAAAGTATCCGTTGCGGGAATAAGGAAGATACGAACCGCACCGCGACGTTCCTGCGGCTGGAATAGCGGGTTCGGGTCCGCTGTTGGCCGCTACGACGCGCCATCGCGAGCGATCGACGGCGCGCTGTCCAGCCTGCGGGGGAACCCATGCAACCGATCCGCCGTATGTCGAAATGGGTCGTCGCGCTAGCGATAGCCTATGCCGTAGGGATGCTGCCGAGCTGCGCTTCGATGGGAGGCGGGATGCGCTACCTGCTGCCTAACCTCCTCACGATCGCGGAAAGTTCAGCATGACGTCGCGGTGTATCGTAACGGGAGACGCCATCGTTCACTGCTCATGGCGCCGGTGCGGCGATCCCTCCGACGATACTGAACACGACCGATAGGAGCGCGGTGAGGCCGGTGATTGCCGCGGCGGTGTCCGATCATGGCGGCCTCGCCGAAGGAGAATGAGCGCCTTGTCGGGAGCAGTTTGAAACGCCGCCGTTGCGGACGTCAATGCGATTAATCGCGCGCCGAAATACGGCCGCGGGCGAAATTGCCGGACAACCGGCAACGAGCGCAGCAGCGGACGTTACTTGAGCCGATACGCCAGCACGTGTCCCTGCTGCGAGGTCGAGCGCAGCCCGATCCACTCGCCGTCGGGCGAATACCAGACGTCGATGCGGTTGCGCGCCGTGTCGATCCGATAGTGCGTTGCCTCGACCGATGCGCCACGCAGCGTATACGCTTCCTTGTCCAGCGCATGGACGGTGACCGGCGTCGATGCGCCGGTCTGCACGTTGATCAGATCGGTCTGCTTCAACACTCGCGGATTCCAGTAGGCAAAGCTCATCACGCAGGCCGGCAGCCGCTGCTGCGCTCCCGGTCCGTCGATGACGAAATTACCGCCTTCGAGCCGCCCCGCGACGGTCGTGACTTTGCCTTTTTCGACCGTCCTCGTGTCGATCCGGGTCAGGCAATCGCGCTGCCAGGTTTCTTCCTCGTGCTGCTCGTAGCTACCGGCCTCGAAACCGAGCAGCGATACGCGAAAGCGCATGTCGCTGACCGTCGATCGCGCATCGCCGTTCTCTCGAAGGGAAATGTCGTGGGTGCCGATCGGCAGCCCGTCGAGGCTGACGTCGAAATGCCACTCGCGCGCGGCCGCGCCGTTCGCGACCAGCAATAGCAGAAATCCCGCCGCCACCAGCGCCCATCCGAGCATGCGTCGGTATCGGGGCGCGCCTCCGCCGGGCCGGTGACGGCGGCTGCCCTCGAGCCCTGCTGCGAGGCGGGGAATGCGGAGGCGATCCATGCCGATTGGAGTTCTGTCTGGTGTCGATGGTTGCGTCGCGATCGTGTAGGACTGGCCCAGCGCCCGGGTTCCCTAGTGCTGCATCCGCCCACTGCGCTGTAACCCTGCTGGGAGACGCATCCGGCCAGGCCCAGGTTAGCTGAAAATGCGATAGTCGAAAATGCGGTGGGGACAGCGGAACCGGAGCGGGCACCTGCTTTTCCTAGTTTGGCCGGCACCGAGGAGCCGGTGCCGATTCGCCGGCCGAACCGGATTCGAAAGCAAGACGCGGAGTGTGCGGGACCTGGGCCGGGGGGTAAATTTCAGCCATCGATGACGATGAGCTGAAGGGATTGACATGAAGACGAGTTCGAAAAGCATCGCACGCGCCGCGGCGACGATCGCCGACCCGCGTTGGGCGGCGGTCCTCGCGCGCGACCCGGCCGCCGACGGCGATTTTCTGTATTCGGTCCGCACGACCGGCGTGTACTGCCGGCCGTCGTGCGCCGCCCGTCGGGCTCGGCCGGAACACGTGGCATTCCATTTGACGGCGGCCGATGCCGAGCGCGCGGGCTTTCGGCCGTGCCGACGCTGCCGGCCGGACCGGCCGCCGCTCGCCGAGCAGCACGCCGCTACGGTAGCGAGCCTCTGCCGATTCATCGAAAGCGCCGAACAGGCCCCCAGTCTCGAGGCCTTGGCGGCGGAGGCCGGTTTGAGCGTCTATCACCTGCATCGCGTTTTCAAGGCGGCGACAGGATTGACGCCGAAGGCCTATGCCGCGGCGCATCGCGCCCGGCGCGTGCGTGTCGAGCTCGATCGCAGCGGCACGGTGACCGAAGCGATCTATGACGCCGGATACAACTCCAACGGACGCTTTTACGCGCAATCGAACGACGTGCTGGGCATGACGCCTTCGCGCTATCGCGCCGGCGGCGCCGATACCGACATACGATTCGCGATAGGTGAGTGCTCGCTTGGGGCTATTCTTGTGGCTGCCAGCGAGGTCGGCGTGTGCGCGATTCTGATCGGCGACGATCCCGATGCGCTGGCGCGCGAGCTGCAGGATCGATTCCCGCGCGCCCAGCTGATCGGCGGCGATGCCGGCTTCGAGCAGCTGGTTGCCAAAGTGGTCGGCCTGGTCGAGGCGCCGGGGCTGGGCCTGGACCTGCCTTTGGATGTGCGCGGCACCGCCTTTCAGCAGCGGGTCTGGCAGGCGCTGCGCGAGATCCCTGCCGGCAGCACGGTCAGTTATGCCGACCTCGCCCAGCGGATCGGCGCGCCGAAGTCGGTGCGGGCGGTCGCGCAGGCCTGCGGCGCCAACGCGCTGGCCGTGGCGATTCCCTGCCATCGGGTCGTACGCAACGACGGTGCGCTGGCCGGTTATCGCTGGGGGGTGGAGCGCAAGCGCGCGCTGCTCGAGCGCGAGTCGCACCGATGAACGCTCGCGACCGCGCCGTCGTCGAGATCGCACCGGCCGATCTCCAGACGCGGCTTGCCTCCGCCGACTGGGAGGAGCTCGCCAGCGATCTCGATGCCCGCGGCAACGCGGTCATCGAGCGCATGCTGAGTCCGGCGCAGTGCCGGTCAACAGCCGCCCTGTACGAGGCCGACGAGCGTTTTCGCAGCAAGGTGGTCATGGAGCGTCACGGCTTCGGCCGCGGCGAGTACAAGTACTTCAACTATCCGCTGCCGCCCCTGGTGGCCGACTTGCGCGCTTCCCTCTATCCGCACCTTGCTGCGATCGCCAACCGCTGGAACGTCGCGCTCGGAACCGACGTGCGCTATCCGGCCGCCCATTCGGCGTTCGTCGCGCGCTGCCACGCCGCAGGGCAGACCAAGCCGACGCCGCTGATGCTTCGCTACGGCGCCGGCGACTACAACTGCCTGCACCAGGACCTCTACGGCGAGCACGTGTTTCCGCTGCAGGCAACGATCCTGCTCTCGGATCCGGACGAGGATTTCGCCGGCGGCGAATTTGTGCTCACCGAGCAGCGGCCGCGCATGCAGTCGCGGCCGGAAGTCGTACCGCTGCACCACGGCGACGCCGTGATTTTCGCCGTCCAGCACCGTCCGGTGCAGGGCTCGCGCGGCGTCTATCGCGTCAATATGCGGCACGGCGTCAGCCGCGTGCGTCGCGGCCACCGCCAGACCCTCGGCATCATCTTCCACGATGCCGCGTGAGGACGGCGCGACGAGCGGCGATCTGTTCGAGACCGACGTCGGGATCGAGTCGCGGCAACTGCAACTCGGACCCGGGGCGACGTTGCTGCGCGGGTTCGCGGTCCCGGTGTCGGCGGCGCTCGCGGTCGATCTGCAGCGAGTGATCGCGCGGGCGCCGTTTCGCCACATGGTCACGCCAGGTGGCCTGTCGATGTCGGTGGCGATGACGAATTGCGGCTCGTACGGCTGGGTCAGCGAGCGCACCGGCTATCGGTATGATCCGATCGATCCGGAAAGCGGAAATCCGTGGCCGCCGATGCCGGAGTCTTTTCTTCGACTGGCAGGCGAAGCGGCGCGCGCCGCCGGCTTCCGCGGGTTTGCCCCCGACGCGTGCCTGATCAATCGCTATCAAGCGGGCGCCAAGCTGTCGATGCACCAGGACAAGGATGAGCGCGACTTCGGTCAGCCTATCGTGTCGGTGTCGCTGGGCGTTCCTGCGACCTTTCTGTTTGGCGGCTCAAAGCGATCGGGGAAGACGATGCGCGTGCCGGTGCGGCACGGCGACGTCGTCATCTGGGGCGGCCCGGCGCGTCTCAATTACCACGGTGTATTGCCGATCAAGGCTGCCCGTCATCCGTTCGCCGGCGCGCATCGCATCAATCTCACGTTGCGCCGCGCCGCTTGAGTTTTCCGCGCCGGGTCGGCACGCGCGTTCGCCGCTGCTGGACTCGCGGCGCGCCTGCCGGACAAGGACCCGCTTCGATCGCCGCTGATACAAGCCTCAGCGCTTATAATCGCGACAACAGCTTCCGGTGAGCGTCGTCGGGAGGCGGGGGGCGCCGTGGAATTGTCGAGTCTGCGATTTGCCGACGTCGTCGTGGTGACGCCTGTCGGCCCTATCGATCATGCCGGATCGACGCGGTTGCAACCGGCGCTGATGCCGTTCGTCGAGGATGCGGCCAAGGCTCGGAGCGCACTCGTCCTGGACTTCTCGGGTGTCGGATACATCAGCAGCATGGGACTGCGTCTGCTGATGATCGCGGCGAAGGAGTTGCGCTCTCGGGGCGCCCGGATCGCCGTCGCCGCGATGCAGCCCAGCGTCGCGGAGATCTTCGACATCGCCCGTTTCGGGCACGTGATCGAAGTCTTTCCCTCCGTGCGCACCGCGCTTCAGTCGGTATCGGCGCCGGCGCTCGCGGCATACGAGGCCGCCGCCCAATGAAGTGTGTTCGCTTCTGGGGCACGCGCGGATCACTGCCGGTCGCGCTTACGGCAGCGGGTGTCCGGAACAAGCTCGTCGCAGCGCTGCGCGGCGCGTCGGGGCGCACGTTCGCCAGCGACGACGAGATCAACGCGTACGTCGACACGCTCGGGATGGCGATCGGCGGCAGCTACGGCGGCCATTCGTCGTGTGTCGAAATCGAGACGGGCGGCCCGGACTATGTGCTCTGCGACCTCGGCTCCGGCGCTCGCCCATTCGCATATCAGGCAGTCGCGCGCCACGGGGCAGCGTCGCCACAGACTTATCACATCTTCATGTCGCACGTGCACTGGGACCACATCATGGGGTTCCCGTTTTTTGCGCCGGCATACATTGCGGGCAACCGCGTCCGTATCTATGGCGGTCATGCCGTGATCGAAGAGGCGTTGCGACGGCAGCAGGGCCCACCTTCGTTCCCGGTCGATTTTTCCGTGCTGCGCGCGGACATCGAGTTCGTGCGGCTCGAGGCAGGACAGTCGTATGACATCGCCGGTTTGCAGGTCAGGCTGATGCTGCAGAGACATGGTGGAGGGTCGTACGGCTATCGCTTCACGGCGGGCGGAAAGACAGTCGTCTATTCGACCGACTCCGAACACAAGCTGGCCGATGCGGCGGAAACCGACGCTTTCGTCGACTTTTTTCGCGACGCCGACCTGGTGATCTTCGACGCGATGTATTCGCTGGCGGACGCGATGTCGGTCAAGGCGGACTGGGGCCATTCGAGCAACATCGTCGGCGTAGAGCTCTGCCAGATGGCCGGGGCACAGCACCTTTGCCTGTTCCATCACGAACCGATGCATGATGACGCGGCGATCGCCCGCCTGCTCGCGGAAACGCGGCGACTCGAGGAGCTCACGCGCCCCGGGGAGCCGCTGCAAGTGAGCGCCGCCTACGACGGAATGGAAATACGTTGGTGAGCGTTTCGGCTGCGGCGCTGACGGCGCCCGCAGCTTCGTCGTACCGGCGTATCTCGGCGATCGGTGTGGTCCTTCTGGTCGCGCTGGCCGCGCTGATATGGCTGCAACCACGCTGGAACACCAGGCTGCAATCCACCTGGTTCGATACGTACCAGCTGTTGAAGCCGCGCGGCGTTGCGACCTCACCCGTCACGGTGGTCGAAATCGACGATGCGAGCCTCGCGCGGTTCGGGCAGTGGCCGTGGTCGCGCACTGTGCTGGCCGCGCTGATCGGCCGCGTTGCGCGCCAGCAACCGGCGGCGATCGGGATCGACATATTGATGCCCGAGCCGGACCGCCTGTCGCCGGACCGATTGCTCGCGCAGGCAAGGCAAGTCGATCCGACGCTGGCGGACCGGCTGCCCGAGCTGCCCTCGAGCGATCGCGAGCTTGCCCGCGCGATCGCCGCGGCGCCGGTGGTCCTCGGGCTGGCCGGCACACCCGCCACGACGTCGCGCCCACCGCTCGCGCCGCCGTTCGTCGTCATCGACCGCGCCCAGCGCGATCCGTCGCGGAAACCGGCTTTGGCCGACCTGCCGCGCTACGCCGGTGCCCTCACCAACATCGAGCTGCTCGATCGCAGCGCGGCCGGGCATGGCCTGATCTCTGCCGGCCGCTCGGACGACGTCATCCGGCGCCTTCCTCTGGCGGCGCGGATCGGCGACGGCCTGGTCCCTTCAATGCCGATCGAGATGCTACGCGTCGCGCTGCATGCGGACGCGGTTCGATTGTTCGCGAACGGCCCGGTCGTCGAGTCGATTGGCGTCGGCGATTTCATCGTGCCGACCGAAGGCGATGGCGAGCTTCGGATCTATTACGCGCGGCGCGACTCCCACCGTTCCGTGTCGGCGACAGACGTGCTCGACGGCAAAGTCGATCCTGTGCGCTTCGAGCGGAAGCTCGTGCTGATCGGCACGACCGGCCTCGCGGTGGCCGACTACCAAAACACCCCGCTTGGCATGCGCATGCCGGGAAGCGAAATCCAGGCGCAGGTGCTGGAGAACCTGTTCGACCAGACGTGGCTCGAGCGGCCGCGCTGGGCGCCGGGTCTGGAGCTCGCGCTTTTCACGCTGTTCGGAATAACGCTGATCGCGGTCACGCCACGCTGGAAACCGGGCAACGCCGCCCTGCTCGCGACGGCATGCATGGCGCTGCCCGTAGGCGCGGCGTTCTTCGCGTTTTTTTCGTGGCGCCTGGTATTCGACGCGGCCGCGCCCGCGCTGGGGCTGCTGGTCCTGTTCAGCTTCCTGCTGCTGCTCAGCCTCGGCGACGCGGCGCGGCAGCGCAAGCGGCTCGAGCAGGTGGTCCAGGCCCAGCGCGAGCAGGCCGCGTATATCGACGGTGAGCTGGCAGCGGCGAAGCGCATCCAGACCGGGTTTCTGCCCCGTGCGGACTTCCTGCGCGACGATTCCCGGGTCGAGCTTGCCGCGGCGATGACGCCGGCGCGCGAAGTCGGCGGCGACCTCTACGATTTTTTCCTGCTCGGCCCCGACCGCCTGTTCTTCCTGATCGGCGATGTCGCGGGCAAAGGCGTGTCGGCCAGCATGTTCATGGCCGTCAGCAAGGCCCTATACAAGAGCACGAGCCTGCACAGTCCCGATTGGCCGGTCGCCGACTTGATGTGCGCGGCGAACGAGGAAGTCTCGCGCGACAATCCGGAGATGTTCTTCGTCACCGCTTTTGCCGGCGCGCTGAATCTGCGCTCGGGCGAGCTCGACTACTGCAATGCCGGACACGACGACCCGTACCTGCTGACGCCCGGCCGCCCGGGCCTCGAGCGCCTGAGCGGCGGCGCCGGACCGCCGCTGTGCAGCGTCGACCGCTTTGCTTATGAAGGCGCTTCGCGTCGGCTACTGCCCGGTCAGATGCTCTGCTTGGTCACCGACGGGGTGGCCGATGCGCAGAATCCGGCGGGTGAGCGCTACGGGAGCAAGCGATTGCAGCAGAAACTAGCCGGCGTCGCGCTGGCCGGCACCGGCGCGCACGCGCTGGTCGACGCCCTGTGCGACGACATTCGCTCGTTCGCCGCAGGTATCGACGCCCCCGATGACGTAACGGTGCTGGCCGTACGCTGGATCGGACCGCAAGCCCTCGCCTGACGAGGTCCGATCGCAGTGATCCCGCTTCCTTCAGCGCACCAGGATCTCGACGCGGCGGTTACGCGGCTCGGCAACGCCGTCGGCGGTTGGGACGGCCGGCGCCCGCTTGCCGCGCGAAATGGCCCGGACGTTCTCGGGCGCGAGGCCGCGGCCGATCAACGCCGCGCGCATGCTGTCCGCCCGCTGCTGTCCCAGCGCGTCATTGGACGTATCGTTGCCAACCGCATCGGTGTGGCCGACGACCAGCACGTCGGGTACCGGCCGGCGCGCGATTTCGGCGAGGATGCGGTCGACGTCCTGCTTCGACTCGTCGGTCAATTCGTCGCTGCCCTGGACAAAATACAAGGTGAACGCGGTGGCGCGCGCAGGCTGCGCCGCGAGCGCCGCGCCGAATTGGGCCTCGACCTCCTGCGGGCTCGCGCGGTACGCGCGCGGTCGCAATGGCGTGATCTCCGCGGCGGCGTATGGCTGATCGAGAACCAGCTCCTTATCGCCTTCCTTGACCACGACGGCGGTCGGATGGCCGTCCTTCTCCGGCAATAGCACGATCTTGCCGCTGCTTGCGCAGCCGGCAACCAGTGCGCAGCACAGCACCGACGAAACGGCGCGTCGGACAAGAGTCGCGAGTTCGCTCATTCCGCGCTGACGACGAATCCGGTTCCTCGCACACCGAGCACCGCGGTCGGCGTGCGTACGGTCATCGCGTCGGGCGACCCCTTGGCGATGCGTCCGGAAATGACGGCCAGCGTTCCCTTGTTCAGCGACGCGTCGAACCGCCCCTGCCCCGTCGTCGGCTCGAATGCATAGCGATCGAGGGACAGGACACTGCCCGGACCCGCGGACAACAGAGAATCGTCATCCATGGTTATCCCCACCGCACCGTCGGCGCCGGTCTTGACCACGTCCGCGGCTTGCAGCCGCGCACCGACCGTCCCCGGCAACGCGCGTCCGTCACGCTCGATCGTCACCTGGCCTTTCGCCGTCTTGATCTGGCCGATCTCGGCTGCACCGGCGAGGGTGGACAGGCTAAACGCAGCGAGCACCGTCGCCGCCGCGCCGATGCGTATCAATGCCGCCATGGTCTCCTCCCGCGAGTCTCAGCTGCAAGTCTAAACGGAAGCGAAACTGCAGTCAGCCCACCCCGGGGCCGCCGCCACGCTACATCCGGGCGAAAATTTGGCGTAAGCTTTTTTCGTGAACGAAGCGACAACCTTGTTCAGCTCCCTGCGCCAGACGGCCGATCCCGAGGTCGTGTCCGCGATCGAGTCGCTGGTCCGCGACGCACCCGATCGCCGCTTGAGCCGAATCAACGCGCTCGATTTCGCCGCCAAGGCCGGGCTGGACGAGGACCGCGTGATCGCCGCGTTCCTGCATGCAGCGCGTCTGGGCCTGTTCGAGTTGTCTTGGAACGTGCTGTGCCCTGGCTGCGGCGGCGTGCTCGACGCCGGGTCGTCGCTCAAAACGGTCAATCAGCCGGAATACGCCTGTGCGCTGTGCGCCGCCGGCTACGAGCCCACGCTCGATGAAATGGTCGAGGTGACGTTTACCGTCAGCCCACGCGTGCGGCGCATCGCCGCCCATTCGCCGGACCAGCTTCCGGCGAGCGAGTACATGCGGCAGATGTTCTGGAGCTCGGGCATCGACCTGACGGACGAAGCCTTCGCCCGGATGATCGACGAGGTGACGCTGGAAATGGTCGAGCTGCCTCCCGGCGAGAAAGCGATGCTGTCGCTGACCTTGCCGGCCGAATTCGTGATCGTCTTCGAGCCGGTCACGCATTGCGCGCAATTCATCGACGTCAAGGGCGATCCGACCCGCGAGCGCCAGTCGCTGACGATCGTGTACAGCAAGACGCACGCGCCGAACGAGACGCTGGTCATGCAGCCTGGACCGCTGCGGCTGACGCTGGAGAATCGCAGCGACATCCGCGTCGTGCCGGGAGTCTATGTCGCCGGGCAAACGATGCACGACATGCTCGGCCAGCGCCGGCCCTTTTTGACCGCCAAGCGCCTGCTGACCAATCAGACGTTTCGCGAGATCTACCGGACCAGCACGCTCGACGTCGATCAGCGGCTCAAGATCATCAGCCTCACGTTCCTCTTCACCGATCTCAAGGGCTCGACCGATCTCTACGAGCGGGTCGGCGACCTGGTCGCGTTCGACATCGTCAAGGAGCACTTCAAGATCCTGCACGAGATCATCGCCGGCGAATCGGGCGCGGTCGTCAAGACCATCGGCGACGCGGTGATGGCGACCTTCGCCACGCCCGATCGCGCGATCGCCGCGGCGCTGCGCATGCGCGCCGCGATGGGAGATCTCAACCAGCGCCGGCATAACGAGGACATGCTGCTGAAGATCGGCATCCACGAGGGCCCATGCCTCGCGGTCACGCTCAACGATCGCCAGGATTATTTCGGCCAGACGGTCAATATCGCATCGCGCGTGCAGGCGCTCGCGGTGTCGCACTCGATACTCGCCACCGGATCGGTCGTCGACCATCCGCAGTCGACCGAACTGCTGCAGACCGACGGCATCAAGCCGACGGTGCGCCGCCTGCCGTTGCGCGGGATTGCCGACGAGGTCGCGGTGTACGAAATACCCTGAAGCGCCGCGATGACCGCAAGCTGCTATCTTTGCGCCATCGGGAACAAGACGATCCCGGGCACCGACGCAGGCGACGCTCTGGGCGTTTGCAAGCTCTGCAACGTGCTCGCCTGCCAGGGCCACGCCATTCGCGACGCGAACTATCCGCGCTGGATTTGCGTGCTGTGCGATCTGACGCTACTCACGGTTGCCGCAGTCCTGCAGAGCGGCGACGAGGACTTGCAGGGAGCGGCGTTGATCGACGTCTCCGAAGAGACGATCCGGGCGGCGCGATCGATACGCTCGGCGAGACAGTATTTCCGGAATCGGCCGAGGGATTCCTGGGGATGGATCCAGGACGCCGCCGAGGAATACCGGGCCTTGCCCGCATCGGCGCTCGACGGCGAGTTGTCGCGGATGTGGCGCGACATGTCCAGTGACGGGCAGGAGATGATGCGCTGCGCGCTCGCCATCGTCGACAAGCTCGACGTTGCCGATCCGCAATTGATCGGGATCCTGCGAGGGGTTCGCGCCGCGGTAGCACGCCGTGTCTGAGAACTTCGACGCGCGGGGTGACCCGGGCTGGACGTCGCCGGGACAGATTTCGGTCCCGCAGCAGACCTGGGACCAGACCTCGTTGCGGGATGCTCGCTACGTTCGGCTCACCCGCAGCGATAACCAGGCTTCGAACGTGTTCAAGGTGACCCCGCGGGAAGCGGCTACGGGGAGAGTGGTTTGGCTGAGTCCCGGCCAACTCGGTCTGGCGGCGAACGAAGTCCATGCCGTCACCATCGATACCGCGGACAAGAACGCATACCAGTGGATGCAGCTGGTCGGAACCGGATGGGGCAAGCTGACGCTCCTCGGTCTCGCGCTGGGCCTGGTCGGAATCGGTATCGACGCCGCGTTCGACATCGGCAAGTACAAGCTGCTGTTTCCGACCAGCGATGCCCTGGCCGCCTGGGCCCGGGTGGTCGCTTATATCCTCAAGGCTGTCGGGCTGTTGATCGTATTTCTGCAGGCTACCTGGTTCAAGAAGGACTGACGACGGGTGCGTTCCGGCACGCTACGGACCGTCGCGCGTGTCGTCGAACAGGTCGCGCAGCAGAAACGCTTCGAGCGCCGCGGTGTCGGCGGGTCGCGCCGACAAGGTGACGACGCGCCCGTGACGGCCCGACTCCCAGGTGAAATCCTCATGCTCGTGCTCGCGGATGATGACGATCATCCTGCGCACGACGGCGATGCGCATGTCGGGATTGTTGCCCTTGCGCACCTCGATCATCTGCGGAGTCTGCCGGCCCATCTGCGTATTCCATCCGAAAAACTCGAACGCCGCGTCGTCGTAGGACATCCGCTTGATCTGAAAAATACCGCCGCCGCGAATCGACTCCCGCTGCGCGGCGACGCCGTGCGCGGCGCCGGGAAGATTGGCGGCGATCTTGGTATTGAAGTCGACCTCGGGATTGTCTTGCGCTGACTCGGCCGCGCCGCGCGCGCGGCGATTGGCCTGCACGAACGAAAGGAAGTCGCCCTGCGCCGGAGGCCTGGCTTGCGGCGGCACCGGCGCGGCGGCGACCTGCGGCGGCGGAGCGACCGCCGGGGTTCGAATCGCCGGCGCCTCCACCCGCGGCATCGCAACCATCGGCGGCGGCCGCACGCGGGGCGCCGGGCGTGGCACCCTCGACAGCGGCTCCGCGGCGGGCGCGACGGGAGCGAGGGAAGCGGAAGGCGGCGCCGGCTGCGGCAGCTTCGCCTCGGCGAGCTCGACCTGGACCGGGGGGCTTTCCTCCTCATTCACCAGCTGACCGACGCCGGGGATAGGCGGATGGGTGAGGAACAGGATCAGCGCCGCCGTGTGAACGAGCAGCGATACGGCCAGCGTTAACCACACCTTCCGAATGGTCACGACGTCCTGCCGGGTTGCAGGCTTGTGCAACCAATGGCTCATCGGCCACTCGTCGGGCGGTGGCGGCGGGTCGGGGGTGGGTATAAGGGTGAGGATCATCGGCTTGGAATACGAGCGCCGGCTCTCGAATAGTCGCACCGGAGAATCCACGGATTCAATACGAGCCGAAGAGGGGCGATTTGTTCCCTTCCCCCTGGCAGCGTCTCGTCAGCTTCGCGTCCGGATCGCGCTGAGCCCAAAATCGGCTACGCTCGCGGCTTTGCATCCAGCCCCCCATCTTAGCAATGTCCTCCGCCTTGTTCACCCCGTACAAGCTGCGCCAGCTCGCGCTGGCCAACCGCATCGTCGTGTCGCCGATGTGCCAGTACTCGGCCGTCGACGGTCGCGCGACCGACTGGCACCTCGTGCATTGGGGCCAGTTGCTGCAATCGAGCGCGGGGATGTTCACGATCGAGGCGACCGCGGTGTCGGCGGTCGGACGCATCACCTATGGCTGCCTGGGCCTCTACGACGACGCCTGCGAAAAGGCGCTGGACGAGCGCCTGGCGATCGCGCGCAAGCACGCGCCGCCGATGCCGGTGGCCATCCAGCTCGCGCATGCGGGACGCAAAGGCTCGTCGCAAGTGCCGTGGGAAGGCGGCCAATTGATCCCGGTCGCGCAAGGCGGATGGACGCCGGTGGCGCCCTCGGCGATACCGCAGCTCGAGCACGAAACGCCGCCCGCCGCGCTGGACGCAGTGGGGCTGACGCAGATCAAGAGCGAATTCGTCGCGGCCGCGAAGCGCGCGGCTCGGATCGGCCTGGATGCCCTCGAGCTGCACTGCGCCCACGGTTACCTGCTGCATGAATTTCTTTCGCCGCTGTCGAACAGGCGGGACGACGCCTACGGTGGCTCGTTCGACAACCGCGTGCGCTTTCCGCTCGAGGTCTTCGCCGCGGTGCGCGACTGCTGGCCGCAGGACAAACCGATGGGCGTCCGGATCTCGGCAACCGACTGGGTCGACGGCGGCTGGACGATCGAGGATTCGGTCGCGCTCGTCCGCCGACTCAAATCCGCCGGCTGCGACTGGATCGACACGTCGAGCGGCGGCATTTCGCCGGCGCAGAAGATTCCGCTCGGTCCCGGCTACCAGGTGCCGCTGGCCCGCGAGATTCGCCGCGCATCGCACATGGCGACGATGGCCGTCGGCCTGATCACCGAAGCGAAGCAGGCCGAGGCCATCATTGCCTCGGGCGACGCCGACCTGGTCGCGATGGCGCGCGCGATGCTGTGGGATCCGCGCTGGCCGTGGCACGCGGCCGCTGCATTGGGCGCCCAGGTCTACGCGCCGCAGCCGTACTGGCGCTCCGCGCCGCGCGAGGCCGCCAGCGTGATCGCGCATGCGAAGGTCGGCATGCGATAGCGATGCCCGGCGCCGATAGATCGCAGACTGGATATACTTTGCCCACGTACGCCGTGGGTCACGCCGTCAAGACGGTTCGGGAGGACTGATGTTCGTCGTCAAGCGTTTGTTACCGGGTCTTCTGCTTGCCACCGTCGCCATGACGGCGCGCGCGGAAATGGCGGAGATCAACGTCGCGCAGCAATACGGGGTGGCCTTCCTCCCGCTGATGCTGATGGAGCGCGACAAGCTGGTCGAAAAGCACGCCAGGGCGGAGGGGCTCGGCGACGTTAAGGTCGGGTGGATCAAGGTCGCGGGGCCGAGCGTGATGAACGACGGCATCATCAGCGGCGCGCTGCAGTTCATCTCGGTCGGCGCGCCGTCGCTGATCACCCTGTGGGACAAGACCCGGGACAACGTCCAGATCAAGGGCATGTCGGCGCTGACGACTTACCCGCTGTACCTCAACGTGCGCAACCCGAATATCAAGTCGATCCGCGACTTCAGCGACAAGGACAAGATCGCCGTGCCGTCGGTCAAGATCTCGACGCAGGCGATCATGCTGCAGATGGCGGCGGCGAAAGAGTACGGCGATCAGAACTATGCCCACTTCGACCCTTGGACCGTCGGCCTGTCGCACCCGGACGCGCTGGTTGCATTCACCAACCAGACCGGCGGCGTCGACGCGCATTTCGCCACTTCGCCGTTTCACGAGCAGGAGATCAAGGTCCCGGGCATCCGGACGCTGACCACCAACTACGAGATCCTGGGTGGCCCGGCGACCGCGCTGGTCATCGCCGCATCGACCAAATATCGCGACGCCAATCCGAAGAGCTACAAGGCTTTCTTCGACGCACTGAAGGAAGCGATCGACACGATCAACAAGGACAAGCGCACCGCGGCCAAGGTCTATCTCGAAGAGGCGAAGGACACCAAGAACACCGTCGACGACATCTACGCGATGATCAACGCGCCGGATTACGCGTACACGCTGGTGCCGCAGAAGGTCGGCAAGACGGCCGATTTCATGTACAAGATCGGCTCGATCAAGACCAAGCCTGCCTCGTGGAAGGATCTCTTCTTCCCCGAGGTGCAAAACCTGCCGGGCGACTGAAGGACCGCGGGCGATGCGCGAGATGCTCCGCATCGGCGCTGGCGCCGGATTCTCGGGCGACCGCCTGGAGCCCGCGGCCGTCCTGGCGGAACGCGGCCGCGTCCACTACCTGGTGCTCGAATGCCTGGGCGAGCGCACGGTGGCGCTGGCGCAACTGCGCAGGCGGAACGACCCCGCACGCGGCTACGACCCATTGCTCGAGCGGCGCATCGAGCTGCTGCTGCCCTTGTTGCGGCGGCACGGCGTGCGCCTCGTCACCAACATGGGTGCGGCCAATCCACTCGCCGCGGCCGATGCGATCATCGCCATCGCGCGGACGCAGAAGATCCCGATCCGCGTGGCGGTCGTCACCGGCGACGACGTGCTGGCGAAGATCGAGCCTTCCGAGCTCACGCTGGAGACACAGGCGCCGATCGCGAAATACGGCGAGCTCGTCTCGGCCAACGCCTACCT
>DATBBM010000153.1:0-18366 GCA_036270955.1 Casimicrobiaceae bacterium | reverse complement strand
GCGACCGACCCGATCATCCTGTCGTGTCAGAAGAACTGGCACATGCTGTTCACCGACGGCTTCACCAACCAGGGCTCGCTGCCGACATCGACGGTCGCCAACCAGGACGACAAGGTGCCAAGCACCGGCCCGGGGGGCAAGTTGCCGGTCAACGGCACTACGGGCGTGGACATTACCGGCCTCACACCCGGCTCGGCCTGGCCGCCGCCGTACCGCGAGGATCCGAACAATGCCGCGTCGAACGCCGCATCGGATTACTCGATGAACTACTGGGTCACCGACCTGCGTCCGGCGATGCCGATGAACGTCGCCACCAGCACCAAGGATCCGGCGCCGTGGCCGCACCTGAATTTCGCGGCGATGTCACTGGGCACGCAGGGCATTCTGCCGTCGGGCAACCAGTCGGTCGTCGAATCGCAGCTCACGGCCGGCACGGTGCTGTGGCCGAAGCCGCAGCCGACCGTGTTCAAGCCCGACGCATCGGGCGTCGACGATCTCTGGCATGCGGCGATGAACGGCCGCGGGCGATTCGTCAATGCGCAGTCGGCCGACGAGCTCAAGCTTGGCATGGGTCAGATCCTGCAGGACGTGATCAACCAGGCCGGGTCTCGCGCCGGGGTAGGCTTCCAGAGTCCCAACGTCTCGGGCGCGAACAACATGATTTACCGCGTTCGCTTCGAGCCGGGGTGGGGAGCCAGCTTGACCAAGATACAGATCGATCCGAGTACGGGCGCCGAAGTGGCGAACGTCTGGGAAGCGTCCGCGCAGCTGACCGCGCAGCTTGCCGTGGTCAACCCCACCGACACGCCGTGGTTCACCAACCGCAATGTAGTCACCGTCGACGAGAGCAAGAATCCGGTGCCGTTCCTTTGGGCGAGTATCGGCGCGAACGAGCTCGATTCGCTGTCGCCGGGCAAGACCGCCCGCGCCAAGCTCGTGCTGGAGTTCCTCCGCGGCAATCGCGCCAACGAAGGCAGCTCGATCGGGCAGTTCCGGGTCCGTGTCGGCGGCCTCCTCGGCGATATCGTCGACTCGCAGGCGATCTACACCGGTGCGCCGCGTGCGCCGTATCTGGACGTCAACGACCCGGGCTACTCGACATGGAAGGCCGGGTTGGCCAGTCGGCCTGCGCGCGTTTACGTCGGCGCCAACGACGGCATGCTGCATGCGTTCGACGATGCGACCGGCAACGAGGCCTGGGCGTTCATCCCCTCCGAGCTTTTCCGTGCCGACAAGACCGGCCTGGGCGCTCTTTCGTACCAGGACGGAGCCCTGCCGCCGTTCCAGCATCATTTCTACGTGGATTCGACGCCGAGAATCACCGACGTCAACTTCGGCGGCGGCGACTCCGATTGGCACACGCTGCTGGTCGGCGGCCTCGGCAAGGGCGGCCACACCTACTACGCGCTCGACGTTACGGATCCAGCCAGCGTCACGAACGAAACGACTGCGGCGCAGAACGTGCTGTGGCAATTCACCGATGCCGACATGGGCTACAGCTACGGCCGGCCGGTCATCGCCAAGACGCACGCATTCGGCGGCAAATGGGTCGTCATGGTGCCGGCCGGCTACAACAACCCGACCGGCAAGGGAAAGATCTTCATTCTCGACGCCAAGGATGGGTCGCTGCTGAAGACCCTGTCGACCGGTGTCGGCGCGGCGACCAACCCGTCGGGCCTCGCGCAAATCGCGGCGTACGAAAAGGACTTCCGCAATCAGATCGCCGAGCAGATCTACGCCGGCGACCTGCTGGGAAATTTCTGGCGCTTCGATATCTCCGGCACGGACGAAACGGCGGCGAACTGGGGAGCACCCGTCAAGCTCGCGGTCCTGACCGACCCGTCCGGCAATGCGCAGGCTGTGACGATCCCGCCGCAAATCGAGATCGACATCGCCAACGGCATCGACCGCTGGGTGTTCATCGGAACCGGCAGGCTGCTCGACGACCTGGATCTGACGACGGCGTCGATCGCCAATCAGGTGCAGACGTTCTACGCGATCCGCGACGGCACGGCGTCGGTACCGCTGACGCCATGGCCAGCGACACTGGCGCCGCGCACCGACATGGATGCAATCACTGTCGCCAACGGCATCACCGGTCTTAACAACAAGCCGGCCAAGGGTTGGTTTGACGATCTGCCGGTCGGACAGCGCATCGTCGTTCCGGTGCAGGCCGCCCTGTCGCTCGTCGCCTACGTCGGCACCTCGCCGCAGACGGATCCCTGCCTTACCGGACAGCCTGCGACCGTGTACGCGAGAGAGTACGCACGCGGCAATTCGCTGCTGCTGGACGACAGCGGCACGGGGGTCGAGAGCATCTTCGCCGCCGAGGGCGGTGTCGGGGTCGAGCTGGTGGCGCTCGACGGGACCAGCGGCGGCGGCTCGGGCGGATATCCCGATCTGCGGATCGCGATCACCGCGGGAACGACCGGCAAGGTCACGTTCGTGAAACCGAAGAATCCGGACTTCTCGCAAAAGCATCGCATGTCGTGGCGCTTGCTCGGCCAGTAGACATCGCACATCATCGCGGCTGAATGCGGCCGCTCCGTGCAAGCGGAGCGGCCGCGTAGTTTTTCAACGAGTACCCGCGTCCGTTCGATGAGCTCCGCCGCAACCTACCCGCTGGCCTATCGGGCGCTGCCGCCTCCCGAACGGCGATTCGGCTATTCGGTCGCGGCATCGAGCGTCGTGCACGGCCTGCTGATCATCGCGCTCGCCAGCGTCCGGCCGACGCTGACGCTTTCGCCGAACCTGCTCGGGCTCACCGGAACGCTGCAGGTGCAGCTCCGCGAAGAGACCGTGCCGGTGATCGAGCCGTTGCCGGAGCCGATGGCCCCGATCGCGGTGCCGCAGTTCCTGCCGACTCCCGAGCCGATCGCGCTGGAAGCCTTGATCCGCAACGCGCCGGTGCCGGCAAGCGCAGCTAGCGGCACGGTGACCACGCAGCCGCTGGTCGTTCGTCAGGGACCTCCAAACCCCAACGGCTCGGTGGCGGTGGGCCCATTGGGCAATCCCGAGCGGGTCAGCGTGGCCACCGCATCGAGGCTCGCACAGCGGTTTCCCGTTCGCGCCGCCCGACCGCCGATGCCCAGGGGCGCGGTGATCACCGGCTACCCGCTGGAAGCAGCCCGCTCGCACGTCAGCGCCCGCATCGCCGCGATATTGACGATCGACGCAGCGGGCAAGGTCGTGCCAGCCGACACGCGGCTCGTGCCCGATGACCCGATGTTTCGCCCCGCCGTGCTGGCTGCAATCGACGGCGCCGTTTTCACACCGGCCGAGCTCGATGGCGACCCGATGCCCTACTGGCTGATTCTCGAGTTCGTATTCCGCATCGATCCAGCCCCGGGCGATTCGACCGCGACCGGGCCGCGCTGAGGCGGGTGTGCCGAGTCAGGCACTAGCCCATCGTCGGCATGTGGAACCCCGGCGCAGCGCTGCCGTCATCCGGCCAGCGCTCGGTCACGGCCTTGCCGCGAGTGTAGAACCGGACGCCGTCCATGCCGTGCACGTGCAGGTCGCCGAACAGGGAGTTGCGCCAGCCGCCGAACGAGTAGAACGCCATCGGCACCGGGATCGGGACGTTGACGCCGATCATGCCGACTTCGACATCCTGCTGAAACTTTCGCGCCGCGAAGCCCGAGCGGGTGAAGAGCGCGGCGCCGTTGGCATACGGATTCGCGTTGATCAGCTCGATCGCAGCATCGAGCGACTCGGTCCGCACGATCGCCAGCACCGGTCCGAAAATTTCCTCGCGGTAGATCGCCATTTGCGGCGTGACCTGGTCGAACAGCGTAGGGCCGACGAAAAATCCATCCTGGTGTCCCGGCACGCGAACGCCCCGGCCGTCGACGACCAGCGCCGCGCCTTCGTCGACGCCGCGGTCGATCAGCCCGACGATGCGGTCGCGCGCGGCGCAGGTGATGACGGGTCCCATTTCCGATTCGCTCCGGTCGCCCGGCCCGACGGCGATGCGGCGCGCGCGCTCCGCGAGCTTGTCGCGCAGCGCGTCACCCGCGTCGCCGACGGCGACGACCACCGATACCGCCATACAGCGCTCACCCGCCGAGCCGTAAGCGGCGCCGATCAGCGCTTCGGCGGCGAAGGCGAGGTCCGCGTCGGGCATCACCACCGCATGGTTCTTGGCGCCGCCCAGTGCCTGAACGCGCTTGCCGTTGCGCGATCCGGTCTCGTAGATGTAACGCGCAATCGGCGTCGACCCGACGAAGGAAACCGCCTTGATCGAAGGATGCGCGAGAATGGCGTCGACCGCCTCCTTGTCCCCGTGCACGACGTTGAACACGCCGTCGGGCAAGCCGGCCTCGGCAAGGAGCTCGGCCATGCGCAGGCTCATCGTCGGATCGCGCTCGGACGGCTTCAGGATGAAAGCGTTGCCGCAGGCGAGCGCCACCGGGAACATCCACATCGGCACCATCGCCGGAAAGTTGAACGGCGTAATGCCGGCGCAGACGCCGACCGGCTGGCGCAGCGAAAAACTGTCGACGCCGGTGCCGACGTTGTCGCTGAAGTCGCCTTTGAGTAGATGCGGAATCCCGGTGGCGAATTCGACCACTTCGATGCCGCGCGTGATCGAGCCCTCGGCGTCGCTGACGGTCTTGCCGTGCTCCTGCGACACCAGCCGTGCGAGATCGGTCTTGTGGGCTTCCATCAGCTCGCGAAAGCGCATCAGAACGCGCGCGCGGCGCAATGCCGGCGCGGCGCGCCAGGCGGGCAATGCGGCAGTGGCGGCGGCCGCGGCGGCGTCGACGTCGGCCGCGTCGCTCAACGGAACGTGCCGCAATACTTCGCCGGTCGCCGGGTTGGTCACTTCGGCGTAACGCGTCGTGTGTGCGGCGACTGCCCGGCCGCCGATCCACAGCGGCAGGCGCTCGAGTGTCGTCAAGTCCATCAGTTTGTCTCCTGCGGATTTCGGCCGGATCTCATCCGACGTCCTGCAGCCGCGCGACGTAGCGCGCGACCATATCGACTTCCAGGTTGACCCCATCGCCGGGCGCCAGGCTTCCCAGCGTCGTCACGGCCAGTGTATGCGGGATCAGATTGACTGAAAAGCGCCGCCCCGCCACCGCATTGATCGTGAGGCTAACGCCGTCGACCGCGATCGAGCCCTTGCTCGCGATAAAGCGCGCTAGCTCCGCCGGCGCCTCCAGCTCGAGCTCGACATTCTCGCCATCGCCTGCCGCGCGCTCGAAGCGCGTCACGACGCCCACCCCGTCGACGTGGCCGGCCACCAGATGGCCGCCAAGCCGGTCGGAGAGTCGGAGCGCCTTTTCCAGATTCACCGGGCCCGATCGATCGAGACGCGCCGTGCAGCGCAGTGTCTCGGCCGAGACGTCGAAGCATAGCGTCGCCTTGTCGATCGCGACGATCGTCAGGCAACAGCCGCTGACCGCGACGCTGTCGCCGACGCCCAGGTCCGACAGGTCGAGCGTACCGGCGTCGAGCGTCAGCTTGAGACCATCCGCCGCGGCTTTCGCCGTCGCGATGCGGCCGACCGCCTGCACGATGCCGGTGAACATCAGCGCTCGATCCTGGCCAGGACGCGCCAGTCGGTGCCGACCGGGTCGATGCCGGCGATGCGCAGCGGCGTGCGATCGTCCAGACGGTCGAGCGGCGCCGGCAGTGCGAACATGCCGCGCGCGCCGTCGCCGAGCAGGCATGGCGCCAGGTAAACCAGCAGCTCATCGACCAAACCGGCCGCAAGCAGTGCTCCGTTAAGGCGAGCGCCTGCCTCGACGTGGACCTCGTTTATCCCTTCCGCGGCAAGCGCAGCCATCATTGCTGCGAGGTCGATCCGGCCGTCGCGATCGGGCAGATTCATCGTGCGGACCGTCGGCGGCCAGACCACCCTCGGCGTCGATGCGGTGACGACGAGCACCTCGCCATCGGCCAGCACGCGCGCGTTCGCCGGAAGGTCGCCATGGCGATCGACGATGACTTTCAACGGCTGGCGCGGCGTGGCGACGCCGCGCACCGTCAGCTGCGGGTCGTCGTGCTGGACGGTGCCGATGCCGGTCAGGATCGCGCAAGCCCTCGCCCGCCAGCGATGGCCGTCGGCGCGCGCTTCCTCGCCGGTGATCCACTGGCTGGCGCCGTTTTCCAGCGCGGTGCGGCCGTCGAGACTGGCCGCGATCTTGACCCGAACCCACGGGCGGCCATGTTCGATGTTCATCAGCCAGCCGGGATTGAGCTCGCGCGCATTGTCCTCGAGGAGACCGATGTCGACCTCGATCCCCGACGCGCGCAACCGCTCCGCGCCGTGCGCTGCCGGAGGATACGGATCGGCCATCGCGGCGACCACCCGGGCCACGCCGGCAGCGAGCAAGGCGTCGGTGCAAGGAGGCGTCCTCCCGTGGTGGTTGCATGGTTCCAGCGTGACGTAGACGGTGGCGCCGCGCGCGTCGGCGCCGCGCGCGGCAGCATCGGCCAGTGCGTGTACTTCGGCATGCGGCCCGCCGGCGCGCTGATGCCAGCCTTCGCCGATGATATAGCCGTCGCGAACAAGCACGCAGCCGACGCGCGGATTGGGCGTCGTCGTGTAAAGGCCGAGCTCGGCGAGCTTCAGCGCACGCGTCATGAACGCGCGATCGTGGTCGTCGAAACGCCTCATGCCTGGATCGAAATCTGCGCGATTGGCCGCCTTACGGCGGCGTGCTCAGCGTGGCTTGCGCCGCGTCGGCGCGGGCTCGACTTCCTGCAACGCGTCGCGAAAATCGGCGACGTCCTGGAAGCTGCGGTACACCGACGCGAAACGTATGTAGCCGACCTTGTCGAGCTTGTAGAGCTCCTGCATCACCATCTCGCCGACCTGTCGCGATGGAATCTCGCGCTCGCCGAGCGCCAGCACCTGCTGGACGATCCGCTCGACCGCCTGGTCGACGTATTCGGTCGGCACCGGACGCTTGTGCAGCGCGCGCTGGAAGCCGCTGCGAATGCGATGCACGTCGAAATCGGAACGCGTTCCATTCTGCTTGACGATCTGCGGCAGCCGCAGCTCGGCGGTCTCGTATGTGGTGAAGCGCTTCTGGCACGCGGGACAGCGGCGGCGGCGGCGGATCGAATCGCCGGCTTCGGAAACGCGCGAGTCGACCACCTGCGTGTCTTCGCTGCCGCAGAAAGGGCACTTCATGCCGGCCGGTAGACGGGAAACTTCGCCGTCAGCTCGGCGAGCGTCGCGACGACGCGACGGCGGGTGTCCGAGTCGGTCGGCGCATCGAGCACGTCGGCGATCAGGTGCGCGAGCTGCTCGCATTCGATCTCGGTGAAGCCGCGCGTCGTGACGGCAGGACTGCCGATGCGCACGCCGCTGGTGACGAATGGCTTTTCGGGGTCGTTCGGGATCGCGTTCTTGTTGACGGTGATGTGGGCGGCCGACAGCGCCGCCTCGGCGTCCTTGCCGGTGATCTTCTTCGCGCGAAGGTCGACCAGGAACATGTGCGAATCGGTGCCGCCGGAGACGATGCGCAGCCCGCGTTCCTGAAGCACGGTTGCCAGGACACGCGCGTTCTCGACGACGCGCTCCTGGTAGATCTTGAACTCGTGGGTCAGCGCTTCCTTGAACGCGACCGCCTTGGCGGCGATGACGTGCATCAGCGGGCCGCCCTGCAATCCGGGAAACACCGCCGAGTTGATCAGCTTCTCGTGCTCGGCGCCGGCAAGAACGAACCCGCCGCGTGGTCCGCGCAGCGTCTTGTGCGTCGTGCTGGTGACGAAATGCGCGACCCCGACCGGGGTCGGGTAGACGCCCGCTGCGATAAGCCCCGCGTAGTGCGCCATGTCGACCATCAGGTACGCGCCGACCGAGTCCGCGATGGCGCGGAAACGCTTCCAATCGATCACGCGCGAGTAAGCCGACGCACCGGCGATGATCAGCTTCGGCTTGTGCTGCCGGGCGAGACGCTCGGCGGCGGCGTAGTCGATCAGCTCGGTGACCGGGTCGAGCCCGTAGGCGACGATGTTGAACCACTTGCCGGACATGTTGACCGGCGAGCCGTGAGTCAGATGCCCGCCGTGCGGCAGGCTCATGCCCAGCACCGTGTCGCCGGGCTTCAGCACCGCGAAAAAGACTGCCTGATTCGCCTGCGCGCCCGAATGCGGCTGCACATTGGCGTACTCGGCATCGAACAGCTTTTTGACGCGATCGATCGCGAGCCTTTCGGCGACGTCGACGAATTCGCAGCCCCCGTAGTAGCGCTTGCCCGGATAGCCTTCGGCGTACTTGTTGGTCAGCTGCGACCCCTGCGCCGCCATCACCGCGGCGCTGGCATAGTTTTCCGACGCGATCAACTCGATATGCGTCTCCTGGCGCGCGTTTTCGCCGCTGATCGCCTTCCAGAGTTCGGGGTCGGCCTGGCTCAGAGTCTGCATGCGGTGCGGCATCGGAAGTTTGTCGTCGACGAAAGCGCGCATTTTACCACTGGCTCCCTCGCTTTACCGCAGTGCGGCAAAGCGATTGCCACGGCCGGCAGCGCGGGTTAATCTTCGACGCGCTCTGAGCTCCCGGGATCGCGGTCGGCTTCCGATCGCTCGGAGCCGCATGCCAACCGCCCGGAGGTTGCCCATGTCTTTCCTCCTCTCGCTATCGAGAGTGATCGATCGCATCACCGAGCGCATCGGGCAGGGCCTCTACTGGTTGATCCTGGTGACGGTCCTGATCAGCGCCGCCAACGCGGTGGTGCGAAAGGCCTTCAACTACAGCTCCAATAGCTACCTCGAAATGCAGTGGTATCTGTTTTCGGCGGTCTTCCTCGGCGCCGCAGCATACACGCTGCTCCGCAACGAGCATGTCCGCATCGACGTCATTTCGGGAAAGCTGTCTCCGCGCGCCCGGGCATGGATCGATGTACTCGGGACGCTGTTCTTCCTGCTGCCGATGGCGGTCCTGATCGGCTGGCTCGGCTGGCCGGTGTTCGTCGATTCGTACGTACGAGGGGAGGTATCGTCCAATGCGGGCGGCCTGATCATCTGGCCGGCCCGCTTGCTGGTACCGGTCGGATTCTTCCTGCTGGCGGTGCAGGGCATTTCCGAATTGATCAAGCGCGTCGCCTTCCTGATGGGTCTGATCCCTGACCCGGGTGAGAAGATTGTCGTAAAGACGGCGGAGGAAGAGCTCGCCGAGGACATCCTGCGCGCGCGCGGCGAAGAAGCGCTGGCCGCGGAAATCGCCGCCCAGGCGACGAAGCCTGACGGAGATAAACGATGAGCGCGCGAGCCGAAGGCAGCCCGCAGGGCGGTTCGCGCGCGATTCGGCAGGAGGCCGATGCGACGTCGTTCTTAACGGGCCCAGCGGTCCGCGAGGCCGGGCGATGACCGCCTTCCTGATCGCGAACATCGCACCGTTGATGTTCGTATCGCTGATCGTGGTGCTGCTGATCGGCTATCCGGTCGCCTTTTCGCTCGCCGCCGTCGGCATTGCCTACGCGCTTCTCGGGATTCACCTCGGGCTGCTGACGCCCTCGCTGGTCCAGGCGCTGCCGGAGCGGGTCTGGGGCGTGATGTCGAACGACACGTTGCTCGCGGTGCCGTTCTTCACCTTCATGGGACTGATTCTGGAACGCAGCGGCATGGCCGAGGACCTGCTCGACACCATCGGCCAAGTCTTCGGACCGGTGCGCGGCGGGCTCGCTTACGCGGTCATCTTCGTCGGCGCGCTGCTGGCGGCGACGACCGGCGTGGTCGCGGCATCCGTGATTTCCATGGGACTGATCTCGCTGCCCATCATGCTGCGCTATGGCTACGACCGCCGCTTCGCCAGCGGCGTCATTGCCGCCTCGGGCACGCTGGCGCAGATCATCCCGCCGTCGCTGGTGCTGATCATCATGGCCGACCAGCTTGGCAAGTCGGTCGGCGATATGTACGCGGGCGCGTTCATTCCCGGGATCAGCCTGGCCTGCTTGTATGCGCTCTACACGATGGGCGTCTGCGCGGTGAAGCCGGCGTGGGCGCCGGCGCTGCCGTTGGAAGCGCGCACCCTGCGCGAGCCCAGCGGCGCAGGCGGCACCCGCTCGCTGCTGGTGCTGACCATCGTGGCCGCAGTCTGCGCCGTCGCCTTCGCCCACTGGAAGTACGGTCCGGACGATCCGACCGACGAGATGCTGGTCGTCGCGACCAGCGTCGGCACCGCCGTGGCCTTCTTTGCGGCGGTGCTCAACCGCTTGTTCAAGCTCGGACTGCTGTCGCGGCTGGCCGAGCGCGTCGTCTTCGTGATGATACCGCCGCTGGCGTTGATCTTTCTGGTGCTGGGCACGATTTTCCTCGGCGTCGCCACGCCGACCGAAGGCGGCGCGATGGGCGCGAGCGGAGCGCTGATCATGGCGGTGGCCCGCAGGCGACTGACATGGAAACTGATGCGCCAGGCGATGGACACGACCGCCAAGCTTTCCACTTTCGTCGTGTTCATCCTGGTCGGCGCACGCGTGTTCAGCCTGACTTTCTATGGCGTCAACGGCCACGTCTGGGTCGAGCAGCTGCTGCTGCATCTGCCCGGGGGCCAGCTCGGATTCCTGATCGTCGTCAACGTGCTGATCTTTTTCCTGGCGTTCTTTCTCGACTTCTTCGAGCTGTCCTTCATCGTCATTCCGCTGGTGGGCCCGGTCGCCGACAAGTTAGGCATCGATTTGATCTGGTTCGGCGTGCTGCTCGGCGTCAATATGCAAACCTCGTTCATGCACCCGCCATTCGGCTTCGCGCTGTTCTACCTGCGCAGCGTCGCGCCGGCCAAGGACTTCCTCGACAAGGTCACCGGCAGGCTGACCAAGAAGGTGACGACCGGGCAGATCTACTGGGGCGCGGTGCCGTTCGTGCTGATCCAGATCCTGATGATCGCGCTGGTGATCGGATTCCCGCAGATGGTGATGGTCTACAAGGCCAGCGAGAAAGCGTTCGACATCAAAAAGATTCAGATCATCGTGCCGGAAGACCAATCGGGGCCGGGCAGCCAGCCGGCCGCAGGCGGGTCCGAGGGCAACACCAACGTCGAGCAGGAGAACGCAGAGAAAGCACTGGAAAAGGAGCTCGGCGGCGCAACGAAGGACCAAGGCTCACAGACCGAAAGCGCTTCCGGCAACCAGCAGGACGACGTGGAAAAGGCGCTGCAAAAGGAGCTGGGCGGCGCCAAAGCCCCGGAAGAAAAGAAGTAAACCAAAAAAAGCCGGGCTATGGGCCCGGCGCATGCTGTTTCGATCCGGGTCCGAAGACCCGGGTGGTGATCTGCTATTTGCGGCTGGCCAGCCGCTCCGCTGCGATCATGAAGTTGTCGAAACGGTTTTCAGCGACCTGGAACCACGACACCTGCTCTGCGCGGAATGCCTTCCACGGCTCGTAAATTTTCTTGAATTTTGCGTTCTTGCCGGCGATCTCGTCGTAGGTTTCGGTCGTTGCCTTGTAGCATGCCGCCAGGATCTCGTTCGAGAACGGCTGCAGTTTGACGCCATTGCCGATCAGCCGCTTCATCGCCGCCGGATTGAGCGAATCGTACTTGGACGTCATGTCCATATTCGCCTCGAAGCATGCGGCCTCGAATATCGCCTGGTAGTCCTTGGGCAGCGCTTCCCAGGCCTTGATGTTGACGTAGCAATCGACGCCGGTGCTGCCTTCCCACCATCCCGGATAGTAGTAATTCTTCGCGATCTTGTAGAACCCTAGCTTCTCGTCGTCGTAGGGTCCGACCCATTCCGCCGCGTCGATCGTGCCCTTCTCGAGCGCCGGATAGATGTCTCCTCCCGCAAGCTGCTGCGGCACGACGCCGAGCTTGGCCAGCGGCAGCGCGCCCGTGCCCCCGATGCGGAACTTCAGGCCCTTCAGGTCGGCGACCGTCTTTATTTCCTTGCGGAACCAGCCCCCCATCTGCGCGCCGGTGTTGCCGGCCGGGAAGCTGATCATGTTGTAGTCCTTGTAGAACTCGCGCATCAGGGCAAGCCCGCCGCCGTGATACATCCAGGCATTCTGCTGGCGCGTATTGAGACCGAACGGAATCGCTGCAGCGAATGCGAAAGTCGGATCCTTGCCGAAGAAATAGTATGGCGCGGTATGGGCGCAATCGACAGTGGCGTTCTGCACGGCGTCGACGACACCGAACGCCGGAACGATTTCTCCGGCGGCAAAAACCTGGATCTGGAACTTGCCGTTGGTCGCCGCGGCGCAGCGCTTGGAAATGACATCGGCGCCGCCGAAAATCGTGTCCAGCGCCTTCGGGAAACTCGACGCCATCCGCCATTTGACTTCGGGCTGTGTGCCTTGGCCGATGACCGGCGCGGCAACGGTGCCGGCGGCGAGACCGACACCGGCTTTTTTCAGAAATGAACGACGTTCCATGAACTCCTCCAAGGGAAATTCGATACTGGCGCGCCGCAGGACGCCGGCGGCGCGACGCCGGATATTGCGCGCTGGTGATTCGTGAGGACGCACGACTTAGTCGTCGGCGCCGCGCCGGAGTTCGTTGCTCCGCAGCGATTCTAACCCATCGTCAGCCGGATAGCCCGGTCAGCCGGACAGCTTCCGTACCGCGCTGAACAGTCCCCACGACCAGCCGGCCTGGCGTTCGATCGTCTGGTTGAAGCGCACAAGATAGCGAGCATTGCCGGTATCGAGCTCGACCATGCCCCCCGACATCAGTCGATCGTCGGGTCCGATCAGGCTGCGCTGCGTCGCCTCGCGGTTGGCCGCGTGCGCGGGAATGTACACGCCGAAAAACGGCCGGTCGATCGCGGCGTGGTCGGCATCGAGCGGCGCGACCCAGGTGCGCAGCAGTACCCGGATGATGCGCCGCGCGATGATCTCGACGCCGCAGATCACTTCGTCGACCTGCTCGCGCTGCATCCGGCGAACGACCGCGAGGCTCCACCCTTCGGGCGCCTGAAAGGCGATGATCTCGCCCAGCTTGGACGGGACGTCCTTGGCCGGCGCGACCAGCCGGCATCCGCTTTCGCTGTGGTCGACCAGCCGCCATTGCGATCCTCGCACGCGTCGGGCTATCGAATCGGGATTGGCGCTGGGGTTCACCATCTGCGTTATCTCGTCGTAGCTCATCATCGCGCCGACCGACTTGGCTTGCGGCGACAGGTGATCGACCTCCGCGACCGCGCGCGTCAGGGCCTGCAGGCCGACGACGACGCGGACGTCGTGCTCGGTGCGCTGGCGCGGCGCGCGTGGCGCGTAGGCCAGCGCATCGGGACCGTAGAGCGCAGCCAGCCGCATCAGCAACAGCTTCTGCTCGCGCGGCGGCAGATCGCCGTCCAAGGGCTTGTCGTCGTCGCGGTCCGGCAGGACGCGCATGCGCTCGACGATCTTGGCGTACACCGTCGAGGCATCGAGATAGAGCACGCGCCCGCCGGCGCGCGGCCGGTCGCCGCGGCGCAGGCCGTGCGTGCCCGACAGGTCGACCAGAAAATTGGCGTTGGTGCCATGCTGCGGCACCAGGGTCACCCCGTCGACCCAATCCTCGAGCGCGCGCGCCACCCACTCCACCTGATCGGGCGTGAAGCTGCCGCTATCCAGACGCATCAGCAGCAGCGTCGCGACGTATTCCTGCTCCTGCGTCTTGGTCGGGCGCCGGAACCCGGCGGCGCCTGCTTCGCGATGCCAGCCGCGGGTGCGGGCGAACTCGTAGAGCTCGTGGATTTCCCGCCACTGCGCCGGGATCCAGTGCCCGTAGCGAAACAGGCGGAATTTGCCATCGAGTCCCTTGTAGTGCGCAAGCCGCAGCAGGACGCGGGGCATGACCGCCTTCCACTGCTTGTCTTCGCGTCCACCGTAGCCGCTCTTGACCGCCGCTTCGTAGGCCGCGATGAACGCCTTGACCAGGTCGAACACCGAATGCCAGAGCCGCGTTTCGACGCTGCTCGACCGCTGATAATTGCCCGTGTATTGCTCGGTCAGATCGCCGATGACCGGCTCGAACCGCGCATCGATGGCCAGCAGCGCCTCGGCCTGCGCCGGGCCGATCGCACGGCGGCCGCCGGGAAACGCAGTGACGAGATCGAGCGCCTCGTGCTGCAGCTGCAGCGGGTCTGTGCCGGGCAAGGTGGCGATCCAGCGCGCCGCCGCTGCCGGATTGCGCAACGGATCCGATAGCGATCTTCTCCAGATCGCGATCCGCTCGCCGACGCCGCGCTTGGCCAATTGCGCTCGCACCCTAGACCGCCATCCGGGAGAACGGACGCGCTCGCCGCGCCGCAGGGAGCCGAGGAATCGGACCGGCCATCGCTAATTTCCCGCCACGGCCATCGCGCCGATCATGATCGATCCGCAGTGACGCGAACCGCGGCGATCGACATCCTTGCCGATGGCCGTGATGTCTCGGTACATGCGGCTCAGGTTTCCGGCGATGGTGATTTCCTCGACTGGATACGCGACCTCCCCGTCTTCGACCCAGTAGCCTGCCGCGCCGCGCGAATAATCGCCGGTGACCGGATTGACGCCCTGCCCCAAGAGCTCGGTGACCAGCAGGCCGCGATCCATGCGCTTGAGCAGCGCCGGCAGATCGTCGCTGCCGTGGCTGACGATCAGGTTGTGATTGCCGCCCGCATTGGCCGTCGATTGCAGACCCAGCTTGCGGGCCGAATAACTGCCGAGAAAATATCCCTGCACGACGCCGTCGGCGACGACGTCGCGCGGTCGCGTCGCCACGCCTTCGTCGTCGAACGGCGTCGAGGCCTGTCCGCGCGGCAGGTGTGGCTCCTCGCGGATCGAAACGTGCGGAGCGAACACCCGGGTGCCGACGCTGTCGAGCAGGAACGACGACTTGCGATACAGGCTGCCGCCGCTGACGGCGTTGACAAAGTGACCGATCAGCCCCGTGGCGATCGGAGCCTCGTAGACGACCGGACACTCGGTGGTAGCCAGCTTGCGCGCGCCGAGGCGGCGCAGCGTGCGCAGCCCCGCTTTCCTGCCGACTTCGCGCGCCGGCATCAGGTCGGCGGGCGATCGCGCCGACGTATACCAGTCGTCCCGCTGCATCGCGCCATTCTCCTCGCCGATCACCGCGCAATAGATGCCGTGGCGCGAGCTCGCGTAGCCGCCCGAAAATCCGTTGCTGTTCGCGTAGACGAATTCGGCCTCGTGCAGCGACACCGACGCGCCTTCCGAATTGCTGATGCGCGGATCGACGCCGAGCGCCGCAGCCTCGCACTCTCGACCGAGCTCGATCGCCTGCTCGACGGTCAGCGGCCAGGGATGGCTCAGATCCGGATCGGTCCAGTCATGCGCGAGCAAGACCGGATCCGCCAGCCCCGCACAGCTGTCGTCTGCCGTGTAGCGCGCGATCGTCAGTGCCTTGGCGACGGTGTCCCGTATCGCCGCGGGAGCGAAATCGGCCGTGCTGGCATGCCCCCGCCGCAAGCCGACATAGACGGTGACGCCGATGCCCTTGTCGCGGTTGTACGCGATGGTCTCGACGTCTCCCTTGCGCACGGTAACGCTCTGGCCGAAGGCCTGCGACACTTCGGCCTCGGCCGCGGTCGCACCGCCCGCGCGCGCAGCGTCCAGCACCTGTGCGGCGACGTCGGCGAGCGTGCCGGCGGCGAGCGCAAAACGATTCTCGGACGTGCTTACTGAGCTGGTCATCGACGGACTCGAAGCGGAAGGCGGTCCCTGATCGGTTATGATAGCAAACACCCCTTTCGCGCCCCTGGCGCCGCCATGCGACGATCCGACGAAACACCCCGGCGGACGGGACAGGAGGACCGCGGGCCGAGTTCTTCCGGCAGCCGCCGTGCAGCGCCGGCGGCCGCACCCGCCGACCGATCGGCCGGCGCTCCCTCCGGCGACGATACGCAGGTCGTGTCGAAAACCCGCCGCAAGACCGAGATGCACGACCTCCAGAGTCTGGGCGAGACCCTGGTTCGGCTCTCCGCGCCGCGGCTGTCCGAGCTCGGCTTGCCGGAGCGCCTCGCCGACGCGATCGAACAGGCACGCGCGATCACCAAGCACGAGGCGCGGCGCCGACAGATGCAATACATCGGCCGACTGATGCGCGAGGTCGATCCCGATCCGATCCGGGCTCGGCTCGCGCAGTGGGGCGCGGCGCCGGCCGCGGAAAAAGCTCGTCTGGCGGCGGTCGAGCGCTGGCGCGAGCGCCTGCTCGCGGATTCGGCAGCGCTCGACCAATTTTGCACCGACGTCCCGCACGCCGACCGCGCACGCCTTTCGGCGCTGGTGGCACGGGTCCGCGGCGAGCGAGCGCGTGCCGCGCCGCCGCACGCATATCGCGAGCTTTTTCGTGCGCTGAACACTTTGTTGTCCACGGCGGGAGCGTCGTGATGCCGGGCGCAGACCCGAACTTCGCCCGAAGCCGCCGATGACCGACGCCGCATCACTGTTGATAGGCCTGGTCTCGATCAGCGACCGCGCATCCGCCGGCGTATACGAGGACAAGGGCATTCCGGGCCTGACTGACTGGTTCGCCGCAGCGCTGACGACGGCGTGGCGGATGGAAACGCGGTTGATCCCGGATGAGCAGGCGCTGATCGAGCGCGCGCTGATCGAGCTCGTCGACGGCGTGCGCTGCCATCTGGTGCTGACGACCGGAGGCACCGGCCCCGCGGCGCGCGACGTGACGCCGGAAGCGACGCTGGCGGTCGCGCACAAGGTGCTCCCGGGCTTCGGCGAGCAGATGCGCCAGGTGAGCCTCAAATACGTGCCGACGGCGATACTGTCGCGCCAGGTCGGCGTCATCCGCGGCGGCGCGCTGATCCTCAATCTTCCCGGGCAGCCGAAGGCGATCAAGGAAACGCTCGACGGCGTTTTTCCGGCCGTGCCGTACTGCATCGACCTGATCGGCGGTCCCTACATCGAGACGAGGGACGAGGTATGCAAGGTGTTCCGTCCGAAAAGCGCACTGCGCCCGCCCTCGGCGGCGTGACTCGCGCGCGATGGCCGACGACCCCAACCAGCCGCCACCTTACGAGGGCCGCAACCTCTATCTGACCGATCGCGCGCTGCGCGCCGCAGTTGAGCGAGGCGGCGCCGCGTGGTCGCACGAACGCCTCGACGAGTGGGGCGCGGCGCTCGGCGGCGCCGAGCTGTCGGCGCTGGCCTTGCGCGCCAATCGCTTCACGCCCGAGCTTAGAACGCACGACCGGTTCGGCAATCGCATCGACGAGGTCAGTTTCGATCCCGCCTGGCACGAGATCATGATGCTGGCGATGATCGAAGGCGAGCACGCGTCGCCGTGGACCGAAACGCGCGCCGGGACGCAAGTCGCGCGCGCGGCGGCATACCTGATGCACGCCCAGATCGAAAACGGCACGCAGTGCCCGCTGACGATGACCTTCGCCGCCGTGCCGCTGCTGCGCAGGCACGCGGGCGCCATTCCGTGGCTGGCCGACGAATGGCTGCCGCGCATCGTGTCGCGCGATTACGATCCGCGCACGTTGCCGGTCGCGAAAAAGGCGTCGGCTCTGATCGGCATGGGCATGACCGAGCGCCAGGGCGGGTCGGATGTGCGCGCCAATACCACGCGCGCCGATCCGGCCGGAGGCAGCGAATACCGGCTGACCGGACACAAATGGTTTTTTTCTGCGCCGATGTGCGACGCGCACCTGGTACTGGCGCAAGCGCCTAAGGGCCTGTCGTGTTTTTTCCTGCCGCGCGTCCTGCCGGACGGCATGCGCAACGCGGTGCGCCTGCAGCGCCTGAAGGACAAGCTCGGCAATCGCTCGAACGCCTCGTGCGAAGTCGAGTTCGCCGGCGCCGCCGGGTGGCTGCTCGGCGACGAGGGCCGCGGCGTACAGGTCATCATCGAGATGGTCCAGCACACGCGGCTCGATTGCGCGATCGGCAGCGCCGGCATCGTCAAAAGCGCGGCCGCGCAGGCGCTCCACCATGCGCAGCACCGGCGCGCGTTCGGGCGCCCGCTGGCCGAGCAGCCGTTGATGCAGAACGTGCTCGCCGATCTCGCGATCGAGGCCGAAGCCGCCGTCGTCTCGGCGCTGTGGCTGGCGTCGACGTTCGAGGCCGACGCCGGCGAAACGCAAGCGGCGCTGTCGCGGCTTGCGACGCCGGCGCTCAAATACTGGCTGTGCAAGCGCGCGCCTGCCGTCGTCGCCGAGGCGATCGAAGTGCTTGGCGGCAACGGCTACGTCGAGGAAAGCGCGCTGCCGCGGCTGTACCGCGAGGCTCCGCTCAACTCGATCTGGGAAGGCTCGGGCAACATCATGTGCCTCGACGTCCTGCGCGCCGCGCGGCGCGAGCCGAACGCGGTGGCGGCGCTGCTGGCAGAGCTCGCACTCGCCCGTGGCGGCGATGCGCGCCTCGACCGGCACATCGCGCGGCTCGGCGCGACGTTTAGTGGGGATGCGCTCGACGAGGCGGGAGCGCGCCGGCTCGCCTCCGATGTCGCTCTGGCGGTCG
>DATBBM010000152.1:0-2347 GCA_036270955.1 Casimicrobiaceae bacterium | reverse complement strand
GATCGTGACGCCGGTGTTCGCGGCGACGTCCGATATTCCTGCCGAGTGGCAACCCTTCCTGCTGATGGGATCGGTGGTCCTGCTTGCCGTTGCCTTGATGCTGAAGGCGCTGGGCTCGCGACCGAGCCGGCGCGGCGATCTGGATGAACGCGCCGATATGCGCGAAGCGAATCGCGTCGAGATGATCGACGTGCCGTTGCACCAGTAGCGGGGTACCGACACGGCGCGGCGCGCGGGGAACTCCGTCCCGCGCCGCCGAGGCGTTAGTGCAGGCGCTGGCGGCCTTTTCGCGAGGTTTCGCGGCGCTGCGCACGCCGCTCCGCGCGGTTGGCCGAATCGGGCCGGTTGCGCTCCTGCCAGTAGCGATAGATGAGCACGGCCGCAATCGGCAGCTCGTCGATCATCCCTTGCCGCTTTTCCTCGCTGTCGACCCAGTCTAGGTACTCGGGATCGTGGTCGCCGTAGGCCAGCGCCTCGATCGGCAGCATCCAGTCGCGGGCGTCTTCCTGCGAATACATCGGCTCCCATTCGGCCTCGCGCAAAAGCACGCCGGTCATATACCCTTCGCACCAGGCGCTCGCTTCGGGCGGCGCCTTGTCGCCTTTTACATTGTCTTCGCTGTGATACAGCAGCGGCTTGAAGCGCGTCGGCGACTCGCGCAGGGTCCGTGCGATGCTGTTCTGCACGCGCAGCACCAGCGACAGTATCCGGCTCGCCTGCTCGTTGTCGGCGAAGACCGGCGAGACGCTGCGCTGACTGTCGCTCCACACGACGGGCAGCCACTCGGACGGCTGGATCATCTCGGGCCCGCTGACGATCGCCGTCAGAAAGCCGTCGAGCATTTCCAGATCCATGCAGTCCTGCGGTACGCCGTTCGATGCCAGAAAAGCCTCGAGCTCGTCGTAATCGGCGTCGGCCAGCGGTTCGTCGAGCTTGGCGGGCTCAGTCATATGGGACTCGTTTGCGCGTCGGGCGGTCATGATCCTCCCTCGAGAGGCAGAATGCAAATGCGCTCCTGCGCGTTCCCCGCGCGCTCATGCGCGCTGCTGGCCGCGCTCGCGAACGCGTAAGGCGTGCGCGGCATTGAGCGCCGCGGCGAACAGCAGCACGGCCCCAGCCTGATGTGCGGCCGCGAGCGGCACGGGCACGACCAGCAGCAGCGTCGCGATTCCGAGTGCCAGCTGCAGCAGCAGCGCGGCGAGCAGCAGGTTCGCCGCCAGCTCGACGCGCGTCGCCGTCGCCCGCGAACGCGCGAGAACCCAGAAAACGGGGATCAGCAACGCGAGGAGCCAGGCGATAGCGCGATGATCGAACTGCACGGTCGCCATGTTGTCGGCGAAATTGCGATACCACGGGGCAAGCGACAGGATCTCCGGCGGCACGACCCGGCCGTTCATCAGCGGAAAGGTGTTGTAGGCGAAGCCTGCGCGGATCCCCGCGACCAGGCTGCCCGAGAGCGCCTGCACGAACACCAGCGCGACGATCAGGAGCGCGAAGCGCCGCAGCGCCACGGCGCGACGCGACGGGCTCGCCGTCGGCGACGCTTTAGACGGTGGCCTCAGCAGTGTCAGCGCAAGCCAGAACATCGCCGCGAAGATCAGCAGCGCAAGGCCCAGATGTGCGGCCAGCCGGAGCTGCGATACGCGCGGATCGTCGATCAGACCGCTTTGCACCATGTACCAGCCGAGCGCGCCCTGCAAGCCGCCAAGCGCGAAGATCGCGATCAGCTGCGGCGCGAGCCCTTGCGGCAGCTTGCGCCGCAGCGCGAACCACGCAAGCGGCAGCGCGAACGCGGCACCGGTGACGCGCCCGAGCAGCCTGTGCGCGTATTCCCACCAGAATATCGACTTGAATGCGTCGAGGCTCATTCCCTTGTTCACCTGGCGGTATTCGGGCGTCGCCTGGTATTTGACGAACGCCTCGTCCCACTGGGCCGCCGCAAGCGGCGGCAGCGTGCCGACGATCGGCTGCCACTCGGTGATCGACAGTCCCGAATGGGTAAGCCTGGTCGCGCCTCCGACGACGACGATTGCAAACACCAGCGCGCAACAGACCAAGAGCCAGATCGCCACGGCTCGCGGCGCGCGATGCGCCTCGCGGGGTGCGGTGGTGTCAGTGAGGGTCGTCGATCGAGCCGCGTTCATGGCGCGATTCTACCGGGACTGTCGATGCCGACCGCAGTGACGGTCAGTGCGCATGCTCATGCGACGGCGGCGGAGATGGCCGTTCGCTATCGAGTCTCCGTGCCGCGGCGAAAATTTCGCTGTCCCGATCATCGATTCGAGCAGGCACGCCCAGCCAGCGCGCGCGCAAGCGTCCGCGCCGGTCGATCAGGAATTCGGCATGA
>DATBBM010000151.1:0-6362 GCA_036270955.1 Casimicrobiaceae bacterium | reverse complement strand
CTCGACGAGGCGAACGCGCGCCTGCTGCGCGACGGAACGGCTGTTGCGCTGCCGCCAACGCCGTTCGCCGTCCTGTGCGCGCTCGTGCGGCAACCCGGGACCCTGCTGACCACGAACGCTCTGCTCGATGAAGTTTGGGGGCACCAGTTCGTCACCGACTCGGTCTTAAGAACCGCGATCAGCGAGCTCCGGACGGCGCTCGACGATGACGCCCGCAAGCCGCGCTTCATCGAAACCGTGTCGCGGCGCGGGTATCGCTTCATTGCAGTCCCCAGTGCGATCCCCGCTGCGCCCGACGTCCGGGCAAGCGTTCCGGGACTAGCCACTGTACGGGCGCCCTACTTCATCGGTCGCGCGGAACCGCTATCCCGGCTGCGCCGCGCTTGGGAAGTCGCCTGCAGCGGCAAGCGCGCTGTTATGTGGATCGCCGGCGAACCCGGCATCGGCAAGACGACGCTGATCGAGCAGTTCATTGCGAGCCTCGGCGATGTCGCGTGCGCGCACGGCCAGTGCGTCGAGAACTTCGGCGCAGGCGAGCCCTATCTTCCTGTTCTACAGGCGTTGGAGGAGCTGTGCCGCGGCGACACCGAGGTCCCGTCGTTGCTTCGCGCCGTGGCGCCGACCTGGTTGCTGCAGTTGCCGTGGCTGAGCACGACGGACGAGCGGGAAGCGCTACGACGAGAGCTCGCCGGCGTCAGCCCGGATCGTATGTTGCGCGAAATGGGCCAGTTCCTCGATCGCTACACCGAACGTCGCCCGCTATTGCTGGTGACCGAGGACCTGCATTGGAGTGACCGCGCGACGATCCAGCTCATCGACTACATCGCGCGTCGACGTGGCAGCGCGCGCCTCATGTGGCTTGCAAGCTTTCGTCTCGCCGAGGTCGTGGCGCTCGATCATCCCCTCAACCCATTACGGCACGAGCTTCGTCTGCATGACTTGTGCGAGGAGATCGTGCTCGACCCGTTCTCGGAAAATGAGGTCGCCGACTACGTGGCGGAACGCTCACCAGCGATTGCCACCGACCAAGCGTTCGTGCGTGCTTTGCACGAGCGCACGGATGGCGTACCGCTGTTTGTGGCGTCGGTGATTACGGACGCGATTACGCGCGGCTCGCAGGCCGGCGACGACACCGCAGCCAGGTCACAGCTCGCGAAAATCACGGTTCCGCAGAATCTCGCGGCCATCATCGATCATTACATCGCTAGGCTCACAAGCGATCAGCGCCTGGTCCTGTCGGCTGCCGCAGTCTGCGGCATCGAGTTCCGCATCCATACGATCTCGGGAGCAGTCGAGCGGGATGCCGTATGGGTCGGCCAGACGTGCGACGAGCTCGCGCGCGAGCAGTTGTGGCTGGTCACCCCGCGTGACTGGGAGGTTGCCAACGCGACTGAGTTGCCGTATTCGTTTAGGCACGCGCTATTTCGCCACGTGCTGTACGAGCGGACGAACCCGTCGGTTCGGTCGCAGCTCCATCGCAAAGTCGGGACCACGCTCGAACGCGAGCACACGCCAGGCGCACCGGTGGCTGCGGCTGAACTCGCCATGCACTTCGAACTCGGCCGCGAACCGATGGCCGCGATGCGCTACTACATTGAAGCTGCCGAAGCGGCGCTCGCGCGCCTGAGTCCACACGAGTGCGTGAGCCTCACCGAGCATGCGCTGACCCTGCTCGCCCAGGCGCCGGAGGGCACCGAGCGCGACGCGCTGGAGATCACGCTCGCCACGCTACACGGAGTATCGGCCACCCACGTGCATGGCATGAGTCCCGAGGCTAAGGGCGCGTTCCGGCGTGCGTACTCGCTGCTGGCCCACAGCCCAGAACATCCTCTGCGCACGCGGCTTCTGCACGGGTTCGGGTTCGTTCTCAGTCTGCGGGCAGACTATGCCGAGGCGCTGGCGGCCGCGGACCGGGCCGAGGAGCTCTCGACTGCAGCTGACGATCCAGTGCTTGTGCTCGCGTCGTGCATCGTACATGGACAGGTGGACCAGCTTCAGGGCCGATCGCGCGCTGCTGGCAGCTGGTTGGAGCGCGGGCTCGCGGCCGCGGCGCCTCTCGAACTGGCGCCGGCGGAAATCTTCGTGGTCGATCCGCAGGTCACGTTGCTGGGACTGCTCGGCATCCACCTCCTTCATTCCGGGCTTGTGGATCAGGGACGCGCGCGGCTGGAGCAGGCGCACGCACGCGCTGACCTGCTGGGATGGCCGAACACGCGCCTATCGGCGCTCTGGTTCGATGCGCTGTTCAACGTTCGACTGGGCAACGCGGAGCGTGTCGCCGCCATGGCCGACGAAATGCGCGAGCTAGTCGACGAATCCGAGGTCGCTCTTGGTCGAACTGCGTGTCGGTGGTTTCGCGGCTGGGCGGATGCCCGGATGGGACAAGCGCGCGATGGCCATCGCCGCATTCGAGAAGCGTACGAAGACAATACCCGGCTCGGGATGCTGGCGGGTGGAAGTGAGGTCCTTGGGTATTCGACGGAGGCCCTGTTGCTTGCGGGCGACTGGGATGGCGCACAACACGAACTCGAGGACGCGCTACAAGTCGCGAACAAGCTCGGGGAACGCGTGTATCTGCCCCAGTTGTTCGTCATGCAGGCTGCCATCGCAAGGGCGCGCGGCGACCGTGGGGCCGCCGACACCGCGATTCGACACGCGATCGCGGAGGCAAGAGCGCAGGAGGCGCCGTGGCTGGAGTTGATGGCACTGATTGAACTGTGCGAACGCCACGGCGCAACGGCTAAAGACCGACGCGCGCTTGCCGCGCTCATTGAGCAGCTTCCCGAAGCGCTCAACACGGCCGCTGCCGGGAAAGCGCGCACACTGCTCGACAAGACGAAGTCCGCGTAGACCACGCCCGCCCGCTGCGGGCGCGTCAGCAATAGCAGACCGCCCGTTAGTGCGTGGCGATTCGCTTGCTTGCTGTCGCCCTCGGTCGGCCTTATCACGCGATAAGGGCAGCACCACCCAGCCAGCAGTACCCCGCAGCGTGTTGTAGCGGCTTTCCCGCAACATCGACGAATCGGCGACGTTTTGCTGACAACCCCGCGTCGCCTGGCGCCTAAGCTGATCCCGTCGACTTCAACGGGCCGGTCGCTACCGACAGCCGAAATGAACTTCAACACCGATTCCAAGTACCCGACTAGACGCGCATACGTAGTGAAGGTGCGCGGCGATGCAACAGCCGACTCGCTCGCCGGCCGTCTCGAGAACCTCGTTACCGGTCAGCAATGTGAATTCGCATCCGGTCACGAGCTGCTCGAGTCCATTGTTTGCGACCTCGAGGCGACCGGGAAGCGAACGGGGTAGCCATGGACACGAATCTCATTGGTGCCATGTCCGGCGTGCTGGGATCGCTGGCAGGCGGATCGGCGACGGTAGCCACCGCCTGGATCACCCAGAGGACGCTCACACGGCGCGAGCTCAATGTCAGGGACATGCGCCAGCGCGAAAGGCTATACGCCGATTTCATCGCCGAATGCGCAAAGCTTCTCATCGACGCGTTTACTCACACGCTGGAGGACCCGGCGAAGCTTCTCACACTGTACGCACTGACGAATCGTATTCGTCTCACCGCCTCACAGCCGGTGCTCGCGGAGGCCGAACATTTGATGAGCCACATCGCCGACCAGTACTTCTCACAAAACCTGACGGTGCAGGAGATGCGTCAACTTGCGCACTCCTCAAATGCCGACCCTTTGAAGGCATTTGGTGAGGCCTGTCGCGCGGAGCTCAAGTGCATACGCACCCGCCTCTAAATCGCCGGCACGGTCCAACGCAATCCCCACAGAACGTCGACGCTTCCCTTACAACTCCCGCCAATCCCTCCCTTACGCTCACTCCCATGCCTACCCCAGCCACCGCTAGCATCCCATTCCGCCATTTGCGTGTACTCTCTGCGGCGCTCGCGCTCGCCTTGGCGGGGTGCGCCACACCCGTGTTGAAGCCCTCGGTCGATATGCCTGACCGATTCGTGGCCGCCTCGGCAGCCGTCAGTGAACCCGAGGTCGCCTGGTGGGAACGCTACGGTGACCCGGCGTTATCGAACCTGATCCGCCGGGCGGCGTACCAGAACCGCGACGTCAAGATCGCAGCCGAGCGCGTGCGCGCAGCGCGATCCGGCGAGACGATCAGCCGGTCCTGGCTGTATCCAAGCATCGGCATCCAGGCCGCGGGCTCCAATCAGCGGACCGGTTACGACTCGGCCACCAAGAACGCCGTCGCCACGGCGGCCGACTCGAAGAGCTGGCAGGGCGGCCTCGAGGTTTCGTGGGAAATCGACATTGCGGGTCGTCTGCGCGCAGGCGCCGCTGCCTCGGCAGCCGACACGCGTGCGGCAGAAGACACGGCGCGTGGCGTTCGACTGCTCGTCGTCTCCGACGTCGCGACCAACTACTTCATCCTCGTCGGCGCACTGCGTCAGCTCGATACCGTACGTGCGATATCGGCGGCCCAGGACGAAACGCTGCGTCTTGTGAGAGCGCGCGAGCGCGCGGGTCTCGCCACACCGTTCGACGTCGAACGGGCACAAACCGACGCGTCCAGGGCGCGCGCCGCCATACCGCCGCTCGAAACGCTTGCAGCGGTGTCGCGTCATCGTATCGCCGTGCTTATCGGAGACCAGGCGTTCAATGCCTCGAGCATCGCCCCTTCGGGCGTCGACCTCAGCGTTCCGGCGGCGCGAGCGGGCCAACCGGCGGACCTCTTGCGCCGCCGGCCCGACCTGCTCGCGGCACAAGCGCAACTCGACGCCGCCAACGCTCGCCGCCAGCAGGCAATGGCGGAATGGTTTCCTCGCCTATTACTCGGTGCCGTGTTCGGCGGCGAGGGTCTCAGCGCGAACGGAATGGCGCTGGGCGCGGCACGCTTCGCCAACGTCGCGGCGATGCTCGCGATGCCGCTCTTCAACGCGGGCCGCACGCAAGCGATCAACGACATTGCCGAAAGCGGGCAGAAGGAAGCAGTGCTCCACTACGAGGACGCCATCGTGCGCGCGCTCGAGGACGTCGAGAACGCTCTGGTCGCGCTCGACCAGGAGCGTCAGCGAGCACAACTGCTGCAAAGCGCCGCCGGGTCCGCCGAGGCCGCGCTAGGCCGCGCGCAATCGCTCTACAACCGCGGGCAAATCGATCTGCTGCCCCTGCTCGACGCACAGCGGGCGCGCCTCGCGGTGCGCGTCGACGCGAATGACGCCAATACGCAATTGCTGCTCGACAGCGTTCAACTGTACAAAGCGCTCGGCGGCGGGTGGGAGATGTTCGAGCCTTCGACAACATCTACCGCTGCCAACGTCAAGCATTCCCCGAATTCATGAATTCCGTCCATCAAATACGAGGAACTGTCGTGAAAACCCCTTTCTCAATGACGCTTGTCACTCTAGGGATCGCTGCGACGCTGTCCGGTTGCTCTCACCAGGCGCCGCCCGAAGCCTTGCGCGCCGTTCGCACGGTCGAGATCCGATACGACAAGACCCAGGAAACGGATCGCTACTTCGGCTCCGTGCAGTCGCGCTACGAGGTCGACCAGGCTTTCCGCGTCGGCGGCAAGGTGGTGAGCCGCAAGGTCGAAGTGGGACAGAAGGTGCGGCAGGGCGACGTCATCGCCGTGCTCGACGACAGCGATTACAAGCTGGCGGTCCAGGCCGCGCAACAACAGGTGACGGCCGCGGAAGCGCAGGCCCGGCAGGCAGAATCCGACCGCAAGCGCCTCGACGCGTTGAAGGGGGATGGCTCGGTCAGTCCGTCCGAAGACGAGAAAGCGCAGAGCAACGCGCAAACGACCCGCGCCACCGCCGAAGCGGAAGCGCGCAAGCTGGAGCTCGCACGCAATCGCCTCGAATACACCGTCCTGCGCGCATCGCAGGACGGCGTCGTCACGAGCATGAAGTTCGAAGCCGGCCAGGTGGTGGCCGAAGGGCAGCCCGTAGTCTCAATCGCGAAGGAGGGCGAGCCTGAGATCGTCGTGAACGTGCCGGAAGATCAGCTGCAAGCCTTCAGAACCTCGCGCTACAAGGCCTGGCTCGCAAGCGCGCCCGGGGATACGTTTGACGTCGTGTTGCGGGAGTTGTCGCCGCAGGCGGCGGCGCAAACGCGAACCTTCCGTGCCCGCCTGAAGCCCGCGACGCCCCGCCCGCTTCCGCTCGGCGCAAGCGCAACGCTCGTCGTCGACCGCCCGGTCGAGGACAATGCGGCTGCCACGATCCCCGCGGCTGCCATAACACAGAACAAGGGTAAGCCGGCCGTGTGGGTAGTTCGCCGAGAAGGCGAAGAGCCGGTTGGAACGGTTCAGTTATTCGCCGTTTCCGTGCACGCCTACCGCAGCGACGAGGTGCTCGTGTCCGGCCCGTCGGCGGGCGAGCTCGT
>DATBBM010000150.1:0-33502 GCA_036270955.1 Casimicrobiaceae bacterium | reverse complement strand
TTTTTTGCCGGGCACGAACGTTGCCGATAGGAGCGATGCGATCGATGCAAGCGGTCCGCGCCAGCCGCTCGCTGCTGACTACGGCGTCGTCGCGACGATACGCCCGGTGCGCGCCGCCTCGGCGATCGCCAGCGTGACGCGCAGCGTCTGCAGTGCGTCGCGACCTTCGACCAGCGGCTTTTCCTCGCCGCGCACGACGGCGCAAAAGTGCTCGAGCTGGAGGCGAAGCGGATCGGCGCGGTCGACTGCGACGATCTCTTCGCGCATCGGCCGCCACCAGGAACGCTCGCCGACGACGGTCTTCAGGCGCATCGTGGGCACGGCCAGCGAGCCGTCGACGCCAGATATCAGGTAGCAATCCTCGTCCGGATAACGGGCGTAGCTCGCGTTTTCGCCCGAAGTCTGTTCCCAGCTTCGCGCCGCGGCCGCCGTATCGGAAAGGACGAAGCTGCCCAGTGCGCCGTTGCCGAAGCGCAGCCCTATGGTTACCGTGTCCTCGACCGCGAAGCCACGGGCCGCACTGGATGCGAGCGCCTGCACGGCGTCGATTTCGCCGCAGATCGAGCGCAGATCGTCGACCTCGTGAATCATGTTGATCAGAATCGGCCCGCCGCCCGGCTCGCGCCGCCACGGGCCTTCTGAGAAATAGCTGTCGGGCTTGTAGAACAAGGCGCTTCCGACGATCGCCACCAGCCGTCCGAGCGTTCCCTGCCGGACGATCTCGCGCGCCTTGGCGAGGATCGGACTGTGGCGGCGATGGTGACCGACCAGCAAGGCGATCCCGGAATCCTCGGCCGCGGCTATCAGCTGCTCGGCGTCTTCCAGCGAATCGGCGATAGGCTTTTCTATCAGGACCGGGACGCCTTGGCGCGCGCATTCGATGCCGTTTTGCGCGTGCAGGGAGTTCGGCGTCGCCGCGATCACCGCGTCGGGACGCCGCGCCGCGAACAATTCGGCCAGGGATCGGTACGCTGGCACAGCGCAGTCCCGGGCCAGTGCCGCGGCGGCGGGCGCGGGGTCGACGATCGCCGCGAGCTCGCAGGAATCGCTCTGCCGGATCAGCTCGATATGGCGTCGGCCGATCAGACCGGCGCCGGCGACCGCGATGCTGATCCGATTCATCGCTCTAGACGCCGCGCGCAGGGCGGCGTGCAGCGCTACGCATTCGCGGCGGCGGCTTTCGCGGACGGAGCGTGGCCGCCGAGGAACAGCCGGTTCAGATTGGGATCGCCCAGCAATTCCGACGCCGGCCGGTCGAGGGCGAGACGTCCCATCTCGAGCACCAGAGCCCGGTTCGCGTATTTGAGCGCCGTGCGCACGTTCTGCTCGACCATCAGCACCGTCGTGCCGGCGTCCGTCAACGCGCGCAACAGCACGAATACATCCTGGACCAGCTTTGGCGATAGCCCTATCGAAGGCTCGTCGATCAACAGCACGCGCGGGCGCAGCAGAAGCGCGCGCCCGACCTCGAGCTGCTTCTGCTCGCCGCCGGACATCGTCGACGCCTGGTTGTCGATGCGCTCACGGATGCGGGGAAAGCGCGCCAGCACTTCCTCGATGCGGGCGGCAAGCTCACCGCGCGGCAGCGTGATGCCGCCAAGCTCGAGATTGTGACGGACCGACAGCGAGCCGAAGAGATTTCGTCCCTGCGGCACGAAGGCGATGCCCTCGGCGAGCAGCTCACGCTGCGATTTGCCGTTGACTCGCTTGCCTTCGAAGCGGACCTCGCCGCTGCGCGGTATCAGCATGCCGAACAGCGTTTTCAGCACCGTCGACTTGCCGGCACCGTTCGGCCCGATCAGCAGAGTTATCTCCGCCTTGCGCGCGTCGAGCGTCAGCTCGTTGAGGATGGTAACGCTCGGCGAATAGCCGGCGACCACCCGATCGAATTCGATGATGGATTCGGCCATGGCTTTGCCTTCGATTTCCTGCTCAGTTGCCCAAATAAGCTTCGAGCACCTTCGGATTTGCCTGCACGGACGCCGGCGGCCCTTCGGCCAACACCTTCCCTTCGACCATGCAGATGACGTGCGGACACAGCTTCATGATGAAATCCATGTTGTGCTCGATGACGACGAAGCTGCCGCCCTGGGTCTTGTTCAGCTCGACCAGCAGCGCGCGCAGCTCGTCGACCAGGCTCGGATTGACGCCGGCGCAGGGCTCGTCCAGAAGCACGAGCCGGGGCGCCGGCATGAACGCCATAGCGATGTCGATCAGCTTTTGCTGTCCGTACGAGAGACTGCCCGCCGGCAGGTTGGCGACGTGCTTCAGGCGGAACAGCTCGATCATCTGGTCGGCGTGGTGTCCCAGGCCCGCATCGGGACTGGCAAACAGCCGGCCTGGCATCGTCCCTTTGAATTCCTGCGCCGCGGCGATCAGGTTGTCGCGAACCGAAAGCTTGACGAACACCTGCAGCGTCTGGAACGTGCGTCCGACCCCGCGCCGCGACAGGTCGAGCGGCGACATGCCGGTGATGTTCTCGCCGCAGAATTCGACCGAACCCGCGGTCGGCTTGATCTGCCCGAGGATGCTGTTGAACAGCGTCGTCTTGCCCGAACCGTTGGGACCGATGACGCCGACAATTTCGCCCGGTCCGACCGACAGCGTCACGCCGTCGACGGCCTTGATCGCGCCGTACGACTTTCGCATGTCCTTGACTTCGAGGAACGGCGTCATCGCGCGCTCCCGCCGAACTTGAATTTGTCGGCCAGCGAAAGCAACCCGCCGGGCAGGAACACCATCAGCACGATCACCGAAAAGCCGAAGATCGCCAGATACCAGTCCTGCAGGAAGCGCAGCCACTCGGGCAGCAGCACGACGACGACCGAGCCCAGGACCGGCCCGAAAAAGCGGCCCGAACCGCCGACGATCACCGCCAGCAGCATCATCAGCGAAACCGACAGATGAAATTGTCCCGGCTCGATGAAATTCACGAGCGCCGCCAGATAGACGCCACCGATGCCGGCGCAGGCCGCACCGATCGCGAAGGCGAGCAGCGTGTACGCGGTAATGTTGACGCCGGTGCTCTCGGCACGGATCGGGTTGTCGCGCAGCGCCGCGAACGCTCGTCCCCACGGCGAGCGAAGCAGCCACCACAGCACGGTCGCCAGGATGATCACCGAGGCATAGGCGAAATAGAAGAAGGGCAGCGCGCCGTCGAGCGAATACCCGAAGATCGAGGGTCGCGGAATGTTGGCGATACCAAACGTGCCTCCGGTGAGCTTCTCCTCGTTGCGCATGATGAGGAAGACCAGGACGTTGAAGCCAAGCGTGGCAAAAGCAAGGTAATGATGCTGCACGCGCAGCGCCGGAAAGCCCAGCGCCAGGCCGATGGCGAAGCAGACGACGGCGGCCAGCGGCAGCACCATCAAGAAGGTCATGCCGAGCTTGGTCATCAGGATGGCGGCGGTATAGGCTCCGATGCCGTAGAACGCAGCCTGGCCGATCGACATCTGCCCGGCATAGCCGACGATCAGGTTGAGGCCGAAAGCGGCCATCAGGTAAACGCACAGCAACGTCATCAGGTAGATGCCGTAGCTCTTGAGGAATTGCGGCAGCAGTGCGTAGATAACCAGGAGCGCTGCAAGCCCGAGTTTTTGCGCGTTGTTCATACCTTGCGCTCCTCGCTCTTGCCGAGCAGTCCTTCCGGCCGGAAGATGATGACGACCAGAAAAAGCATCAGTGCGACGCCTTCCTTGTACGCCGGCGAGACGTACGCGCCGACGAGGTTCTCGAGCACGCCGACCAGGACCCCGCCCAGCAGCGCTCCGCGCGTCTGATTGAAGCCGCCGATGATCGCCGCGTAGAACGCCTTCAGGCCGATCGATTCGCCCATGTCGAATTTCGCGAGGTAGGTCGGCGTGACCAGCAGTGCGGCGACGACGGCCAGGATCGCGTTGATCAGGAACGTGTAGAGCACCATCCTTTGCACGTTGATGCCGAGCACCTTCGCCGCATCGGTGTTCTGCGCGACCGCCTGCATAGCGCGGCCGGTGACGGTACGATTCAGGAACAGCTGCAGACCGAAGACGATCAAACCCGCAAGCAGCAGCGTCCCCAGATCGGCGTACGACACCTTCAATCCGCCCAGCGCCAGCAAGCCGTCCGGGAATGGACTGTCGAAGGGCATGGCTTGCGCGGTGACGCCGGCCTTGACCACCTGCTTGACGCCAATCGAAAGACCCAGCGTCGCGATCACCAGCGGAATGACGCCGTGCCGGATCAGCGGATCCACCAGCGCTCGCTTGAACGTATAGCCCAGAAGCAGCATCGCGACCAGGCAGGTAAGAAGGAAAGCGAGCCACAGCGGCAGGCCGGCCGTGTGCAGGAAAAACAGCATGATGAAGGCGGGGACCATGACGAACTCGCCTTGCGCGAAGTTGATCGTGCCCGACGCCTGCCACAGCAGCGTAAAGCCGAGCGCACACAGCGCGTAGATCGCGCCGACCGCGGTTCCCGACACGATGATTTGCAGAAGATCGGCCATCGCTTGCTCCGGTTAGCTCACTGCACGATGCACGGCCGGACGGTCTGTCATCCGGCCGTGGTCGTTCGCCTTTACGGAATCGGCTGTACCGGCGGCAAGGTCGCGGTCACGACCTGCTTGCCGCCGACGACCTTGACCAGGAAGCTTTCGCGGTCGAGGTCGCCGTTATCGTCGAAGTGCACATCGAGCAGCACGCCGGGAACGTCCTTGACGCGGATCGTCGCCCCGTGCATCGCCTTGGCGAACGCCTTGCCATCGAACTTGCCGAGCTTCTCGGTCACCGCCTTGACCACATACATGCCGCTGTACCCCTTCATGCCGTTGTGGTCGCTCTTGTACTTGTATTCCTTCTGAAACTTCTCGTCGAAGGCCTTGATCGCCGGCTGCGGCGCATCGACGGTCAGGCCGACGTGCGCAACTGCTCCGTTGGCGGCGTCGCCGGCGAGCTCGATCACCTTCTGGCCGGTCAGCGTCGTTTCGCCGATGATCGGCTTGTCGTAGCCTTGTTTCTTCAGCTCGCGCAGCGCTCGCGCCGACTCCTCCTCGTTGGTGTAGACGAAAAGCGCATCCGCGTTCGACTGCTTCGCCTTGAGTACCGCGGCCGAGAAATCGACCTGGCCCGGGTCGGTCGAAATGTCGGCTGCGACCTTGATGCCCTGAGCTTCGAGCGCCTTGGCCATCGAGTCGCGTCCGCCCTTGCCGAAGTCGTTGTTGACCCAGATCATCGCGACGCTCTGCGCCTTCACCGTGTCCTTGATATAGCGCGCGAGCTTGGGCATCGCGGTCGATTGCGTGAACGACGTGCGAAAGACGTATGGATTGCCCTGCTGGGTGATGTTGGCCGCCTCGCCACCGGTGAAGTTCGGGATTTCCGCGCGCTTGGTCTCGGCCATGCTGACGATGAACGATCCGGAGAATACCGGTCCCATCACGACGTAGGCGGACTGGTCGACCGCTTTTTGCGCCAACGCCTTGGCGGTTTGGGGCGCCGATTGTGTGTCCATCGTCGTGTACTCGATCTTGCGGCCCAGGATGCCGCCGGCCGCATTGATCTCCTTGACCGCGAGCTTCACGCCGTTGTCGAAATTGGTCCCGGCGGTCGCGCCGGTTCCTGAAAGCTCCATCAGACCCACGATAGTCACCGGACCCTGCTGCGCCAGCGACGCGCCGGCCAGGGTCAAGCCGATCAGGCCGGCCACTGCCCATTTGAACTTGATCATGATGCTTGTCTCCTCCAGAAGAACTGCAGCTAAGAAACGATACTGCGAAAGTGCCGCTCCATGCGCTGTGCATCCGGGGCGTACCCGGTGAACAGCTCGAATGCTCCGACTGCCTGCCATACTGCCATGCCGCCGCCGTCGAGGCTGCGGCAGCCGCGTTCCCTCGCGGCGCGCAACCATTCGGTCTCCAGCGGAAAATAAACGATTTCGGCGACCCATTGCCGGGGCTCGATCCATGACGGATCGACCGGCGTTCCAGGATGGCCGGTCATCCCGATCGGCGTTGCGTTGATCACGCCGTCGGACGCGGCGATCGCCGCCCGTACGTCACGGGCATGTTGCACCGCGTGCCCGCCGAAGCGCGCACTAAGGCTTGCAGCCAGGGTCTCGGCTTTCGTCGCGTCGGGATCGATGAGCGACAGTCGACGCGCGCCCAGGGTGAGTATGGCGTGCGCGACCGCCGCACCGGCGCCGCCGGCTCCGAGCAGGCTGACATGGCCGAGCGCGACGTCGGGGAGAGCGCGTCGGAACGGCGTGGCGAAGCCGGACCAGTCGGTGTTGTGGCCGACGCGCTTGCCGTCGCGGAAGACTACGGTGTTGACCGCGCCGATCGCTTCGGCGTCGGCGGACAGCTGATCCAGCAGCGGCAGCACTGCCTGTTTGCAGGGATGCGTGACGTTGACGCCGGCGAAGCCGACCGCCTGGGCCGAGTCGAGCAATCGCGGGAGGTCCGATGCGCTGCGTCCGTCGCGGGCCAGGTCGATCAGCTGGTAATGCAGCGCGAGGCCGAGTTGCCGCGCCTCGTGCTCGTGCAGTGCCGGCGAACGCGATCCCTGGATGCCCTCGCCGATCAGGCCGACGAGGAATTTTCGGGCCGGCAAGGCTCGCCCGGCCGCGCCGGCGATGCTCATCGCCGCCATCCGCCGCGATCGCCCGCCGCCCGTCCTGCCCCCATCGCTCTCCTCCGCTGTGCGATTAACGCACAGTTGTTCGAATATCGAACTAGTGTAGGGGCCGCCCGACGCTGCCGTCAAGGGCGATTATCGAAATACGGTGCGATAATCGACCGCCAACGTCGAGGCATTGCCGAGACGGTCAGGGTGTTCGTCCCGACCTGGGCAGTCGGGCCGAAGGTCTAGCGCGCGTACTGGTTATAGGCCCACAGCAGCACCGCTGCCCCGATCACTGAAAGAACCCAGCCCGCCGGATGAAATCTTCCATCCGGCGACTTCCAGATGAGCCCGGCGACGACGCCGCCGACGATCGATCCCGCTATTCCCAAGCCGGCAGTAAGCCAGAAGCCCAGCGCGTCGACGCCCGGTACGATGGCGCGGGCGATCAGGCCGACGATAAATCCGACGATGATGGTTCCGATGATGCTCAAGAAGCCCATGGTTTTAACCTTTTGTCAGGTCCGGAAGTGCCGCGGCGGAAGCTGCGATCGCCTCGGTCCGGCGATGCTAGCATAGGCAAAGGCGCTGACAGGAGTGCGCGAACGCTCCGTAAGCATCGGCGCGCCGGCATCGACCAAGTGTCCGACGCCATCAACGAAAGGGCGAACATGCATCCGGTCTGGCGCACCCTAGTTGTCGCAGCATTGATCGCGGCGTCGCCCGCGACGTCATACGCCGATTGCCAGGCGCACAGCCCGAGCCACTCGACGGCGCTGATCGAACTCTACACGTCGGAAGGCTGCGACAGTTGCCCGCCCGCCGATCGCTGGCTGTCGTCGCTTCCCAAGCAAACGCTTGGCGACCGTGCCGTGGCACTGGCGCTCCATGTCGATTACTGGGACCGGCTCGGCTGGAAGGACCGTTTCGGCAGCGCCGGATTCAGTCAACGGCAGCGCGAAGAATCGGCGCGGTCCGGCGGTGAATTTGTCTATACGCCGCAAGTCCTGATGCAGGGCCGCGACTTTCCGCAATGGCAAAGAGGTGCGGCGTTCGAGCAGGCGATCGCGGCAGTCAACGGCCGGCCCGCCCGCGCCGTGCTCGACCTGGTCGCGCATCCGCGCCAGGACAGCACCGTGGATATCGACCTCAGCGCGCGGGTGACCGATGCCCGCGAACGCCGCGATGCCGTCATCGCATTGGCGTTGGTGCAGAACGGGCTCGTGAGCGATGTGAAGGCCGGCGAAAATGCCGGCAAGCGACTGCATCACGATCATGTGGTCAGGCAGTGGCGTCAGGCCGTTGCGCTCGACTCGTCGGGCGCGGGGGCGGGCAAGCTGAGCCTCGCATTGCCTGCCGATCCGGGATCGCTATCGGTCGTGCTGCTGGCCGAAAATGCGCGGACCGGTGACGTGTTGCAGGTACTCGAATTACCGCTCTGCGCGGGGCGATGACCGGATCTCGGCGACCTTCCGTCGCGCTGCGCCGGCCCACGCTCTCGTTGTAGACGACGACAGGTCGGCGTTCACCGCCGTCAGTTGCCGATGATGCCAGCCGGGCTACAGGGCCCTGGCGCCAGCTCGCCGTTTATAGCTTGCCTTTCCCGGGGGCTTTCCCTAAGCTTCGCAGGATCGTGCGCGGCCGCTATTCGGCGGACGGTACCAGGGCTCGAAGAGGCCCGGCACCGGTTGCCAGGCCGCCAGCGTTCTCGGCAAGTTTCTTATCTCAGGAGGAAGAACGATGAGTACAGCCAGTCGTCCGATTGCGCACGTACAGCTCGCCACGAAAAGCGAAGAACGGCGGGTCATATTCGCTTCGTCGCTCGGCACGGTTTTCGAGTGGTATGACTTCTACCTGTACGCGACGCTGGCGCCGTTCTTCGCCGCGTTGTTCTTCCCGAAGGGCAACGATACCGCGGCACTCCTCTCGGCGTTCGCCACTTATGCGGCCGGATTCCTGGTCCGGCCTTTTGGCGCGTTGGTGTTCGGACGCATCGGCGACCTGGTCGGCCGCAAGTACACGTTCCTGGTCACGATCGTCGTCATGGGCTTTTCTACGTTCCTCGTCGGCTTGCTGCCGACCTTCCAGACGATAGGCTGGCTGGCACCCATCCTGCTGGTTACGCTGCGGCTGCTGCAGGGCCTGGCGCTCGGGGGCGAATACGGCGGCGCGGCGACCTACGTGGCCGAGCACGCGCCGCAAAATCAGCGCGGCTACGACACGAGCTGGATCCAGACGACGGCAACCATCGGTTTCTTCTTGGCGCTGATCGTCATCTACCTTTGCCGGTTCACCGGCTGGATGACGGCGCAGGACTTCGCCGACTGGGGCTGGCGCATCCCGTTCCTGGTGTCGTTGGTGCTGCTGATTTTTTCGGTCTATATCCGGCTGAAGTTGAACGAGTCGCCGGTATTCCAGCGGATGAAGGCGGAGGGCAAGGGTTCGAAAGCGCCGCTGCGCGACAGCTTCCTCAAGTACCCGAACAACAAGTACGTTCTGCTGGCGACCCTGGGTGCAACGATCGGGCAGGGCGTCGTCTGGTACACCGGACAGTTCTACGCTCTATTCTTCCTGCTGATCACACTTAAGCTCGACGGCGCGACTACGTATCTGTTGATCGCACTGGCCTTGCTGCTCGGGACGCCGTTCTTCATCGTGTTCGGCGCCCTTTCCGACAAGATCGGCCGGTTGAAGATCATCATGGCCGGGTGCCTGATTGCCGCGCTCACGTACTTCCCGTTGTTCAAGGCGTTGACTCACTACGTCAATCCGGCGCTTGAGTCGTTCCAATTGGCGAACGAGATCTCGGTCGCGGCCAAGGACTGCCATCTTCACGTCTTCGTGGGGCCATGGTCGAAGTTCAGCGACTGCGACAAGACGCAGGACTTCCTGACGAAGTCCGGGCTGTCGTTCAAGACCAGCGAACTGCCAGCCACGTCTCCCGACACCGTCGTAACCAAGATAGGCAACACCGAGCTCAAGGGCTGGGACGAGACGAAGTACAAGGACGCGTTGAAGGCGGCAGGCTACCAGCCGACCGCGGACAAGTCCAAGATCAACTATCCGATGACCATCCTGGTCCTGTTCATCATGATGATCTACGTGACCATGGTGTATGGGCCGATCGCAGCCTTCCTGGTCGAGTTGTTCCCGACGCGGGTTCGCTACACGTCGATGTCGCTGCCATACCACATCGGCAACGGCTGGTTCGGCGGCATGCTGCCACTGCTGGCGACCGCGCTGGTCGCGGCCAAGGGAGACATCTATTACGGACTGTGGTATCCGATCATCGTCGCGTTGATCAGCTTTGTGGTGGGGATTATTTTCCTGCGCGATCACGTGGATAGGGATATCGAATCCGACTGGAAGTAGCGAAGCAAAAAAGCGCTCGATCGAGCGCACGTTTGGCGAAGGCCCCGGTCCGACGACCGGGGCTTTTTTTTGCCACCACTTCTGGCGGGAACCTGACATCGCCAGGTGCCGCTTCCTATATACTCGCCCGGCCGGAGGCGGGGAACGACGATGATGCGCAGATTTCGCGGATGGGCGGGGAAGCTCGGTCCCGGGCTGATCACCGGCGCCGCCGACGACGATCCGTCGGGTATCGCCACCTACTCGCAGGCCGGCGCGCAGTTCGGCTTTCTGACGCTGTGGGCGGTGGTGTTCACCTATCCGCTGATGGTGGGCATCCAGCTCGTCAGCGCGCGGATCGGGCGCGTGACCGGGCATGGCCTGGCGTCGAACATCGGCCGGCATTTTTCGCGGCCGATTCTCTACGGCATCGTCGCGCTGCTTGTCTTTGCCAACACGATCAACATCGCCGCTGACATCGCCGCGATGGGCGAGGCGCTGAATCTGGTCGTCGGCGGACCGCCGCATGCGCACGCAGTCTTCATCGGCGTCAGCTGCCTGCTGCTGCAGGTATTCCTGTCGTACCAGCGCTACGTGCGGTACCTCAAGTGGCTGACGCTGGCGCTGCTGTCGTACGTCGTCCTGGTGCTGACCATACACATTCCCTGGCGCGAGGTCGCCGAGCACGCGGTGCGACCTCACTTCGCGCTGACCGGGGCATATCTGACCGTGATCGTCGCCGTGTTCGGCACGACGATCAGTCCGTACCTGTTTTTCTGGCAGGCCTCGCAGGAAGTCGAGGAGCTCAACGCCGATCCGGCGGCCGGCGCGCTGGCGCACGCGCCGGAAGGCGCGGCCGAGCACCTGCAGCGAATCAAAATCGATACCTACCTCGGGATGGCGTTCTCCAACATCGTCGCCTTCTGCATCATCCTCGGCACGGCCGCGACCCTGAATGTCGCGGGCATTACCGATATCCAGACATCCGCGCAAGCGGCGAGCGCCTTGCGGCCGCTGGCCGGCGACTTCAGTTTTGTATTGTTCTCGCTGGGAATCATCGGCACCGGAATGATCGCCGTGCCGGTGCTCGCCGGATCGGCTGCCTACGCGGTCGCCGAGACGTTCGAGTGGAAGCGCGGACTCGATCTGAAGCTGCTCGAGGCGCGCGAGTTCTACGCGATCATCGCACTGGCGACGTTGGGCGGCGTCGCGCTGGACTTTTCGCCGATCGATCCGATCCGGGCGCTGTTCTGGGCGGCGGTGATCAACGGTATCATCGCCGTTCCGATCATGGTCGTGATGATGCTGCTGGCGGACGATCCCAAGGTCATGGGCGCTTTCACGGTGACGCGGGCGCTGAAGGCGCTTGGCTGGCTCGCGACCGGAACGATGGCCGCGGCCGTCGTTGCGATGATCGCGACCTGGTGAGGCGGTCCCGCCCCAACGTCTCTAATTCACGATCTGTCGCAGCTCGCCGCTCTTGTATCGGGCAGCCATTTTCTGCAGCGGCACCGGCTTGATCAGCGAAGCCTTGCCGGCGCACCCGAACTGCTGGTAGCGCGCGACGCAGATCGCTTTCGCGGCCAGCATCGCCGGCTTCAGGTACTCGCGAGGATCGAACTTCGACGGGTTCTCGCGGAAGAACTTGCGAATCGCGCCGGTCATCGCCAGCCGGATGTCGGTGTCGATGTTCACCTTGCGCACGCCGTGGCGAATCCCTTCCTGGATCTCCTCGACCGGAACGCCATACGTCTCCTTCATCTGCCCGCCGTTTTCGCGGATCAGCTGCAACAGCTCCTGCGGCACCGACGACGAGCCGTGCATCACCAGGTGGGTATTGGGAATGCGCGCGTGGATTTCCTTGATGCGATCGATCGCCAGGATGTCGCCGGTGGGCTTGCGCGAAAACTTGTACGCGCCGTGGCTGGTGCCGATCGCGATCGCCAGCGCGTCGAGCTGGGTCGACTTGACGAAATCGGCCGCCTGATCGGGATCGGTCAGCAGCATTTCGCGGGTCATCGTACCTTCGGCGCCGTGTCCGTCCTCCTTGTCGCCTTTCATCGTTTCGAGCGAACCGAGACAGCCGAGCTCGCCTTCGACAGTGACGCCCAGCGCATGGGCTTCCTCGACGACTTTCTTCGTCACGTTGAGGTTGTAGTCGTAATCGGCGATCGACTTGCCGTCCTCCTTGAGCGAGCCGTCCATCATCACGCTGGAAAAGCCGAGACGCATCGCGGACTCGCACACCGCGGGCGACTGGCCGTGGTCCTGGTGCATGACGATGGGAATGTTCGGATAGCTCTCGACGGCGGCTTCGATCAGATGACGCAGGAAAATCTCTCCCGCGTATTTGCGCGCTCCCGCCGACGCCTGCATGATCACCGGACTGTCAGTTTCGGCCGCGGCGGACATGATCGCCTGGACCTGCTCCAGATTGTTGACGTTGAACGCGGGCAGTCCGTAATCGTGCTCGGCAGCGTGGTCGAGCAGCTGGCGCATAGAGACGAGTGGCATGGCGGACTCCTGAAATGACGTTCTCTTGGAGCGTTCATTTTACCGCGGTTTCCGCCGTGCCGGAGCCCGCGCCTGCCGACCGTTCAGCAGACCGTCCGGTGCCGCTCGATGCAGGTGATCAGCACGTCCTCGGGGTCCTTTTTCCACCAGTTGCCGGCCGAGAAGATCTCCACTTCGTGCGCGCCGCGGTAGCCGGCCGATTCCATCCACGCTCGGATCAGCGGAATGTCGATCACGCCGTCGCCCATCATCCCGCGATCGAGCAATAGGTCGGTCGTCGGCACCAGCCAGTCGCAGATGTGGAACGCCAGCAGGCGGCCCGCGTGCCCGCCGGCACGCTCGATTTCGCCGCGCAATTGCGGGTCCCACCAGACGTGGTAGACGTCGACGGCGATGCCGACGCCGGCGCCCAGCTCGTCGCACAGATCGTTGGCGTGCGAGATCGTATTGACGCAGGCGCGATCCGCCGCATACATCGGGTGCAAAGGCTCGATCGCCAGAGGCATGCCGGCCGGGCGCGCGTACTCGAGCAGCTCGCCGATGCCGTCGCGCACCATTTCGCGCGCGCTGGCGAGGTCCTTCGAGGCGGGCCGGCCGGCGCTGTCCTTCGGCAGCCCGCCGACGACCAGCACCAGGCACGGTGCGCTCAAGGTCAGCGCCTCGTCGACCGCGCGCTTGTTGTCATCGAGCGCCGCACGCCTGCCGTTGCGATCGGTCGCTGGAAACATTCCGCCGCGGCAGTAGCCCGACAACACAAGACCGGCATCGCGTATGCGCTGGGCCGCTTCCTTCAAGCCAGTGGCGGCGACCTGGTCGCGCCATGGAGCGATGCCGCGGATGCCGCGCCGCGCGCAGCCCGCGACGATTTCGGACAGGCTCCACTGCGCACGCACTGTCGCGGTGTTGATCGAGAGCAGGTTCGAATCGGGCGCGTTCATCGGTAGACGCGCCCGACATTGCGAGCGGACACCGACACCGGATCCCCACCGCAGCCGTGCAGGGCCAGCAAGGTCTGCATCCGGCTCTTCGCCAGTGGCGGATCGACGAGCACCCCCGCGGCGTCGGCAAGGCGGAAAAGCTCGACCAGATGCGTGAGATTGCGTGCACTTTGCTGACCTCCGACCATGACGAAGTGAGATTGCCTTCCGTTGAGCCACGCGAGAAACACGACGCCGGTCTTGTAGAAGCGTGTCGGTGCGGCGAACACGTGGCGCGACAAGGGCACGGTCGGCGCGAGGATTGCATCGAATTCGCCGCGATTCCCCGCGGCGAGCGCGGCCAGTGCCGCGGCGGCCGCAGGCGCGATCGGGTCGAAGATGCCGAGTAGCGCATCGGAGTAGCCGGCCGCGTCGCCGGCGATCAATTCGGCGAAGTTGAAATCGTCGCCGGTGTACATGCGCACGCCGGCGGGCAGTCGTCGCCGCAGCGCGATTTCGCGGTGCTTGTCCAGCAGTGAAACCTTGATGCCGTCGATTTTGGCGGCGTTGTTTCGGATCACTTCGAGACAGACTTCGGTGGCGCGATCCAGGTCGGCATGGCCCCAATAGCCGGCGAGGGCAGGGTCGAACATCTCGCCCAGCCAGTGCAGGATCGCCGGTTGCCGCAACCGACTCAGAATGCTCTCGTAAACCCGACCGTAGTCCTCCGGAGCGCGCGCACACGAGGCCAGCGCTCGGCTCGCCATCAGAATAATGCGGCCACCACGGCTCTCGACAGCCTCGCACTGCAGCTCGTACGCGGCGATCACGTCGGCTAACGTCGTCGCGGGCCGCGGCTCGAGATGATCGGTTCCGGCGCCGCAGGCGATCACTGCATCGCTCGTTGCTCGCGCTGCGGCCAGCGATCGGTCGATCAGCTCGAGCGATGTCGGCCAGTCGAGCCCCATGCCGCGCTGCGCGGTGTCCATCGCCTCGGCGACGCCGAGACCCAGCGACCAAAGATAATGCCGGTAAGCGAGCGTAGCGTCCCAGTCGATCGCCGGCTGTAGCCAGGGATCGGCCGTCGACAACGGATCGGCGACGACGTGCGCGGCCGCGTAGGCTACGCGATTGAATCTCGTTCCAGGCGCCGGCGGCACCCACACCGATGCCGCACGCATCGTGTAGTCGTGCATCGAACCGTCGCCGCGCGGCAGCCGTATCCGCTGCATCGCGCTCACCGCTGGACCTCGAGCTCGGGCACGTCGATCCAGCGGCGTTCGGCCCAGCTTTTGAGCCCGAGCTCGGCCAGCTGCACGCCTTTGGCGCCTTCGGTGAGGTTCCATTGGAACGGCGTGTCTTCGAACAGGTGCCGGATGAACAATTCCCATTCGACCTTGAATGCGTTGTCGTAGACCTGATTGTTCGGGACCTTCTGCCAGCTGGCGAAAAAATCGATGGGCTGCGGCACGTCCGGGTTCCACACCGGCTTCGGGGTGTTGGCGCGCGCCTGCGTCCAGCAGTCGGTGAGCCCCGCGACCGCGGAGCCAAGCGTGCCGTCGACGTGAAACGTGACCAGGTCGTCGCGTCGCACGCGTGTTGTCCACGAACTGTTGATCTGAGCGATTACCGGACCGTCGGTGCCGGCGAGCTCAAAGGTCGCGTAGGCCGCATCGTCGGCGGTCGCGTCGTAGGGGCATCCGCGCTCATCCCAGCGCTTCGGGATATGCGTCGCGCCGAGGCACGAGACGCTCTTGACCTTGCCGAACAGGTTGTCGAGCACGTAACGCCAGTGGCAAAGCATGTCGATGATGATGCCGCCTTCGTCCTCCTTGCGATAGTTCCAGGAGGGACGCTGCGCCGGCTGCCAGTCGCCTTCGAACACCCAGTAGCCGAACTCGCCGCGCACCGACAGGATGCGGCCGAAAAAACCGGAGGCGATCAGCATGCGGAGCTTGAGCAAACCCGGCAGCCAAAGCTTGTCCTGCACGACCCCATGCTTGACCCCGGCGCGCTGCGCCGCTGCGCAAAGCGCGAGCGCCTGCGCCAAGGTCGGCGCCACCGGCTTTTCGGTGTAGATATGCTTGCCGGCGGCGATCGCCTGCTCGATCAGCTGAGGCCGCAAGCCCGTCGAGGCCGAATCGAAATACAGCGTGTCGTCGCGATCGGCCAACGCCGCGGCGAGGTCCGTCGTCCATCGATTGAGGCTGTGTGCGCGCGCAAGCTGCTCGACCTTGTCGCGATTGCGCCCGACCAGGATCGGGTCTGGCATGACGCGGCGCCCGTCGGCCAGCGCGACCCCGCCTTGCGCGCGGATCGCGCAAATCGAGCGCACCAGATGCTGGTTGGTGCCCATGCGGCCGGTGACGCCGTTCATGATGATGCCGAGTCGGACGGTTTCCACGTTCAATTTCTCCCAGTCGGGGCTGCTGCGTCGTTCATCGCGCCAGCGAAGATGCGACCGGCGGCACCGACAGTGGCGCCAGCGATGTCCAGTCGGGCTCGGCGCCCGAGCCGAAGCCGTGTTGGTCGAGCGAGCGCAAGGCTATCGTTCCATTGCGTATCGCGAGGCGGACATTCCCTCCGTCGTCGCGGTAGAGGTCCGGGTGCGCAGCGAGGAACGCCTTTTGCTCGGCCGGGCCGGCACCCTGGCCGGCGAAGCCGTCGACGTAGTGGTGACCATTGCGCTCGACATGCGTGAGTCCGAGCAGCCCGACCAGCGCCAGGTCCTGCTGGACGGCAAGCCCGGCCTGGGCGGTCAGGTCCTCTCCAGAGAGAAAGGCTCTCGGCCCCGGGACCGCGTTCGCCTGCGCGCAGCGCGCCGCGTTGAGCAGCGACTTGTAGATTCCCTTGCAGCTCTTGCTGGAGACGCCGCGATAGCCGCAGCGCCGCGCCGACGGGAAAGCGTCGAGCGTCGCATCGGATTCGTCGATCAGCACCGGCAGCGATGAATCGAGCAGTGAGACGTCGGTGCCCAGCGTAACGGTGCGCGGCAACGGCTGCTCGAGGTATAGCGTGACCGCGGCAAGGCGATCGAGCGCGCGCGTCGCACCGACGCGGCGCCAGAAATCGTCGACGGCCGCCACCGTTTCGAATTGCTCGTTGCCATCGAGCGTCACCGCGTACCAGGGCAGCTGGTCGAGGACCGATGCAATCCGCGTGAGTCGAGTAACGTCTGCTTCGGCATTGCCGCCGAGCTTGATCTTGAAATAGCGATTGCCGTACGCGGCGATGACCTCGCCGAGCGTGGCCGGCTGGCCGTCGTTCGGGCGCGTTGAATCGTCGCCGGCGTCGATCGGGTCGAGGATGCCGACCGTGTGCCGCGCGGCGATCGCCGACCTCGCTGACAGGCTGCCCAGAAATCGGTCGAGATCGAACCCGGCCAGCTCGGGAGTCAGACGCGCGTCGATGCCGAGAAGATTGGCGCGGATGACCTCTGCAAATGAAACGTCGAGCGACCGGCAAAGCGCATCCAGCAGCGCGCGGTCGATCAGCGCTCCCCCATAGCTTGCCGTCAGCGGGTTGAGTCCCGCGGCTGCGCCAGCGTCGAGGATCGCGCGGTAATGCTCGGCGGCGTGGCCGAATGCGGTCGCTGGACGGCGCTGCGACGTATACGCGGCGGCCGCGGCGGACAGCGCTGCCCTCAAATCGGCGATGTTGTCGGCATTCGACCGTTGCAGCGACTTGTCGAACCATTTGGGAATCATCAACTCGGCGGCAGCGCCGGTCGCCTGGCCGTTCCGCGCGCCGCCCGCCAGGCCGATGCGCGCGCGGACGAAAGCCTGCGGCGCCTCGGTCACCGTGGCGGCGCCGAACCGGAACGGCAGGCGCAAGCGAACCGGCCGCTCGTAGAGCTCGATCGCGACGATGCTAAAGGTCGGTTGCACGAAGGGCGAGGGCTCGCGTCGACAGCCAACGGCCTAGACGTCGAGCACTCCTTTCGAATAGAAATGAGCACGGATCGTCTGGGCGAGGACAGCGAACTCCGGGCTGCCCATCATCGCCAGCGTGCGCGGGCGCGGCAGCGCCACTTCGTAAATTGCGGCGATCGACCCGGGGCGCTCGCTCATCACCAGGACCCGGTCCGACAGGAAGATCGATTCCGGAATGCTGTGCGTGATCAGAAGCACGGTCTTCTTCGCTGCAGCCCAGATGCGCTGCAATTCGAGATTCATCTTTTCGCGCGTCATCGCGTCGAGCGCGCCGAAAGGCTCATCCATCAGCAGTATCGCCGGATCGTGCACCAGCGCGCGGCAGATCGAGGCGCGCTGCTGCATGCCGCCGGATAGCTGCCAGGGAAACTTGTTCTCGAAGCCTTCGAGGCCGACCATCGCGACCAGCTCGCGGGCGCGCGCAACACTCGCCTCGCGCGGCAGGCCTCGCACCTCCGCCTGCAGCAGGATGTTGGCCAGCACCGTTCGCCACGGCAGCAGCACGTGGCTCTGGAACACGATGCCGATCCCGGCCGGCGGCCCGTCGACGGTCGCGCCGCCGATCTCGATCGAGCCGCGGGACGCGGGCAGCAGGCCCGCGATCAATTTGAGCAGCGTGCTCTTGCCGCAGCCGCTGGGGCCGACGACCGACACGAACTCGCCTTCGCCGACCTCGAATTCGAGCGGTCGCAGCGATTCGACTTCGCCGTCGCCGGTCTGGTATGACTTGGCGACGCCGCGCGCGTGGATCAGCGTCCGTGCGCGCGCCTTGCCGGCCTCGACGGCGGCCCCGCCCATCACCGCATCAAGGAAGATAGTCGACGGTGACCCAATCCTCGGCCTTGCCCTTGGTGGCCGGGTCGAGCCCGCCGTACTGTGCCAGGAGGTCGAGCGACTCGCCGACGTTGGCCATCGACGCGCGCAGCGGCCGCTGCTTGGCCGTTTCCTTGGTGTGATACAGCGCCGTCGTCTGCTTCAGGCCGATGATCAGCGTCTCGCGCACGCCGGCCTTCGGATTCGCCTTCAGCATCGCGTCCACGGCGGCCTCCGGATTCTTTTCCGAATCCTCCATCGCCTTAGTGGTCGCGCGCAGGAAGCGGCGCACCATGTCGGGCTTGTCCTTCAGCGTCGACGTATTTGCGATGATGCCCGAGCTGATCAGGTTGACGCCGTAGTCGGCGAACCGGATCGGATAAACAGCGCGGTGCGTCGCATCCTGCAGCTTGATTGCCTGATCCATCACGTAGCCCAGCAGCAGGTCGGCCTGGCCGTTCATCACCGCGTTGAGCTTGGTCTGCGCGTCGCCCGAGACGGTCTTGAATTCGGATTCGTTCAGACCGGTCTTCTTCAGAAACAACGGCCAGATCTGCGACATCGAATCGCCCGGCGTAACCGCCACCGTCTTGCCGACGATGTCCTTCGGCGTGCGGATGTTCTTGTCGGCGAAGCCCATCACCGACATCGGCGAAAGCTGCAGCGCGATGCCGACGGCCTTGACCGGCGCGCCTTTGGCCGCCGCCTTGATCATCGTCGCGATATCGACATACCCGAACGTGGCCGTGTTGGCGGCAACCGCCTGGACCGAAACGCCCGAGCCACGCCCTTCCTGGATGTCGAGGTCGATCCCTTCCTGGTCGTAGTAGCCTCGCTCCTTGCCGAGGAAGAACGGGGCGTGCTCGCTGTACAGGTACCAGTTGAGCAGCAGGACGACCTTGTCTTTGGTTTGCGCCTGCGCGGCACCGGCGCCAAAGAACAGCGCCATGCCTGCGATTGCGAGTGACTTCAGCAGCAATTTCATCGGTTCCTCCTTACGGTGAATAAGCGGCGGATCGGCCTTCAGGCGGTCGCGCCCATCGCATCCGGCCGCCTCGACTGGTGCCAGGGGATCATCAGCTTCTCGGCAAGGTCGACCAGCGCGAACAGGATCACGCCCATCATCGAGAGCACGAACAGCGCCGCGAACATCAGCGGCAGGTCGAAGTTGCCGTTGGCGATCTGCAGCACGTAGCCGATCCCGGAATTCGATCCGACGAATTCGCCGACGACGGCGCCGACGACGGCCAAGGTGGCCGAAACCTTGAGACCGCTGAAAATGCTGGGCAGCGCCTGGGGCAGGCTGAACTTGACGAACATCTGCCAGCGCGACGCCCGCATCGATCGGGCCAGGTCGATCATGTCGGGCTCGATCGATTTGAATCCCATCACCGTGGCGACGACGACGGGGAAAAAACCGAGCATGAAAGCCGAGATGACTTTCGGGAATATGCCGAAGCCGAACCACACGACGAACAGCGGGGCGATCGCGATCTTGGGCACGCTCTGCGAAAAGACCAGAAGCGGGTAGACGTAGCTTTCAACCAGCCGCGAATACGCGATGACCATCGCGATCGGTATGCCGATGATGATCGACAAGGCGAAGCCACCCAGCGTCGCGTACGCGGTGAACAGTCCGTTCGTCCAGAGTCTCGGCCACTCTGCCACCAGCATTTTGGCGACCGCCAGCGGCGCCGGGATCAGGTACGGCGGGATGCGAAAGACGCGAATCACCAGTTCCCAGAGGACGAAGATCGCAACGATCAGCAACAGCGGCCGCGCGATCTGGGATTCGAGGCCCCGGCGGAGCCATGAGCGGGCAACGGCCATCTGCTTTGCTCCTCGTGAGCAACTTCGATTTGCTAGCTTACGAACCAGTCGGGTAACACTCTACCCGGATAGTCAGCACCTAGCCATACGATGCGGCCCTGCAATGTTCGATCGGAAACGGCGTAGCGCGCGCGGAGCTTAGCGAAGGTCGCCGACGCGGACGATCTTGATCGCGTTGGTACCGCCGGACTTGCCCATCGGCTCGCCAATCGTCAGCACGATCAAGTCGCCGCGCTGGACTTGCCCGCGCGCGACCAGCAGGTCCTCGGCGGCGCGCAGCACCGCGTCTCGATCCTCGCCCTGCTCGAGATAGAGCGGCTGGACGTTGCGGTAGAGCGCCATTCTGCGCTGCGATGAAACCTCCGGCGTAAGCGCGAATATCGGGCAGCCGCAGTTGTGCCGCGACATCCACAATGCCGTCGATCCCGACTGCGTCAGTGCGGCGATGGCCTTGACCTTCAGATGATATGCGGTGAACAGAGCCGCCATGGCGATCGACTGGTCGATGCGAGTGAACGTGCGATTGAGGAAATCGCGATCGAGCTCGCTCGACTCGGTCTTCTCCGCTTCGGCGCAGATCTGGCTCATCGACTCGATCGTCTCGACCGGGAACCGGCCCGCCGCGGTCTCGGCGGAAAGCATGACTGCGTCGGTCCCGTCGAGCACCGCGTTCGCGACGTCGGACACCTCGGCGCGGGTCGGCACCGGATTCTCGATCATCGACTCCATCATCTGCGTCGCGGTGATCGTCAGCTTGTTGCGCTCGCGGGCGAGCTTGATCATCCGCTTCTGCAGGCCGGGCACCGTCGCGTTGCCCACCTCGACCGCCAGGTCGCCGCGGGCGACCATGATGCCGTCCGACGCATCGATGATCTCTTCCAGCGCGTTGATCGCCTCGGCTCGCTCGATCTTGGCGATCAGGAATGCCCTGCCTCCCGCGGCGCGCAGCAGCTGGCGCGCCATGTACATGTCTTCCTTGTTCTTCGGAAAGGACACGGCAAGGTATTCCGCGTCGATCGCGACCGCGGTCTTCATGTCGTCCATGTCCTTAGGTGTCAGCGCCGGCGCCGTCAGGCCGCCGCCCATGCGGTTGATGCCTTTGTTGTTCGACAGAGCGCCGCCGACCTCGACGCGCGTGACGATCGCTGTGCCGTGGACCGACTCGACGCGCAGGCGGATCAGTCCGTCGTTGAGCAGCAGGATGACGCCGGGCGCTACGTCGTGCGTCAGCTCCTTGTAGTCGAGGCCGACGCCTTCCTCATCGCCCAGCTCGCGCGCGGCGTCGAGCGTGAATTGCTGGCCCGCCTTCAAGACTACCTTGCCGCTGGCAAACTTGCCGATGCGAATCTTCGGGCCCTGCAGGTCGACCATGATCGCGACCTCGCGCCCCAGCGAACGTGCCGAATCGCGCACCATGCGCGCGCGCTCCTGGTGGTCCACCGCAGTGCCATGCGAGAAATTCAGCCGTACGACATCGACGCCGGCAGCGAGCATCCGGGTCAGCACGTCGGCCGAGCTGCTGGCCGGACCGAGCGTGGCGACTATCTTGGTCGAGCGTTGCATGGAGGTCTCGCTTGAAAGGATCGTCGCCGCTGCGGCTCAGCGCGCCGCGCGTTGCTCGAGGATCGCGACGGCGGGAAGCGACTTGCCTTCGAGAAACTCGAGAAACGCGCCGCCGCCGGTCGAGATGTAGCCGATACGGTCGGCGACGCCGTACTTCGCGATCGCCGCCAGCGTGTCACCTCCGCCGGCGATCGAAAATGCCTTCGAATCGGCGATCGCGTGTGCGAGTTCGCGCGTGCCTTCGCCGAAGGCATCGAACTCGAATACGCCGACCGGCCCGTTCCAGACGATCGTGCCGGCCCTGGCGATGATCGCCTTGAGCTCCGCCACCGTGCGCGGCCCGATGTCGAGGATCATGTCGTCGTCGGCGATAGCGGCGACAGTTTTCAGCTCGGGCGTCGCGGCCGCCGAAAACTCCTTGGCCACGACGACGTCGACCGGAATCGGGACTTTTCCCGGAGAGGCATCGAGAATCGCCTTGGCTTCCTTGGCGAGATCCGGTTCCGCGAGCGACTTGCCGATACGGCCGCCTGCAGCCAGGATGAACGTATTGGCGATGCCGCCGCCGACGATCATGCGATCGACCCGCGCGGCCAGCGACTTCAGTATCGTCAGCTTGGTCGAGACCTTCGAGCCGGCGACGATCGCGACCAGCGGCCGCGCCGGATCCGCGAGTGCGCGCCCCAGCGCGTCGATCTCGGCGGCCAGCAGCGGACCGGCACAGGCGATCGGCGCGAACCGGGCGATACCGTGCGTCGTCGCCTCCGCGCGGTGCGCGGTCCCGAAGGCGTCGTTGACGTAGACATCGCACAGCCGCGCCATCTTTCGTGACAGCGCCTCGTCGTCCTTTTTTTCCCCGACGTTGAAACGGCAGTTCTCGAGCAGCGCAAGATCGCCGGGCTTGAGCGCCTGGTGCCAGGCGCCGCCGTCGACCCAGTCGGCGATCAACGGCACCGGCCGGCCGAGCGACTCAGCGAGTCGGTCGGCAATCGGCGCCAGCGAGTCCGCGGCGGTGAATCGGCCCTCGCTCGGGCGGCCAAGGTGCGAGGTGACCATCGTGGCGCCGCCGCGCGAGAGCGCGTCGCGAATCGCCGGCACCGAGGCGCGGATGCGGGTGTCGTCGCTGATCGCGCCTTGCGCGTCGAGGGGCACGTTGAGGTCGGCGCGGATGAAGACGCGCTTGCCGGCGACGTCGACGTCGGCCAGGCGCAGGAACGTCGCAGCCATATCAGCGGATATGCGCCATCGTCAGCAGTCGTCGCAAACGATCGTAGAGCTCGGTAGCGGAGCTATTTGGCCGCCATCAGCGCAACCGTCGCGTCGAGCATCCGGTTGCTGAAGCCCCATTCGTTGTCGTACCAGGACGAGACCTTGACCAGGCGTCCGGAGACCTTGGTCAGGGTCGCATCGAAGATCGACGAGCGCGGGTCGTGGTTGAAATCGATCGATACCAGCGGTGCAGTGTTGTAGCCGAGCAATCCATGCAGCGGCTCCGACTCCGACGCCGCCTTCATCACCGCGTTGACCTCCTCGACCGTCGTATCGCGCGCGGCAATGAACGACAGGTCGACGATCGAGACGTTGATTGTCGGGACCCGGATCGCATAACCGTCGAGCTTGCCGTTGAGCTCCGGCAGGACCAGCCCGACGGCGGCCGCGGCGCCGGTCTTGGTCGGGATCATGCTCATCGTGGCCGAGCGCGCCCGGCGCAGGTCCTCGTGATAGACGTCGGTCAGCACCTGGTCGTTGGTATAGGCGTGCACGGTCGTCATCAGGCCGCTGACGACGCCGATCTTGTCGTGCAGCGGCTTGACCAGCGGAGCGAGGCAATTTGTCGTGCACGAGGCATTCGAGATCACCGTGTGCGCCGCCTTCAGCGACTGATGATTGACGCCGTAGACGATGGTCGCGTCGACGTCCTTGCCGCCGGGCGCCGAGATGATCACTTTTTTCGCACCGCCCTTGAGGTGCGCCGAGGCTTTTTCCTTGGTGGTGAACAGCCCCGTGCATTCGAGCACGACGTCGACGCCCAGCGCGCTCCATGGCAGCTCCGCCGGGTTGCGTAGCGCGAAAACCTTGATGCGGTCGCCATTGACGACCATCGCATCGCCGTCGACATCGACCTTGCCCGGAAACTTGCCGTGCGCGGTGTCGTGCCGCGTCAGATGCGCGTTGGTCTCGGGGCTGCCCAGGTCGTTGATCGCTACGATGGCCAGCGGATGCTTGCGTCCGGTCTCATAGTGCGCGCGAAGGATATTGCGACCGATGCGTCCATAGCCGTTGATGGCAACCTTGATCATGCTGCTCTCCAGTCTTCTTTTGTCGATTCAGTTTCGGGCAATAGCTGTCCTGCGCGGCAGGCTGCCGCTAGTGCGGTGAGGTCGCGCCAGCCGTAGCCTGCTTCGAGCAAATCCATCCCATCCCACTGGAACGCCTGCTCGACCAGAAGCTCCGCTCCCAGCGCCTCATAGAAAGCCCGCGCCGGCTTGTTGGCGGCGATGACCCAGACGATCATGCCGGTGGCGCCAAGAGCGCGCTGCGCGTCGACGACGGCCGCAATCAGGCGCCGTCCGAGTCCGACGCGCTGAAATTCGCGGCGCAGATACACGGCGGTGAGCTCGGCATTGAGCCCGAATCTGGGCTCGGCGAGCATGCTGCCGGCCGCGAAGCCGATGACCTCGTCGCCGTGGGTAGCGACAAAAACGCTGGCCGGGCCCGGCCCCGCGGTAAGTATCTTGTCCCACAACGCAGTGCTGGCATCGACCTGCATTCCGTCCAGGTAGGCAGCGGGAATCAGGCCGCGATACGACGTGCGCCAGCCGTCGATGCGCACGCGAGCGATCGCCTCGGCGTCGCGCGGCGCGGCGCGGCGGATGACTATGCCGGGGGCGTCACCCAAGGACGTTGCGGACGGCAGCGACGACATGATCGACGGTGAATCCGAAATGCTTGAACAGGACGGCCGCCGGCGCCGACTCGCCGAAGCGGTCGATCCCGACGACGGCGCCGGTGCGATCGTCGACGGCGCCCACGTATTTGCGCCAGTAGTCGGTGACGCCGGCCTCGACGGCGACGCGCGGGATGCCGCGCGGCAGCACGGCTTCGCGATAAGCGGCGTCCTGGCGATCGAACACGCTGCAGCATGGCATCGACACGACCCGCACCGGCACGCCGGCGTCGGCGAGCACCTTCTGCGCGCCGACGGCGAGCGCGACTTCCGAACCGGTGGCGATGATCGTCGCGCGGGCGCCTTCGGCGTCGGCCAGGACATAAGCGCCGCGGCGGATCGCGGTGATCTGCTCGGCGCGGCGCGGATTGAACGCGACGTTCTGCCGCGTCAGCAGCAGGCAGCTTGGGCCGTGCTGGTGCTCGAGCGCCGCCGTCCACGCCAGCGCCGTCTCGACGGTGTCGCAGGGCCGCCATACATCGAGCTGCGGGATCAGCCGCAGCGCTGCGGCATGCTCGATCGACTGGTGTGTCGGCCCGTCTTCGCCGAGGCCGATCGAGTCGTGCGTGTAGACCAGGATCGTGCGGATCCGCATCAGCGCGGCCATGCGCACGGCGTTTCGCGCGTAGTCGGAAAAGGTGAGGAATGTTCCGACGTACGGGATGAAGCCACCATGCAAGGTGAGGCCGCTGGCGATCGCGGTCATCGCGAATTCGCGCACGCCGAAATTGACGTAGTTGCCCGGAGAATGCGCGCTCACCGGCTTGCTGCCCGACCAGTTGGTAAACACCGATCCGGTCAAATCGGCCGCGCCGCCAATCATTTCCGGCAGCAGCGGCGCGAAGGCTTCGATCGCCTGCTGCGAGGCCTTCCGCGTGGCGATCGATTCGGCCTTCTCGTTCTGGCGTGCGGCGAACGCGGCGGCGTTGGCGGCGAAACCCGCCGGGAGATCGCCGGAGAGCCGCCGCAGGAGTTCGGCGGCGAGCGCGGGATACGCTGCCTCGTAGGCGGCAAAGCGCGCGTTCCACTCCGACTCGAGCAATTCTCCGCACTCGCGGGCGTTCCAGCCGTCGTACGCGGCCTTCGGAATCTCGAACGCCGGGTAGCTCCAGCCGATCGCCTCCCTGGTCAGCGCGACTTCCTTTTCGCCCAGCGCCTCGCCGTGCGCCTTTTGGGTTCCGGCGCGGTTCGGGGAGCCGCGGCCGATGATCGTCTTGCAGCAGATCAGCGTCGGGCGGTCGGTCGTCGCATGAGCCGACCGTATCGCCGCATCGACGGCGTCGACGTCATGGCCGTCGACATCGGCGACGACGTGCCAGCCGTACGCGGCGAATCGAGCCGGCGTGTCGTCGGTGAACCAGCCCGCGACCCTGCCGTCGATCGAGATGCCATTGTCGTCGTAAAAACAGACGAGCTTGGACAAGCCCAGGGTGCCGGCGAGCGAGCAGGCCTCGTGCGAGATGCCTTCCATCATGCAGCCGTCGCCGGCGAACACGTAGGTCCAATGGTCGACGATCGTGTGGCCGGGACGGTTGAACTCGCTCGCGAGCAGCCTTTCCGCCAGCGCCATGCCGACCGCGTTGGCCAGCCCCTGTCCGAGCGGACCGGTGGTTGTCTCGACGCCGGGAGTGAGGCCCAGCTCCGGATGGCCTGGCGTGGCCGAGCCAAGCTGGCGGAAATGCTTGAGCTCGTCGAGCGGGAGCGCATAGCCGGTCAGGTGCAACAGCGCGTATTGCAGCATCGAGCCGTGGCCGTTGGACAGGACGAAGCGATCGCGATCGGGCCAGTGCGGATTGGCCGGGTTGTGCCGCAGGTGTCGATTCCATAGCGCGACGGCGATTTCCGCCATGCCCATAGGCATGCCGGGATGCCCGGAGTTCGCGGCCTGCACTGCGTCCATCGCCAGCGCGCGAATCGCGTCGGCCAGCAAGCGCGTGTCGGACGGTGTCTTATGCGTCTTTGAAGCCGGATGCGGCACGGAAAGCGATGCGGTCATGGCTTTCGGGAGCGGAATCGGGTGCGCTAGGACCGGCGAACGCACCGGATGTGGAACGCTGCGGCAAAGCGGTAAAATTATCGCCCAAGCGCTGATTTTGGGCAATAATAGAAAGTTTGGCGTCTCGCAACGTATTATCTATCGCGAAGCCGCTCCTGGAGAAAAGCGATGGAAGGCATTCACCTGCTCGGAGAATGGTACGGCTGCGCGGCCGACACGCCGGAAATGACGCGCTCCGCATCGCTGCGGGCTCTGTGCGTGCGCCTGGCCGAAGCTTCCGCGATGACGATTGTCGGCGAGAGCTTCCACCAGTTCGAGCCGCAGGGCGTGACCGGGACCGTGTTGCTGGCCGAATCGCACTTGGCGATCCACACCTGGCCCGAACACGGCTTCGTCACCATCGACGTCTACGTCTGCAACTATACGACCGACAATACGGCCAAGGCCGAAAAGCTGTTCCGCGCAATGCAGGACGCGATGCGACCGCAGCGCACGAAATTCCAGGCCATCCACCGCGGCGGGAGCGATGCCTGAGGAGAAGCCCTCGGACCTGACGCCGGGCGTGCTGACCGAATATCTGACCGGCGATACCGGTTTTTTCGTCCGCTCGACGCGCGAGTTCGAGCACTTCCAGTCGCCGTTCCAGGCGGTCGAAGTGCACGACACGGCCTCGTTCGGAACGCTGTTCCGCCTCGACGGCCACTTCATGACGTCGGAAAAGGACGAGTTCTACTACCACGAGAATCTCGTTCACGTCGCCGCGATCGCGCACCCTGCGCCGACCACCGCCTTGATCGTCGGCGGCGGCGACGGCGGATCGGCCGAGGAATTGCTCAAGTACCCGACGATCAAGTCGGTGACACTGGTCGAGATCGACCTTGCCGTCGTCGACATAGCGCGCAAATACCTGGCCAAAGTCCATCGCGGTGCATTGTCCGATCCGCGGCTGTCGCTCCGGATCGAAGACGGACTGGCTTTTGTGCGCTCTTCCGCCGAGACCTACGACTTGATCATCCTGGATCTGACAGACCCCGGTGGTCCTTCCGCGCCGCTGTACGACGCCGACTTCTATCGCGCCTGCGCGGCTCGGCTGAAGCCGTCGGGCGCGATGAGCTTGCACCTCGCCTCGCCGGTCGCGCACCCCGATCGCATTCGCGCCGGCATGGCCGATCTGCGCGCAGCCTTCGCGATCGTGGTGCCTTACCTGGTGTCGATTCCGCTGTACGGCGGCCTCTGGATGATGGCGTGCGCTTCGGCCACGCTCAATCCGTCCTACCTGACGCCGCTCGAAGCCGACCGTCGCATCTCGCAGCGCGGAATACGCGATTTGCAATATTACAATGGCGATGTCCACCGCGCCTCGATGGCGCTGCCCAACTTCGTCCGCGAGCTGGTCCGGACCGCTGCCTGACCCCTTGTCGGCGGAAGGCTTGAACCTCTCGGCCGCGCCCGCATCTTAGTCTTGGGACCCCGTTCGGCGGGGTCCGGTACATGGGGGCTGCAGTCACACATGAGGTCATCCGATATGACACTGACCGACGCGATGAAGGGAGCCGACTTCGTGCAGCTCAACGGGGTCGTGTTCGCGACCGAGTACCTTCGTGTCCCGGACGAGTCGACCGTGCCCGACGATGTCGTGATGGAGCTCAGATTGGGCAATACCGAGCTCGAGTTCACCCGAGGCGAGCTCGACGATGCCGCCTACGTCGGAGAGGGAACCTATCGCCTGAAGTCGGGCGTGCTGCTGCGTTTCCTGTCGTCCGCAACCATACATTAGCTTCACAGGCCGGCCCGGTCGCACGGTCCGGCCTTCGTTGCCTCGCCGCACGTTCGGGATCACACCGAGCAAGTGCGGGCGCGTTCGCTCCCCGAAGACGCTCTCCGCAGGACTTCCAGGCGGATCGAGCCGCCCAAGCCAATCCCCTGTTGCCAGCATGCCGACGCGGCTTCCTGATGGCCAATGAAAAGGGGCCAATGAAAAGGGGCCAATGGAAAGTCGGAGGGGAAAATTGCGTCGGATGGATTAAAATCGCGCATCGAAGTTAGGGCTGACCGAGGGCACGAATGAATCGCACGCGGAGGCAGGTACTGAAGTCGGGCAGCGGCGTGACGCTGCTCGCGCTGGTTGCGGCGGCAGGCTGGCTCAAGCCTGGCGAAGCGAGCGCACAGTCGTGGAACAAGGCGGCGTTCGACACCAAAAGCCTGGCCGATACGATGAAAGCCCTCGGCGGCGGCGAGCCGGCCCAAAGCAAGGACATCGTTTTCTTCCAGACGCCGGATATCGCGGAAAACGGCGCCGTTGTCCCCGTCGGCATCACCAGCAACATCCCGAAAACCGAGTCGATCGCCGTGCTGATCGAAAAGAACCCCAACATGCTCGCGGCGGTGTTCGACATTCCGCCGGGCACCGAGCCGTCGATTTCCACGCGCGTGAAAATGGGCCAGAGCTCGAACATCTATGCGCTGGTCAAGGCCGACGGCAAATATTTCGTCGCGGCCAAGGACGTCAAGGTCACGCTCGGCGGATGCGGAGGCTAAAGATGGCGGACCCGATGAAAATCCGCGCCACCCTGGTTGGCGACGCGACCGAGATCAAGGTGCTGATGAGCCACGAGATGGAAACCGGCCAGCGCAAGGACGCGCAAGGTGCGGTGATACCGGCCTGGTTCATCCAGAACGTCACGATCACGCACGGCAGCACGACGGTGCTGGCCGCCCAGTGGGGCCCGGCGGTTTCGAAGAATCCGTTCCTTTCGTTCAAGTTCAAGGGCGGCGCCAAAGGCGACAAGGTCACCATCGCTTGGACGGACAATCGCGGTGACAAGCGCACCGACGAAGCGACGATAGCGTGAGAGTCGCATGGTTCGCCGCTGCAGCCTGCCTGGCCGTGGCATTCGCGGCGTTCGCCCAGAACTCGACCACCGAGGGCATAGCCAAGTACCGCGAGGCGCTGCAGGACGGCAATCCCGCCGAGCTCTGGGAGGCGAGAGGCGAAGGGCTGTGGAAGGAGCCGCGCGGGCCGAACAAGGTCTCGCTCGAGCGGTGCGATCTGGGGCTGGGCGCAGGCGTCGTCAAGGGCGCATACGCGCAATTGCCGAAGTATTTCGCCGACGCCGACCGCGTCATGGATCTGGAGACGCGGCTGGTGTGGTGCATGGTCAAGCTGCAGGGCGTCAGCGAGGCCGACGCCAGGAAAAATCCGTTCGGCAACGGCAACGACAAGAAATCGAACATCGAAGCGCTGGTCGCGTACATCACCAGCGAGTCGCGCGGCGTCAAGATGAACGTGTCCGTCGCGCATCCGAAGGAAATCGAGATGTACAGGGTCGGCGAGAAGATGTTCTATTTTCGCGGCGGCCCGCACGATTTCGGCTGCGTGACCTGCCACGGCGCCGACAACCAGCGCATCCGCCTGCAGGATCTGCCGAACCTCACCAAGATCGAGGGCGCGCAGAAGGCGTACACGACTTGGCCCGCATACCGCGTCTCGCAGGGCGAGCTGCGCACGTTCCAGTGGCGCTTGAACGACTGCTTCAGGCAGCAGCGGTTTCCGGAGCTCGAATTCGGCTCGGACGCGTCTATCGCGCTGACGATGTTCCTCGCGAAAAACGCCAACGGCGCCGCGTTCGATGCGCCGGCGATCAAGCGTTGAGGAGCGTGCGAATGATTGCCAGAGTGGTGCTGTCCGCAACGCTGTTCGCGGCAATTCTCGTCGGCTGCGCGACCGCGCCGTCGGACGAGCGCATCTCAGCCGAGGCCAATGCGATGATCAAGGCCTCGTTCAAGGCCCGAGGCCAGGCGGGACTCGATCGGCTCGACCAGGACGAAACGCAGAGGCTGTGCAGCCAGGCCGCCGGGAAGACGCCGCCGAAGGACGTCGCCGAGCGGATCGAAAAGCAGAACCTCGCGACGATCAGGTATCCGGCCGACGGCAAGCTGATCGGCGACTGGAAAAACGGCGAGAGAATCGCGCAGGACGGCCGCGGCAAGCAATACTCGGATGATCCCGCGGGGCCGGTCGGCGGCAATTGCTACGCGTGCCATCAACTCGCGCCGCAGGAGCTGGCCTACGGCACGATAGGGCCGAGCCTTTACCGCTTCGGCAAGCTTCGCGGCTACGGCGTCGAGACGCAACGGTATGTCTACGGCAAGGTCTTCAACTCGGAGGCGTTCGCCGCCTGCTCGACGATGCCGCGCTTCGGCCACAACGGCATACTTTCCGAGCAGCAGATCAAGGACGTCACCGCGCTGCTGATGGATCCCGCCTCGCCGGTCAACCAGTGAGGCCAATGGACCGGCGCGCCTGGCCGGCGCCGAATGGTCTTACGACTATCGAATCGTGAACCGGCGCGAATTCCTGGAGGGACTCGCTGCTGCCGCCGTCGCCGGATTGCCGATCGGTGCAAGCCGTGCCGCCGACGACGCGGACGGCGAACACCTGTACGACGCGGTGCGACCATTCGGCAACGTCGGTCTGCTGCACATCACCGATTGCCATGGCCAGCTGAAGCCGACGCGTTTTCGCGAGCCCAGCGTGAACCTCGGGGCGGGCACCGCGCGGGGCAAGCCTCCGCACCTGGTCGGCGAAGCGCTGCTCCGGCACTTCGGCATCGCGCCGGGAACGCGCGCCGCGCATGCTTTCACCCACCTCGACTTCGAGCGCGCGGCGCGTGCGTATGGCGCGATGGGTGGATTCGCGCATCTGTCGACGCTGGTCAAGCGCCTGCGCAGCCGGCGCCCCGGCGCGCTGCTGCTCGACGGGGGCGACAGCTGGCAGGGCTCGGCGACCTCGCTTTGGACCCGGGGCCAGGACATGATCGACGCCGCCAAGCTGCTCGGCGTCGACGTGATGACCGGGCATTGGGAATTCACCTATGGCGCGCAGCGGGTGAAGGAAGTCGTCGTCGGCGACTTCTCCGGACACATCGAATTCATCGCGCAAAACGTGCGCACCGCCGACTTCGGCGATCCGGTGTTCGCGCCTTACGTCATCAAGACGATCAATGGCATCGCGGTCGCGATCGTCGGCCAGGCATTTCCCTATGTGCCGATTGCCCATCCGCGCTACTTCGTTCCCGACTGGACTTTCGGCATCCAGGAAGAGACGATGCAGAAGGCGGTCGATTCGGCGCGCGGCAAGGGTGCGCAGGCCGTCGTGCTGCTCTCGCACAATGGCATGGACGTCGATCTCAAGCTGGCGTCGCGAGTCAGCGGAATCGACGTGATCCTCGGCGGCCACACGCACGACGCCGTGCCGCAGCCGACGATCGTTTCGAACCGCACCGGCAAGACGGTAGTCACCAACGCCGGGTGCAACGGCAAGTTCATCGGCGTGCTCGACCTCGAAGTCGGAAGCGGCAAGGTCGTCGATTTCCGCTACCGGCTCGTGCCGGTGTTCGCCGATCTCCTGCCTGAGGACGGCGCGATGGCGGCTCTTATCGCCAAGCTGCGCGCACCCTATGCTGCACGGCTCGCCGATCCGCTCGCGGTCACCGACGGCTTGCTCTATCGTCGCGGCAATTTCAACGGGACGTTCGATCAGCTGATACTCGACGCGCTGATGCGGGAGAAAAACGCCGAGATCGCGTTCTCGCCCGGGTTCCGCTGGGGCACGAGCCTGCTGCCGGGGCAGACGATCACGCGCGAGCATCTGATGGACCAGACGGCGATCACTTATCCGTACGTGACCGCCAGCGAGCTGACCGGGGAGACGATCAAGACGATACTCGAGGACGTCGCCGACAACCTGTTCAATCCCGACCCTTACTACCAGCAGGGCGGCGACATGGTCCGGGTCGGTGGCATGCGCTACGCGATCGATCCGAACGAATCGATCGGGCGGCGCGTCAGCCGGATGGAGCTCGACGGCAAGCCGATCGATGCCGACAAAAAGTACAAAGTCGCCGGGTGGGCGCCGGTGTCGGAGGATGCGAAGGCCGCAGGCGGCGAAGCGATCTGGGATGTCGTCGAGCGGTATCTGCGCGATCAGAAGACGATCGCGCCGCGAACGCCGAACCTGCCGGCGCTCGCCGGCGTCTCCGGCGACCCCGGAATCGCGGCGACGAATTCCTAGGAGCGCTCGTCGATCCGGTCCGCACACGGGTGGAATGAACAATGCGTCTTTTCGGCGTGGCAATGGTCCGCAACGAAGCCGACGTGATCGAGGCGTTCGTGCGGCACAACCTTGGTGTCCTCGATGGCCTTGCCATCGTCGACCACGGCTCGTTCGATGCGACAAGCGACATCCTGGCGAAGTTGCAGGCCGAGAATCTGCCGCTGCACGTCGAGCGTGACGAGCGGCCGGAATATTTTCAGTCCGCACGCACGACGGCGCTGGTGCGCGAAACGCTGCGCCGCGAGCAGGCCGATTTCGTATTCGCCCTCGACGCCGACGAGTTTTTGAAATGTGCGTCGCGCAAGACGCTGGAGCAGGCCTTGAGCGAAGTGCCGCCGGAGATGCATGCGGTCGCAAATTGGCTGACGTACGTGCCTGACGACCTCGACTCCGGCGCGGCGTTCGGGGCGAGTCACCTCCGCCGACGTCTTCGCGTCGAGCGAAGGACGCTATACAAAGCCGTCATCGGCCGCAGCTTTGTCGAGCGGTCGGGCGATGTGGTGGCCATGGGCAACCATCTCGTATCCGACCCGGCGCATGCCGAGCACCCGCCGCACGCGCGTCTTCGCGCAGACGTCGTCGCCGTCGCGCACTGCCCGGTGCGAAGCCGCGCGCAATTGGAAAGCAAGATCATCATCGGGTATCTTGCGCACCTCGCCTCGGGTCCGACACGCAAGGACCTGGCATTTCACTGGCGGAAACTGTACGAGGAACTGAGCTCCGGAGGCACTTTCACGCCGGCTCGAATGCGGGAGATTGCCTGCAACTACGGCCTGCAGCCCGGTCTTTGGCAACCGGCCGACACAGTCGAGCTGATCGAGGACCCCGTGCGGCTCGCCTTCGACGCGCGCTACCCGCCGCCCGCGGGCATCGAAACGCTGCAGTTGCTGATGCGTTTCACCGAGACCCTCGCGCGCGCTCGCGCCGG
>DATBBM010000149.1:0-1641 GCA_036270955.1 Casimicrobiaceae bacterium | reverse complement strand
GGCGATACCGGTCAAGCCGAGGCCTGCTATCGCCAGGTGCTCGCCGCCACGCCCGATCATCCCGACGCCTTGGCCAACCTGGCCAATATCCAGTTCGGACGCGAAGACTTCACCGCCGCCGCCGCTAGCTACCAGCGCGCGCTGGCCGGGCGCCGTGATTTCCCAGCTAGTTTCTGGACGCAGCGCGCCATCGCATCGCACGCGATCGGCGCCTTCGCCGACGCGGAACAGAGCCTGCGAGAAGCCTCCCGCCTTGCGCCGCACATCGTCAAGATTCATGTCGACATCGGCTCGCTGTGTCTTCGACAAGGCAAGTTCGAAGCCGCGGAGGCAGCGTTCGAGCGCGCACTGGCACTCGATCCCGCTCATCGCTACGCGTGCACGATGCAGGTCTACAGCCGCATCGAGCGTTGCGCCTGGGACGGCCTGGACGATCGCTTTGCCGTGTTGCGCCGGGTCCTCGAGCGCGAAGGTTCGCCCGGCGCGAGCGATGCAGCCGTGCCTTTCCCGCTCCTGGCGATGCCGTTGTCGCCTCGGTTGTTGTTGCGCGCGGCGGAAGCATGGTCGGCCCAGCAGGCGCATCGCGCCAAGCCGCGGCCCGTCTCCGCCGATCGCGCGCATCGCCTGCGCCTGGGCTTCGTCTCGGCTGATTTTCGCGACCATCCGACGACCCACCTGCTGATCGACTGCTGGGAGCGGCTCGATCGCTCGCGCATCGAAACCTTTGCCTACAGTCTGGCTGCTGCCGAGCAAAATGCGCTGGGTGCGCGCGTTCGTCATGCCTTCGACCATTTTTGCGTTGTCGAGCAGCAGGACGGCGCGGCGATCGCGCGGCGCATCCGCGACGACGGTATCGACATCCTGATCGATCTCAACGGCTATACGACGCATGCCCGCCCCGAGATCTTTGCACTCCGTCCCGCGCCGATACAGATCGGCTGGCTCGGCTATCTGGGCACGCTCGGGGCGCCGTGGTACGACTACGTGATCACCGATCGCTTCGCCACACCCGACGACCAGCAGGCGTTTTTTACCGAGCGCTTTCTCGCGATGCCGCATTGCCTGTTTCCCAGCGATCCGGTGCGCCCGATCGCCGCAACCGTTCCGTCGCGCAGGGATTGCGGGCTGCCCGAGCGGGGTTTCGTGTTCTGCTGCTTCAACACGCCGTACAAGATCCTGCCGCCGGTATTCGACGTCTGGATGCGCCTGCTGCGCGAGGTCCCGGACAGTGTGCTGTGGCTTTCGCCCGGATATTCGGTCGCCTGTGCGAACCTGCAGCGCGAAGCCGTCGCCCGCGGCGTCGAGGCCCGGCGGCTGATTTTTGCGCCCAGGGTTGGGCTGGCCGAGCATCTGGCGCGACATGCCCACGCCGATCTGTTCGTCGACACGCTTCCCTACAATGCGGGGACGACGGCGAACGATGCGCTGTTCATGGGGGTTCCGGTGCTGACCTGCAGCGGCGAGACGATGGCCTCGCGCATTGCCGGCAGCCAGTTGCACGCGATCGGGCTGCCGGAGCTGGTGACGGAAAGCCTCGCCGAGTACGAAGCGCTTGCGCTGCGCCTGGCCCGCGAGCCGGCAAGCTTAACCGCCTTGCGCACCAAGCTCGCTGCCAACCGCCTTAGCCATCCGCTGTTCGAC
>DATBBM010000148.1:0-12763 GCA_036270955.1 Casimicrobiaceae bacterium | reverse complement strand
GGCGATACCGGTCAAGCCGAGGCCTGCTATCGCCAGGTGCTCGCCGCCACGCCCGATCATCCCGACGCCTTGGCCAACCTGGCCAATATCCAGTTCGGACGCGAAGACTTCACCGCCGCCGCCGCTAGCTACCAGCGCGCGTTTGTCATCCGCCGCGATGCGCCGGCGTGGATCTGGGTCAAGCGCGGCATCGCACAGGACCGCGTCCATGACATGGCAGGCGCCGAGAAAAGCTTCCTGGAGGCGGCACGGCTCACCCCCGGCGACCTCCAGATCCACAACAACCTCGCCACCCAGCAGATGGGACTCGGCCACTACGCCGAAGCCGAGCCGACCTTGCTGCGAACGCTGGAGCTCGATCCCGGCAATCCGTACGCGCTGTCGATGCTGGTGCACTCACGCCAGCAGCGCTGCATATGGCCCGGGCTGGACGCCTTGTTCGCGCAGGTCAGCGCCGCATTGGCCGGCCCGCCGCCCGGCGACGGGCGCTACGCGGTCAATCCGTTTCCGCTGCTGGCGATGCCGTGCGACGCCGCGGCGCAGCTGCGTGCCGCGCAACGCTGGGCCGCAACGATTGCACCTCCCGTCCCGGCGCGGCGCCACGCGCCGACGAAGCCGGCGAACGCGCGCCTTCGCATCGGCTTCGTCTCGGCGGACTTCCGCGAGCATCCGATGATGCACCTGCAGCTCGAGCACTGGGAGCGGATCGATCGCGAGCGCGTCGAGACCTTCGGGTATGGCTTGCGGGCCACCGACCCCACGCCGATAGGCCGCCGCGCCGCGCACGCGTTCGAGCATTTTGCCGATGTCAGCGCGGAGTCGACCGCGCAAATCCATCGTCGCATCCGCGCCGACCGCATCGCGATCCTGTTCGACTTGAACGGCTATACCGCCGGCGGCGACAGCCGCCTGATGGGACTGCGCCCGGCGCCGGTACAGATCAATTCGATCGGATTTCCCGGGACGTTGGGGGCCGACTGGTACGACTACATCCTGGTGGACCGCTTCGGCGCGCCCGAGGCCATGCAGCCGTTCTATACCGAGCGCCTCTGGCACATGCCGCACGCGTCATATCCGAGCGATACGACCCGCGCGCCGCACGGAACGCCACCGTCGCGCGCTGAATGCGGCTTGCCAGAACAGGGCTTCGTGTTCTGCTGCTTCAACAAATCGTTCAAGATATTGCCGGCGGTGTTCGCGATCTGGATGCGCTTGTTGCAAGCCATGCCTGGAAGCGTTCTGTGGCTTCTCGCCAGCGAGGCAGAGGCGACCGCCAACCTGCGGCGGGAAGCCGCGACGGCCGGCGTCGATCCGGCGCGACTGATCTTCGCGCCCAAAGTGCCGCAACAGCGGCATCTGCGGCGGCACGCTGCGGCCGATCTGTTTGTCGACACGTTTCCGTACGGCGCGCACACGACGACCAACGATGCGCTATTGGCAGGGCTCCCTGTCCTCACCTGCGCCGGCGAAACTCTGGTGACGCGACTCGCCGGCAGCCAGCTCAACGCGATCGGCGTGCCTGAGCTGGTGACCGGCGACTTCGCCGAGTACGAAGCGCTGGCGCTGCGTCTCGCCCGCGAGCCTCGACTCCTGGCCGGCTTTCGCACGCGCCTCGCGGCGAACCGCGCGACGCAACCGTTGTTCGACATGGCGCGGTATACGCGGGACTTCGAGGACGGACTTCAGACGATCTGGCGCGACTTCCTGGCGCAGCAGGCTCGAATGCCGTCAGACTGAAAGAATATCGTCGGCCTGCAGCAGCAGCTGCAGCCGCTCGATCGCGTCGGAAACATCGAACAGCAGCGATTGCGCCGAACCGATCCGCGCCGCCAGCTCCCGGCGCCAGCCCTGGTCGCCGACAAGGCGCGCGGCGATCGACAAATAGCCGGCGTGGTCGGCGGCGATCAGCTCGGGCACCCCCAGCAGCGACAGCATGCCCGCGCTCTGGCGGCCTCGCATGAACGCTCCGGGCAGCGTGACGACCGGCAGGCTGCAGGCCAGCGCATCGAGACTGCTGTTGCCTCCCGACCAATGCAGGGTGTCGATCATCGCGTCGCACAGCATGTTGATGCGCAGGTAGTCGTCGTGCCCGACCTGGGGCAAGACCCGCGTCCGCTCGCGAATCGGGATGCCGTACGCGTCGAGCGTCGTCTTGAGTCGCTGCATGAAGCGGTCGATAGGCGCCGGATGCCATCCGCCGAAAAAGACCAGCATCGCCTGCGGATTCGCGGCCAATATTTCCGCGAACAGGCGGTCGTTGTCCGGGTGGATCTTCCACAGCGACTGCGGGCACAGCAGCAGCGTCCGGTCGGCGGGCAGCGAAAATTGCTCGCGGCTGCCGGGCGTCGGCAGGATCGGCCGCTCGTAGCGCGTCCCGATGCCGGGCAGCAACACCAGCGGTTCGGAGTAGTGGTGCTGGGCATCGGCGCTCTCCATCGCTGCGCAGCTCAAGAATGCATCGATGGTCGCGTGTCCGGTCGTGACCGGATGGCCCCACGCCGTGTATTGCCGCGGCGCCAGCCGCAGCGCCGCCAGTCCGAACGTGGTGACGTCCATGCCGAGCTCGGTGTAGACCAGCACGTCGAGCTCGTCGCCGCGGATCGCGGGTGCGACCACCGAAGGCCTCGAGCGGTTGGCGGCGAACGTGCGGAAGTGGTCGGCCCGCGTTGCTATCGCCTGCGCGATGTCGTCGATGCCGGGCCACAGGTGATAGACGAAAACCTCGAAGCGCTGGCGATCCAGATCGGTGATCCAGCTCTTGAAATAGCGGCCGCAGGTGCCCGTATGGAAGAACGCCGAGGCGAATCCGATCCGCACGCGCTGGCCGCGCAGATTACGCCGCGCCAGCGGAGCACGCCAGCGCGGGGCGGCGGCATCGACGGCCGCCGCGGCAACCGCGGCGTAGCGTCGCTGCAGGCCGCGATCGTCGCGCCCCTGATAGGCGAGGAAGAAATTGACCCAGCGCAACCCGTCGAGAACCTGCGTCTCGGTAAGCTGCGCGGCGCGCATCGCCGGCAGCAGCTCGCCCTCGAGACGGGCTAGCCCCGCCTCGAAGCCCGCGCGCGCCGTTTCGACCTCGTTGCCGTCGGCGTACACCATCGGCAAGGTCAGCCGCTCGCCGAACAAAGTGCGAAGGTCGGTCGGATCGAGAGAGCGCGCGCGGCCATATGCGTTGCGGGCGCCCGCGGGATCGTTGCGCTCGGCCAATACCAAGCCCAGGTTGAACCACTCGCCGGCGCTGTCTGACGGCGCGGCGTTGATCGCCTGTACGTACAGCTGCGCCGACTCGTCGAGCATGCCGCGCAGCCGCAGCACACCGGCCAGCAGGACGACGAGCGGCCGGTAGGGATTCGGCCCGGCGCGAGCCAGCGCCGTCCGCAGTGTGGCTTCGGCGCGGTCCATCGCACCGAGGTCGCGCTGCACGCCGCCCAGGTTTGCTGCGGCGAGCCAGTAGTCGGGCTTCAGCGCCACGGCGCGCGCAAACGCGGCTTCCGCCTCGTCGAGCCGATCCTGCGTGCGCAGCGTATTGCCGAGATTGTTCCATCCGCGGGCATGTGCGGGATCGAGGCGGACGGTCTGCTCGAAGGCCGCGATCGCGCCATCGCTGTCGCCGCTCTCGCCCAGCAGTATCCCCAGATAGTGTTGCGCCTGGACGAACTTCGGATTGAGCTCGAGCGCTCGCCGCACGCTCGCCAGGGCGCCATCCTTGTCGCCGTCCTGCTCCTGCAATTCGCCGTGGACATAGTGCGCGACCGGGTCGTCGGGCGCGCGCGCCACGGCCGCCCGCGCGTGCGCGGCCGCGCTCTTGATGTCGTGCGCGCGGTCGAAGCAAGTCGCCAGCACCAGATGCGCGGCGACATGATCGGGTACGTCGCCTGCGCCGGCGAGGATCGCTTCGGCTTCGCGCCGCGCGCCCGCCAGGTCTCCGGCGGCAAGGCGCTGGCGGGCGCGCTCGACCCGCGCCGATCCGGTGCCGGCGGCCATCAGTCGCTCTCCGCGAGCGCGGCCGGATAGCGCCGCTCGAGTGCCGTCAGGTAGGCGCGCTCGACGCTGCGTGTGTGCGCGTCCATGTCGGTCAGCGGCGACCGCGCGAGGCCGGCCCGGATCGCCGCCTTCACTCGCGCGCTGAACGAGCGATCCTCCGCGAGCCGTACGGAGATTGCAACGTACTCGCCCGGGTTGCGTGCAACCGTGTCGAGGACGCCAAGATTGGCGAGGATGCTGTACGAGCTCCGCTCGCCGTGGCGGCGCCCGCACAAGGTCACGACGGGTACGCCCATGTCCAGCGCCTCCAGCGTGCCGTTGACGCCGCCGTACGGCAACGGATCGAGGACCAGGTCGACGACGCCAAAGCGCGCCTGGTTTTCCGCTTCATTGTGTCCGGCCGGCAGGAGGATCGTGCGTTGCGGCGCGATCCCCACGGCGGCGAACAGGCGCCGCTGTGCGTCGCCCGCATCGGGCGACAGCGGCGATATTGCGAGCAAGGCGCGCGGAATCCGCTCGAGCACGTCGCGCCACAAGAGAAGGCAGCGCCGCGACAATTTCATCGGATTGACGAAGGCCGCGATGACCACCGCGTCGGCGGCGATCCCCAGGCGGTCGCGGCGGTACGGATGCACGGCGGCGGGGACGATATGGCGGTACGGATAGACGCAGCCTTCGACCGGCAGCAGCGTCTCGAGCTGCCCGGACTGGTTCTCCGGCAAATCGGCAAAGGCGTCGGTTAGCTTGAAGTCGATCGTGTTCAGGCCGACGACGCCGGCGCTGGCGACGTGCGTAATCTGCACCCGCGCCGGCCGCAAGGCCAGAATGCCGGGCTTGGCGCCGCGGGTGTTGGTCGCCAGATCGATCAGCAGATCGAGCTCGTCGCCGGCGATGCGCTCGGCCGCTTCGCGCTCGGTGACATCGGCGAGTGTCGTGAAATGGTCGCTCAAGCCCCGATAGTGGGCAGTCCACGGGTCGCTAACGGCGGACAGCGAGTAGAAGTAGAGCTCGAAACGACTGCGATCGTGGCGCCTTGCCTCCTCCCAGATCATCTTGCCCATGACATGGTCGCGCAGGTCGCCGGACAGGTAACCGATGCGTATCCTGCCCGGACGGCGGTGAGGCGCCAGCGCAACCGGCGGCCCGTAGACTCTCGGCGCCGCAGCCGCGTACTCGCGGTAGAGCCGAAGCACATCGGCGGGCTCGACATCGAAATACAGGATCAGGAACAGAAGCGTTTCGAGGCAATCGACGAGCTCGGTATCGCTGGATGGCTTGAACTCGCCCCGTCGCAAGCGATCGAGATAGCCGTCCAGCGCGACGAAATCCGCCTGATACTGGCAAGCCTCGAGCGCCTGCACCGCCAGCGGCACCGCGTTTGGGCACCTCGCCTCGAAGCGCCGGAACGCGCGAAGCCAATCGTCGATCCGCCCGCTTTCGTGCAACGTCTCGCACAGCGCGTTGTGGGCGGCGACGTGCTCCGCGTCCTTTGCAAGGACGCACTCGAACGCCTCGACTGCGGCGTTCGACTGTCCGAGCTCGCGCAGGACGACGCCTGCGTTGTATCCGGCGGCCGTCAGGTCCGGCGCCAGTGCCAGCGCACGGCGATAAGCGTTGTGCGCCGCGCGGCGTTTCCTGCCGACCTGCAGCGCCACGCCCCGGTTGTAGTGCGTGTCGGCATCCCCCGGCAGCAGCGAAAGCGCACGGTCGAACGCGATGCGCGCCTCGTTGGCCCGGCCGCGGGCAAGCTCGGACAGACCGAGCGCACGCCAGAGCGCGGTCGCGCGAGGCGCCGCTGCGACCCCGTCGTGGCAAAGCGCGATCGCCTCGTCACACCGCCCGGCCTCGCGAGTCAGATTGGCGAGGGCTGCCCGCGCGTCGACAAAGCCGGGAGCGGCGCGAACCGCGAGATTCAACTGCTTTACGGCGTCGGCCTGATCCCCTCGGTCGCGCAGCAGCAGGCCCAGCAGATAATGGGCGCGCGCGAATTCGGGCTGCAGCTCCAGCACGCGGCGGTACGCGGCGATGGCGGTCCCGGCCTCTTGCGACTGGTGCGCACGCAGGGCTTCGTGCCAATGGCTTGCGATCACGGTCGCCGGAACTGCCCCAGCGACGCCGGACGACGCGTCCGATGCGGCCGCTGCGGCGAGCGCGCCTTCGATGCCCTCACGGTGCGCGCGCAGATCTTCGTCCGACGCCGACCGCGGCCGCGGCAGGCGTTCGCTGATCAGCGGTGCGGCATGCGCGGCGAAAAGCGAATCGAGCGTCCAGATGTTGCGCGCCGGCCGCTGAGCCAGCAGCGGCCCCGTCGCAGCGCTGACGCCCGCCAGATCGACGATCGCGTCGAAGTCGGTTTCGGCCATCCGTTGCGCGATGGCCGGGCCGGGAGCCGCTCCCAGGGCCGTCATTCCGGAGCGGGTGGGCTCAGCGGCGGACGACGCCGGTCCACCGACATCGAACACGACTGCCGCGATCCGTTCGCGAGGATGTGCCGCGACGACTTCGCGCAGATAGCGGCCCGGATCTATCTCGACGGCGCCAATGCGCAATGGCAGTCCGGGCGCGATCAGATACGCTATCCGCAGAGCGGCGCCTGCGGTGCGCCGCGGCCACGCCAGCGGCGCCACGGCTGCATGAAGCGCCATGCACCGCGCGGCATAGCGCGCCGGCCATGGCGACTCCGGAGCGGCGCGCGCCGCGGCGAGCGCCAGCAGACGCAGCGCGTCCAGCGGTGCGGTCGCGGCCTGGGACTCGGCCGATTCGAGGCATGCCAATGCCCGCTCGCGCTCGCCGCGCGCTGCCGCGTCTTCGGCCGCCATCGCCGACAGCTCCGCGGGCGCGTCGCCGTTTCCGCGCATCGCCAGCTCGACTATCAGCGCCTGCTTGCGCGCCGAGGCGGGGGCGGCGAGCAACAGCCGCGCGAGCTCCTGCCGCTCGTCGAAAGCGGCGCCGTCGCCGATCGATCGCCGAATGTCCTCGTAGGCCTCGGCATCACCTGCGGCAAGCCTCGTCAGCGCGAGGCCGCGCTTTGCCTCCCGGCTCTGGGGCTCGAATGTCAGCGCACGACCATAGGCCTCGGCAGATTCGGCCGTCTTGCCGATCCGCCGCGCCGCGGCGCCGAACGCGAGCAGCGTCGGCAGATGGCGCGGCTGCAGCGTCAGCACCGTGCGCCAGGCGTCGAACGCGTCGCCGTCGCGACCGAGCTCGCGCAGCACCTCACCCAGATGAAAGTGGGCCTGGATTGCGTAACGGTTGACCGCGACCGCCTCGCGATAGCAGAGCAGTGCATCGACGATCCGGCCCGCGCGCTGGTGCGCCTGGCCGCGCACAAGCCATGCGCTCTCGCCGGCAGCATTCACCGCGGCAGCCGCGCCTTGAGCACGGCGAGCAGCGACGCCGGGGCCAGGCGATACAGCGCACGGCCGGTACGCGTGTGCCGGATGCGCAGCGCTACACGTGCGACATGCGCCAGCGGATCACGCGTTGTGTTTGCAGCACGCGCCGCGGCGGGCTGTGCCGGCGCCGCCGGTGCGGCGTGAGTCCGTGCAGGCCGCCACGGCGCGTAGCGCAATGCGGCAAGGCAGCGCGACGCGCTGATCGGCCGCAGCTTGGCGCGGGCGTCCCGCGGCGGGGGCGCCCCGCGATAAATCGCGATCGTCGCATCGGTCATCGCGTCCAGCGTCGGCTGGACGGCGCTGTTGGCGCGCCCCGCCGCTTCCGCGAACTCTTCGGCGCGAGACGGGTCGAGCACGGCGACGATGCGGTCGAGCATGCGTGCTTCCGAGCTCCACTCGTCGTCGCTCAACACCCACCCGGCCCCCGTTTCGGCGACACGGTCGGCGAGCGCGCCGATCGGCGGAACGATCGCAGGCCGGCCGGCAGCCCAGGCTTCGGACAGCGTGAAGCTGAATGTCTCCGGACCCGCCGATGGGTATGCGACCAGCCGGACACGGTAATGTGCGATCAACTCGCGCAATGCGCGCGAATTGTACGCGCCATGCATCGTGAACACGCCATCGGCGGATTGGAACGGATCGCGCCCGCGATCCAGGTAGCCGATCAGCACCCAGCGCAACGGCAGACCCCGCTCGCGCGTCAATTCGACCAGACGTTCGAGCCGCCGCGCACCCTTGTCCGGCCCGATCGCCCCGAGAACCGCGACGACCGGCCGGCCGTCGTCTGCCATCGGAAGCGGCGATTCGATAGCGTCCGGACGCGACATGCCGCTGGCGTTGCCGTGCGGAATCACCGTAACCTCGTGCTCGGGAAAATACTTGCCCAATATCGACGCTGCCCAGGTCGAAGGTGCGATCAGGAACGCCGAACGCGCCAGCAGCGCCCGATGCTTCGCCCGCCATGCGTCGATGTCGACGCCGGCGAACTCGGGCTGGGCGGCAAGGCAGGCGGTGCAGACGCGGGTGTCGGTCACGGCGCCGCAATACCTGCGCCGCGCATCGAGGAAGGTTATCGTCGGGCAGGCGAAGTTGAGGTCGTGCACGGTGTAGCCGTAAGGGCTGTCGAGGCGAGAGAGCGCCTGCAGCAGACCGTCGCGGCAGCCGGAAATGTTGTGCAGGTGGATCAGGTCGACGCCGAAACGCGCGCAGATGCCGCCGAGGAAATCGCTCCACGGCTCGGATGGCAGGCGGCTGAAATCGTACGTCCGCGCAGCATCGCTCGCGTGCTCCTCGAGCTGCCATTCGTCGCCGACGGCGATCAGCAGATAGTGACGAAACGCCGTGCACGAGGCGGCAATCAGCGCACGCACATGGTATTCGGTCCCGCCACCGTGGCCGTGGATGACGTGGAGCACCCCGGGGACCGGCTCGCTCAGCACCCGGTATTGCGACAGCGCCAGCTCGCGCAACGGGCGCACCGGATCGGCGGCGATGTACGCGCGTACCTGCTCGAGGTACTGCGGATGGCGATCGAGCAGGATTCGCATGTTGCGTTCGGCCAGATCGGCGCGCTTGTCGCCGAACGAGCTGCCGCCGAGGTGAAGGACGAATGCATCCTCGCACAGCACGTTGCGATAGCCGGCAGCCGCGGCGCGCATGCAAAAATCGTTTTCCTCGCCGTAGCCCAGGCCGAATACCGGATCGAACGTCCCGATCGCATCGATCAGAGCGCGGCGGATGTAAAGGCAGAACCCGACGCCCGTCGGCAGATCGGGATAGGTGGGCACGGCGGCCCGTTCGAGCGCGCGCACCATCGGCTCGGCGTCCCGCGACGCCGGCCAGCGGTTGTTCTCGCAAAAGCGCGGGAGCGAGCAGATCTCCGCGTTGTTGGAAAACGGCGTGATCGTCCCGATCGCCGGGTCCGACGCCGCGCATCGCGCCAGCGCATCCAGCCAGCCGCGGGTCACGACGGTGTCCGAATTGAGCAGCACCAGGTCGGCGCCCGCCCGCGCGGCGCTCATCCCGCGGTTGGCGTTGAGCGTGAAGCCGAGATTGCGCTCGTTGGCAAGCAGCAGGATTTGCGGAAGCCGGCGCGCCCCGAGCTGCGCGAAATACGCTCGCACGGCCGGGTCCGGCGAGGCGTCGTCGATGACGATCAGACGGTAATCGCCGCCGGTGTGAGCGAGGACGCTCTCGATGCAGCGGTTCAGATCGTCCGCGGCGTTATAGACGGGAACGACGATGTCGATCGGCACGCGCGACATCAACCGTCAGCGTCCCTGCAGCCAGCGACCGAGCCTGCGCCACGGGACCGATAGCCACCAGCGAAACGTTTGCCGCACGGCAATCGCCTGGTCACGCGAGGCAATCTCCTGTCGCAGCGCCGTCCGCTCGGCATCGAATCCCTTCGCGGCGTCCTCGTGCCGCCGGCGCTCGTGCTCAAGTGCTTCGGCCTGCGACTGAATCGTCGCCGCGTGTCCGGTCAGCATTCTGTCGCGCTCGGCGATCGTTTGGCCGCGCTCGGCCAGCATTCGGTCACGCTCGGCGAGCATCCGGTCGCGCTCGGCCAGCTCGCGGTCGCGCAACGCGATCAGCTGCTCGCGCTGTTGCCGCACCGTGTCCAGGGTGGCGAGCTGACTGTCCTTGTCGGCGATGACCCGTTCGCGTTCGGCAATCAGCGCTTCGAGGTGGTGGACGTGGGCGGTTTGCCGGTCCAGCGCCGCGTCGCGCTCCTTGAGCAGGGCATCCTGCCTGAGTACTTCGCTGGCATTGGCATGGGCGCGTTTCTGCTCGGTTTCCTCTGCGTCGGTGAAAAGCGACCCGCGCGCCGCCGGGGCAGGAAGCGCCGCAGAGGTCCGCGCGGCAACGACGATGAAATACATGCCTTCCGGAGGCACATACGGCGACACCCGGCCCGCATCGCCGAGCCAGGCTTCGACGCCAACGCCTTCGGCTTCGCTCCAGATCGCCGACCAGGGTGCGACGTGCTGATGGAACCAGCGCTGCGCCGGAAACGCCTTCGCCAGCAGCTCGGCCAGGCCGTCGCGATAGAGCTCATGGCGATGGAACTCGTTGACGTAATCCCGCGCGTCGCTGTAGAGCCGCTTGTTCGGCGAAGAAATGATCAGCAATCCTGCCGGCTTGAGCACCCGCGCGAATTCGGCGAGCATCGGCGGCTGGTCGGCCGCGTCCAGATGCTCGATCGTCTCAAATGAAACGACGACGTCGAAGGACGCATCGGGAAGCGGGAGCGCGGTGCAGGATCCTTCGACAAAGCGAACGGTCGCGCTGCCGTAGGTCGATTGTGCGTGCTGGATCGAACCGGCGTCGATGTCTACACCGACCGCCTGCGCCGCCTTGGTGCCGAGCAAGGCCGTGCCGTAGCCTTCGCCGCATGCGGCATCGAGCACGCGCCGGCCTTCGGCGTACCGGCGCGCGAACGCATAACGGTGCCAGTGCTCGTACGCGATTTCGCCGGCGCAGACCGGAAGAAAGCGTTCGCCGGTGAAAGTGAGGTCGGATGCCATGCGGGGGCACGTGCCGCGCCGCTCGAGCGAGGAGCGCCGTCGCGGCGGCAAAGCGTCGATTTTAACCGATCAGGCGGGGCCGGCTCCGCCGGATGATCCGCCCTCGGAATCGGCCGTTCGCCCGCTCCAGTCGTGATCGATTCGGACCAGCCCCATTTCGCGTGTCGCGCCTTCGATCAGCAACGGCGTTTCGACATTGTCGAACAGGCGCACACCCTCTGGGTCGAGTGCGTGTGCCCGCACCAGGTACTTGCCCGGAAGCAGCGGGAGGCGCGGGAAGGTCAGTGAAAAAGCGAAACGATGCGCATCGATGCGCTTCGGCACGACGCCGTCCATGTCGGTGGCCACACCGTACACCGGCGTGCCGTCGGCGCGGACCAAGCCGAGGAGAACCACCGGCGAACGTCCGTCGGGCGAGAACACCTCGCCCGCGATCGTCAGAGCGCCTCCGGACGGCACGGTCCCGGCCGGGTTCAGCATCAGCGACTGCACGGCGTAGACGCCCGCGGCGGCGGCCCGGGGAGCGGCGATCGGCTGCTTCGCGCCGGCGGACTTTTCCTCGTGATAGGCAAGGTACGCCTGACTGACTTCCGCCGCGGGGCCGTAACGCTCGACCCGTCCGTCCTTGAGCCAAAGCGCGGCGCGGCACAGCTTCTGGATGTGATACATGCTGTGCGAGCAAAGCAGCAGCGTGCCGCCTCCGACAAGATAGCGTTCCATCCAGGCGACGCATTTCTTCTGAAATGACTCGTCGCCGACGGCGAGCACCTCGTCGGTGATCAGGATGTCCGGCGTCAGCGCCGTCGCCACGGCGAATCCGAGCCGCACGACCATTCCGGACGAATAGTGCTTGATCGGATCGTGTATATGCTCGCCGATGTCGGCGAAGGCGATGATCTGGTCGCGCTTGGCCGCGATCTCGGGCCGCGTGAGACCGAGCAGCGCCGCCGCGAGATCGATGTTGGCGATGCCCGAATATTCGGGATGAAAGCCGGACCCGAGCTCCAGCAGCGCCCCGACGCGCCCCCGGCTTTCGACGATGCCGCGCGTCGGCGTTATCACGCCGGCGACGATCTTCAGCAGAGTGGATTTGCCGGCGCCGTTCTCACCGATGATGCCCAGGGATTCGCCGGCGGCAAGATCGAACGAGACCTCGTCCAGCGCCTGGAACACTTGCGGAGCGCCGCGTCCGCGCAACAGATCGAAAACCAGCCGCAGCCGACCCGCATTGGCATCGAGCTTCGCATAGTCCTTGCCGACGCCGGAGAGATGGAGCAGGGCGGACATCAGCGTCTGGTTCGCCGCGGTCCGGGGCTACACAAAATCTTCGAAGTGCGGGGACAGTCGCAGGAACACCCACCGGCCCGCCACGAACAACGCCAGCGCGACGACGACCGCGAGCGCATCGCCCCACTCCAGTCCCAGCCGCCCGTCGAGCAGCGCGTCGCGCAGGCGGCCGACCAGATAGCCGAACGGGTTGGCGGCCACCCAGGGCTTCATGCTGTCAGGGACCAGCGACAGCGGATAAAGGATCGGCGTCAGATACATCAGGATCATGAGGACCGGCATCAGGATGTGCTCGACGTCCTTGACGAAGACCTGCAACGCCGCCAGCGCAAGCGCCAGGCCGGTCACGGCTATGGCGAGCACCAGCCACAGCGGTACGACCAGCAGCAGGCCTTCGAAGTGCACGGGCTCGCCGAAGAGGGCCAGCACGACCAGCACGACCAGGTAGCCGGCGAATTGCAGCGCCAACGTCGCCGCGACCGAAGCGTAAACGATCAGCTCGTGGCGAAATGCGACCTTGCGGATCAGCCCGGCATAGCTTGCGATGCTGACCGTTCCGCGTTGCAGCGC
>DATBBM010000147.1:0-21702 GCA_036270955.1 Casimicrobiaceae bacterium | reverse complement strand
GTCAAGTAGCATGCGTACGCGAACGCCGCGCTCGGCTGCCTGCCACACGGCGTCGAACAGCAGCTGACCCGTGATATCGCTGTGCCAGACGTAATACTGCAGGTCGAGCGATCGCTCGGCGGCGCGGGCGAGCAGGATTCTTGCAGCGAACGCCCCCTGCGCGTTCGGCAGCGCATAGATTCCCGACCGGCCGGGGTTCGCCGCGACACGCGGGACAACCGCTCTCCCGAGGCGAGTGTCGTCCGTGTTCGCCAGTGCGCTCGAGGGCTCGCGGTCGACATTCTTCGGCAGGCTCGCGCAGGCTGAAACCAGCAAGCCGAGGGCAATCGCAGGCAGGAAGCGTCCGACGCGGACCGATGCGACGCGAGCCATTGGACCAATGGCTGTCATTGGTGCGCCGATCCCTGCTTCAACGCACTGCTTCAAAATCGGGGGAAGGTGCGGCAAGAACGACGCGATTCGGGGACGGGGCAGGGAACTGCGATCACCGTAGAATATTGGCACGGCTTCGACGCTGCCGCCACCCTTGCAGTCCCTGCGTTGTACGGAGCGACTGCGGTATCGGGGTCGCGCGCACATCGCAAGTATTGGATCATACAGTGAATTACTGCAGTCGATGACTCGCCGCTCAGATATGGAAACCTACGAGGACAAGCCGCAACCCGGCGTGGATGCGCTCAAGCGTGTGCGCGCCGCCGCCGAGGCAATCTATCGTGCCGAGTCGCGACGGGTCTTCGCCACGCTGGTGCGGCTGCTGGGCGACTTCGATCTCGCCGAGGAGGCGCTGCACGATGCTTTCCGGGCGGCGCTCGAGCAGTGGCCGCGCGACGGCATCCCGGCGAATCCGCGCGCGTGGCTGGTCTCGGCGGGGCGCTTCAAGGCCATCGATGGCATACGCCGGCGAACGCGATTCGACTCGATGGAGGATGTCGCCGAGCAAGTCGATGCCGTCATCGACGAAAACGCGCCATCCGACACCGAGGCCATCGAGGATGATCGCCTGAGGCTCATTTTCACCTGCTGCCATCCGACGCTTGCGGCCGACGCGCAGGTGGCGCTCACCTTGCGCGAAGTCTGCGGACTCACTACCGAGGAAATCGCCCAGGCCTTTCTGAGCGCCGCGCCGACATTGGCGCAACGCATTGTCCGAGCCAAGGCCAAGATCCGCGACGCTCGTATCCCTTACCAGGTTCCGGAGCCCGACGAACGCGCGGAACGGCTGGACAGCGTGCTGCGCGTGGTCTATCTGGTGTTCAACGAGGGCTACTCGGCGTCTTCGGGTCAGTCGCTGACGCGGGTCGATCTGTCGGGCGAGGCAATACGTCTGGGACGGCTGATCGTCGAATTGCTGCCGGAGCCCGAGGCGATGGGATTGCTCGCATTGATGCTGTTGCAGGAATCCCGCCGCGCGGCGCGCACGTCGCCCGGTGGCGAACTGGTTCTGCTCAGCGACCAGGACCGCTCGCTGTGGAACCGGGATCAGATCAGCGAGGGGTCAGCGCTGGTCACAAGATCGCTCGCGTCGCAACGCTTTGGCCCGTATACCCTCCAGGCGGCGATCGCCGGGGTCCACGCCGATGCGGCGAGCGCCGATGCCACCGACTGGGGTGAGATTGTCGGTCTCTACGACGTTCTGCTTCGCATCGAGCCGACGCCGGTGATCGAGCTGAACCGTGCGGTGGCGATCGCGATGCGCGATGGTCCCGCCGAAGGGCTTGCCCTGATCGAGGGTCTTCTTGCGCGCGGCGATTTGAAGGATTATCACCTGGCTCATGCCGCGCGCGCGGACCTGTGCCGGCGGTTGGGAAAGACCGAGCAGGCACGGGCTTCGTACAGGCGCGCGCTCGCGCTCGCACGGCAGACTCCCGAGCGCCGGTTTCTCGAGCGGCGCCTGTCCGAGCTGTCCGGCTGACCGGCCCAGAGCTTCCGCCGATCGAGTAAGGGTCCGGGATTTTTGAGCTTCCAGGCTGACGGCGTGTCGATTTCCCTATTGGCCGTTCGACTAGTCGATGAAGGCCCGGTTATTTCGGGCTCATTTCAGAGGCAAGCCGGAGCGGCCGATGCGTACTGTCATCAGATGGTTGGATATCTTGCGAAAAGTCGGGCAAAAAACAGGACCTTATCTGATGCTGGAAATACTTTTGCCCGGCGGTACCTTGCTGGCGCTGCTGCTCTTTTTATATCGGCGCCGGAGGCCCGATATCGGGCGCGACGTGCAGCGGGCGATCCAGGACGTGCTGCGTGCGCTGGCGGGCGCCTTCGGGCAACGTCTTCTGGTGCCATTATCCACAACCGTCCACGAGCAGGAGTGACCGATGAAGTACCTGTGCCTGGTGTACCTGGAGGAGAAAAAACTCGATGCCGTTCCCGACAGCGAGTGCAAGGCCTGCGGGGACGCGCTCCGGCGGAGCGGTCATCACATCGCCGCGGAAGCCCTCCAATCCGTTCATACGGCGACGACCGTGCGTGTCCGCAACGGAAAGATGTCGGTCACGGACGGCCCCTTCACCGAGACCAAGGAACAGTTGGCCGGGTTTTACCTGATCGACGCCAGGGACTTGAACGAAGCCATCCAGTTGGCCGCGAAGATCCCGCCGGCGCGCGTGGGCAGCGTCGAAGTGCGGCCGGTCAGGGAATTGGCGGTTTGACAGGCGAGGTCAAAGCCTTGCCACGCAGATGCAAAAAAAGATGCTCCGGCTGTCGAGCCGGTGGTCAGTCGATCGACTAGTCAGTGGAGGTCTCGTTTGGCCGACTTTGCCTAGAGGCCTCCATGTCCAACCCGAAACCTAACGGAGATTCAACGATGCGATTCATGATGATAGTCAGGCACGCGGAAAACCAGGGCCCTCCGCCGAAGGCGTTGATGGACGCTATTGCGAAGCTCGCCGAAGCCGAGATCAAAGCCGGAACGATGCTGGGGAGCGGGGGGCTTGGCCCGACCGCCCAGGGCGCCCGCGTCCGGCTCTCCGGAGGGCGCGTGATCGTCACCGACGGGCCTTTCACCGAGACCAACGAGGTCGTCGGCGGCTACGCCCAGTTCGAGTTGAAATCGAAAGAAGACGCGGTCCAGTCGGCTGTCCGTTTCATGGAGCTTCACAAAAAGCATTGGCCCGGCTGGGAGGGCGAGACCGAGGTTCGTCAGATGTTCGGGCCGGAAGATTTCGGACCGGAAGGATGCGCGCCCAACGCAGAGGAGCGGTCACCGGCAGCGGTTGGGTGAATTTTCGTGTCACGGGGCCATGGCGCGGCGCGTCACAAGCTCGCGCCACCCCGAAACCGAATGGAGCGACACAATGCGATTCATGGTTATTGTCAAAGCCACGAAGGAGTCCGAAGCGGGCGTCCTTCCCGATGAAAAACTTCTCGCCGCGATGGGGAAGTACAACGAAGAGCTGGTGAAGGCCGGCGTGATGCTAGCGGGAGAGGGGCTGCAGCCGAGTTCGAAAGGCGCGCGTGTCAGGTTCTCAGGCGCGAAGCGGACCGTGATCGACGGTCCGTTCGCCGAGACCAAGGAACTGATCGCCGGCTTCTGGCTGTGGAAGGTGAAGTCGAAGGCGGAGGCCATCGAATGGCTCAAGCGCTGCCCCAACCCCTTCCCGGGCGAGTCCGAGATCGAGATTCGACAAGTGTTCGAGGCGGAGGACTTTGGTGCCGAGTTCACGCCCGAGCTGAGAGCGCAAGAGGAGCGCCTGCGCGCGCAAATGGCCGCCAGGAAGTAATCGTGCTGCCGGCGCCGTTGCCCGATGGAAGTCCGACCAAATTTACGGGTCGCGTTCGGCCCGCCTATGAGCCTCGGGCCGCCCAGGTCGCCGCGAGCAGCAACACGAAGCCCGCGACCGCGGCGATGGCGTGGACGACGATAAGCCCCTTGGGCAAGGGCAGCTGCTTCCAGTGATAGTTCAGGTTCAGGATCGCGCCGCCGGCGGCAGCTGCGAGAAAGAGCGCGATCGCAACGAGCGCCATCGTCGGCAGCCCCACCGTGGCGGCGGCGTAGACGAGCAGGGTGACCGCGGCGGCAGCCAAAAATCCGTGCAGCATGGCAAGCGGTGCCGGCGGCGGTCGGTTGCCCGCGAACCTGATTCCCGCCATGACCAGTCCGCCCGCTGCCGCGATCGCCAGCAAGACGGTCGAAGTAAGAAGAATAGACGCTGGTTCCATGGTTTCCTCCGTTCGTCGTTGTTTGGATTGCACTCATTGGATGGCACCGGGGAGCTCCGCGTTCCCGGGTTCTGCGGCCGCCCACCGCCCGCGCCAGCCGGTCACGCGCGCGCGGGGTCCATGCCATGGCGGCGCTTGGCCGCATCGGCTTCCGAAGATGCGAGGAAGGAAAGCAACGCGCCGGCGGCCATCGGACGATTCGATGCCTTGCATACCGCTGCGGCGAATACGGTCGTTGCCTGGATTTCCGGCGGAAGGAGGCCGATGACGTCGACGCCGGGCGCGTTCATCAATTCGCTCAACTGCTGGAAGCATAGCTCAACGTCGCCGCTCGCCACGAGCGTGGCCACGGGAACGCCGGGCGGAGCCTGCACGATCCGCGACGCGATCGAGTCGGCGATGCGCCATCGCTTGAACAAGCCGACAAGGTGCTCGCCGCTCGGACCTGTCGAATACCCGATGCTGCGGGCGCGCAGTACCGCGTCGCGAATTGCCGCTTCACTGGAGACATCGGGGCGCGTCGTGCCGGCGGCTACCGCTATCGCCACGGGAGAACGGGCGAGATCGGTGCGACTCGCTGGATCGACGCGGCCGCCGGCAGCCAGTTTCTCGATCGCGTTGGCCGCAAGCACGACGAAGTCGAACGCTTCCCCATCTTCGACACGGCGGGCCGCGTCCACGCCACCCACCGAAACGATCGCGACTGCTTGCCCTGACCGCCGCTCGTAAGCATCGCTCAACTCGGTCAACACGTGGCGCATCGCCATCGAGGAAATACCCGTGATACGGCCAGCTTTGCTTGAGTCGGCGTCCATGTTCCGCGCGGACGATCAATCGATGTATTTCAATCCGGCCTTTTGCAATGGCTCCCGCATGTTGTACATGTCCAGACCCAGGACGCCGCCGGCCAGCTTCGCACGCTTTTCACCTTCACTCGCTTCCCGGGCTGCCGCAGCCTCCAGCGTCTTTTGCGCGCGCGCCGCCGGCACCACGACCACGCCGTCGTCGTCGGCCACGATGACGTCGCCCGGAGTGACCAGGGCCCCGGCGCACACGACGGGGATGTTCACGGATCCTAGCGTGGCCTTCACCGTTCCCTTGGCGGAGATCGCCTTGCTCCAGACCGGGAACTTCATTTCGGCCAGTGCGCGCACGTCGCGGACTCCGGCATCGATGACGAGCCCTCGCGCGCCGCGCGCCTTGAAGCTGGTCGCCAACAGCTCGCCGAAGTAACCGTCGGTGCAGTCGGCCGTCACTGCGGCAACGACGATGTCGCCGGGCCGGATCTGCTCGGCGACGACGTGCATCATCCAGTTGTCGCCGGGGTGGAGCAGCACGGTCACGGCCGTCCCGGACGTCTGTGCGCCGACATAGATCGGACGCATGTACGTCTTCAGCAGGCCGGTACGTCCCAACGCCTCGTGGACGGTCGCAGTCCCGAGCGTGCCCAGCCGGGCCGCAACGTCGCGGTCTGCGCGGCCGATATTGCGGTAGACAACCCCGAGTTCGTACATGGTCAACGTCCTCTGGCTTTCAGTGCGACATCGAGGCGCGGATACACGCGCCGCGCGTTGGCTTCGTAGATCTTGCGCCGCTGGCCCGAATCGATATGCGCCGCCTCGATGTAACGCCTTGTGTCATCGAAATAGTGCCCAGTCTCGGGATCGATGCCGCGTACCGCACCGATCATCTCGCTCGCGAACAGGATGTTGTCGGCCGGGATCACGCCGGTGAGCAGGTCGATACCGGGCTGGTGGTAGACGCACGTGTCGAAAAAGATGTTGTTGAGGAGATGGTCGGACAGCTTGGGCTTCTTCATCTCTTGCGCCAGCCCGCGGAAGCGGCCCCAGTGATACGGGACCGCGCCGCCCCCGTGCGGAATGACGAAGCGCAGCGTCGGAAAGTCCTTGAACAGATCGGACGTCAGGCACTGCATGAAGGCGGTCGTGTCGGCGTTGAGATAATGCGCCCCGGTGGTGTGGAAGCAGGGATTGCAGCTGGTGCTGACATGAATCATCGCAGGGATGTCGTATTCGACCATCTTCTCGTAGATCGGGTACCAGTGGCGATCGGATAACGGTGGGGAGTTCCAGTGTCCTCCGGACGGATCGGGATTGAGGTTGATCGCCACATTTCCGTATTCCTCGACGCACTTCACGAGCTCGGGAACGGACGTCGCGGGGTCCACGCCGGGACTCTGAGGCAACATCGCGGCCGGGACAAAGTGATCCGGGAACAATCGGCTTACCCGATAGCACAGCTCGTTGCAGATAGCGGCCCAGGTGCTCGAGACCTGGAAATCGCCGATGTGATGCGCCATGAAGCTCGCGCGCGGACTGAAGATCGTGAGGTCGAGCCCGCGGTCGCGCATCAGCCGCAGCTGATTGCCCTCGATCGACTCGCGTAGCTCGTCGTCGCTGATGGAAAGCTCGGACGCGCGCGGCATCTGCGCGGGACTCGCGATGGCTGTGATCTGGCGATTGCGCCACGCCTCGAGCGCCTTCGGCGCGGTGGTGTAGTGGCCATGGATGTCGATGATCATCGAGTCACTCCGGTGCGAACGCCATGTTCTAACTGTCGCGTGCGTCCCCGGGCGGCTTTGCCCGCAGGTCTCGGGCTGCGCGCCGTTTTAGCCCTTGCTTGCCGTGCCGGCTGGCTTGTCCCAGGCCAGGTTGCCGGCGCCTTTGCCGGCTACCGAGTACAGCGCGCCCGGCGCATTGCGGGTACGCTGGAAGGCTTCGAGCGTTTCGCCGCGCATCGCGGCATAGATATGGAGATTCGACACGCCGGTAACGGCGCCGAGCTTCTCCAGCATGAAGAAGATGACGCCGTAGTGGATCAGGCCGCGCCAGTCGCGGCGGCGAATCAGGTCTCGCTCCGGTTCGCTCAACCCGGCAGATTCGAAGCTTGCTTCCGGATCGCGAAGGAACGCCTGTCGATGGCCGGGCTCGACCATCCGGTGCAGATAATCGTTGATGCGAAACGACCTGACGCTGCGCTCGAGCGTGAACGGGTACGTACCTTCGAGGCGCTCGACACCGCTGAGGCCGGTCGCGACGTGGCGGCGGTGGCGTTCGACGACGGCCGGGTTGGATTCGTCGTCCACCCCTTCGTAGATCGCCGTCGCGATGCCCGCCATCGAGGGCAGGTAATAGCTGCGGTACTTGCATTCGACGTTCGCCGGAAGCGCGCCTCGCATCGTGAGCCACATGACCACTTCGGCGCCCTCGAAGCCGCCGAGCTCCGCGTATTCAGCGGTAGTCATTTCAGCCAGCTGTTCGGGATCCTGCTCGAACAGGTCGAGGAAGCGCTGGTCCCAGGCGGGATTGTTGAAACCCGCGCGCTCCCCGTGCACCTGGTGCGATAGCCCACCCGTGGCGACGACTACGACGCGCAGATCGTCCGGATAGCTCTCGATCGCGCGTCGGAGCGCCTTGCCGAGGCGGTAGAACCGACGTGCGCTGGGGATCGGCAGCTGCAGGACACCCATCTGCAGGGGGACGAGGCTGACCGGCCACTCCGGTTCGTGCGGGCAAAGCACCGACAGCGGCGAAAAGCAGCCATGGTCCAGCGGCCGGTTCTGGAAAAAAGACATGTCGAACTCGTCGGCCATCAGCGAATGGCCGATGTGCGAAGCGAGCTGCGGGTGCCCCTTGATCGGTGGCAGATCGCGTGGGCCGCCGCCTTCGTCCGCGACAGGCCACTCGGGCCCGACCCCGAGCACGAACGCCGAGTAATGGTCGAAAAAGAACGACGTGACGTGATCGTTGTAGATCCACAGCAGGACCTCGGGGCGCTTCTCGGCGAGCCACGCGGATAGCGGCGCGAAGTTCTCGAAGATCGGCGCCCACACGGGGTCGTCGCGCTTGTTACGATCGTAGGCGAAGCCAATGGTCGGCGTGTGCGAGGCGGCGATGCCTCCGATGATGCGTGCCATGCCTGCACTCCTCCTTACGTGGATAGAAAGACAGCGGCGTCAAGCCCGGCGAACGCTGTTGCCCACCTTGGGCGACGTCGTTCAGGCATTGAGCTGGGCGCTGGGCGTCGAGCGCGAGATTTTCAGCTCCTCTTCGTTCATGTCGACCGGCACGTTGGCAAACAGCGGCGTGCTGAGATAACGCTCGGCGGTGTCCGGCAGCATGCAGAGCACGGTTGCGCCTTTCTGCGCCTCCTTGCAGATCCGCAGCGCACCGGCAAAGCCCGCGCCCGAAGTGATGCCGACGAAGATGCCTTCCTTGCTGGCGAGATCGCGCGAGCACTGCATCGCGTCGTCGTTCGATATCTGAAGGATGCGAGTTATCAGATGCATATCGACTGCGTCTCCGGTCAGCTTCGGGATGAAATCCGGAGTCCAGCCCTGCATTGGATGCGGCTTGAACGCCGGATGGGCCGCCGACGCGGACCCGTCGGGGTTGCGCTGCTGGGCGGCATCGCTGCTCAGCAGCGGCGCATCCTGCGGTTCGCAAACGATGATCGCCGTTTCCGGCCTTTCCTTCGCCAGGACCCGCGCCACGCCCTTGAGCGTTCCGCCGGTGCCGTATCCGGTGACCCAGTAGTCGAGCCGCTCGCCGGCGAAGTCATCGAGGATTTCCCGGGCGGTCGTCCGCGAATGCATGTCAGGATTGGACTCGTTCTCGAACTGGCGCGTGAGAAACCAGCCGTGGGTTTTGGCGAGCTCCATCGCTTTGGCCACCATCCCCATGCCGCGCTGGGCTGCCGGCGTCAGCACGACTTTGGCGCCGAGAAAGCGCATCAGCTTTCGTCGTTCCACACTGAAGGTCTCGACCATCGTGAGCACCAGCGGATAGCCTTTCTGCGCGCACACCATCGCGAGCCCGATCCCCGTGTTGCCGCTGGTCGCTTCCACGACCGTCTGGCCGGGTTTCAGTGCCCCGGACCGCTCGGCGTCCTCGATGATCCCAAGCGCAAGTCGATCCTTCACCGAACCCAGCGGATTGAACGATTCCATTTTGACGAACAGGTTGACGCCCGCCGGCGCCAGCCTGTTTATCCTGACTACCGGTGTGTTGCCCACGGTCTCGAGGATGTTCTGGAATTTGCGGCCCATACGTTCGTCTCCTTTTGGCTCAGGCCAGCGCTAGCCGGACCATCCTGCTTTTCGCAGCCCCTCGGTCAGTATCGCGGCATGCGCCGGGTCACGGAACGGATAGGTGGCGTGCACATACGCGGCCCCGAAGTCCGGCTGCAGCTCGAAGACTTTTGCGAGGGCCGCTTCCGCCTCCTTTTGCCGCCCCAAGTGCCCCAAGCCGGAAGCAAGCCGCTGCCATGCGCGAACATGCTCGCGGCGCTCGGCGATCGACTGCTCGCAGAGTCGAACCGCCTCTTCGAACTCGCCGATCAACAAGTGCGCCAGTCCGATGTCGGCCAGGGTGACCGCAAGAAACTGGAAGCGGGGGTCGAGCTGCATAACGGCCCGCAGCTTGCGGATCGCCTCGGCGGGCCTGCTGTCGAACGTCAGCACGCAGCCGAAGAAATGATAGGCGATTGCAGCGCTCGGGTTGAGCGCAATCGCCGTTTCCTCTTCTGTCGTCGCTTTGCCGTAGTCGCGCATTTTCCATAGTGTGGCGATACCGAGAAGCGCGTGCGCCAGCCAGTCGCCATCGTCGAGCGCAACCGCTGCCTCTGCCGCGTCGTATGTCGAGGCAAGCATGCTCGCAGGGTCGCTGGACCATCCGACCAGCGCGACCTGAAATCGCGTGAGCGCCAACAGCGATTGCGCGTAACTCGAGCTTGGACTCATCGCCACTGCGCGAACGAGCAAGTCGTTGGCAGACGCGAGCGCTCGTGGCGTGCCCCTTCGGATAAGCGCGAGCGCCTGCAGGCTCAGATCCCAGCTATCCAGATTCTCGGGCCGCTTCCGCATCGCTCGCTGCTGCTCTGCACGGGTAAGCTGCGGCTCGATGGCGCCAACGATCGCCCGTGTAATCTCGTCCTGCAAGTCGAATACATCGCCGAGGCGTCTGTCATAGCTCTGCGCCCAGAGGTGGACAGCGCTGCTGGCGTCGATCAGCTGTGCCCCGATGCGCACGCGGTCGCCTGCGCGCTGGACGCTGCCTTCGACCACATAGCGCGCGCCCAGCGCCTTACCGATCTGAGTGACGTCCGCGGCGCGCGCCTTGAAGGCGAAGGTCGAGTTGCGCGCGATTACGGGAAACCAGCGCCAGGCCGACAGAGCGGTGATCAAGTCCTCGGTGATTCCGTCGGCGAAGTACTCCTGCGCCGGATCGCCCGACATGTTGCGGAACGGAAGGATCGCCACGGCGGGCCGAACCAATACCTGTTCCGACGTCGTGGCGGTGGGATCCGCGTCGTCGAGGCAGACGTTGTAGATGGCGACCGCTTCATCGATATTCTTCAGCTGTCGCTCACCCAGCGCTACAAAGGCCTGGGCAACCTTGTTGCGCGCGTAGCTTACTACCGCGTTCGAAACGACGATACCGCCCGGCTGAGCGAGCTCCTGCAGGCGCGCGGCTACATTGACGCCATCACCAAAAATGTCCTCGCCGTCCAGGATGATGTCGCCGACATTGATGCCGATGCGTAGCTCGATCCGCCTTTCGGAGGGAACATCGGCATTGCGTTGGGCCATACCGCGCTGCACGTCGGCGGCGCAGCGGACGGCATCGACCACACTGGAGAATTCCAGCAGAAGTCCGTCGCCGGTAGTCTTGACGATGCGGCCGCCGTATTCGGCGATGGTAGGGTCGATCAGCTCCCGCCGGTGGGCTTTCAACCCGGCCAGCGTCGCGCTGTCATCGCGGCCCATCAACAGCGAATAGCCGACCACGTCGGCCGAGACGATCGCCGCCAGTCGTCTTTGGTCTCGCGCCAACACACCTCCTGTGACCGCCGTACTGTGTCATGTAGTCGTCGTTTTCGTCAAAGCGCGCTTCAGCGGCCCAAGGCCGCATGCTGCCGACGATTGCCATAGGAACGGGGGATTCGTCCCGAGGTCCCGACCATTTCGAAAAGGGCCCATAAAAACAAACATCTTCAGGCCTAAGCAATTAAAGCCTTGACAATAGTTGCTTAGGCATATATATTGAAGGTATGAGCTCGGCGCACGCATAACGGCTATGACCTTCAACCAACTCTACGCTCACGCTAGCGTGGGGCCCGAGACCACTGATTTTTTTGCCCAAATCGTTGCCTAGGCATTTGGTGCTATGGCAGTAATACGGAGATGAACATGAAGCCCAGAATTTCGATTCTCGATCGCGCATTCGCCTACAAACCCTCCTACGCGACGGCGATCGACGACACGTGGCGCCGCTTCGGCTGGCGCCCGGCGACGCGGCATCAGCAGGAAGTGCAGACCCGGCCTCGCGCGTTCGGCCAGGCCCAGCCCAGGTGGCACAGCGAAACCACAACAGACAAAGGTGCATCGAGATGACAGCAGTTGAACAAATATTCAGGCAGCTTCGCTCGCTGGGCCCCTATCTGGCCATCGAACTGATCTTGCCCGGTGGCTCGATCGTGGCCTTGCTGCTTTGGACCCTTCGCAACCGACCCGCGGCGCGCTTGGTCGCCGCGCGGATCGCGACCGCTCCACACGCGCTGTGGACTCGCTTGACGGCGTTGCGCGACGCAAGCTTCGCCAATATGCATCGCGCTCTTCTCTGAAGATGCAACTTTGTGGCCGGGAGATTGAAATGAGGACTGCGAAGCATGCCAAGCCGGCCCCGCACCGTGACGGCGGCGCGGGATCCCTTGCCGCGAAGGCGACGGTGCCCGCCAGAGACGTCGCGTCGGGACCCGCCATCATCGCGAGCGCGTTCGCCAGGCTCGACCTCGAGCGGCGCGCCCGTCTGCTGGGGCGCCTTCTTGGTTCGGTCGGGCCATTGGCGCTGGCGGTGGTCGGCGGCGGTGCCTTCGCCAAGTATCTGCGAAACGCCCGATGGCCCGAGATTCCGATATCGCTCGAAGACGCCGCTCACGCGACGTCGAGTCAAGTACACGAGCTCGTGCGCTACGTGGAGCAGAGCAACCCGCACCTCGTCGACGCTCTGCTGGCCGCGCTGTTGCAGGATGGCATGATCGTGACGATGCTCGGCGCATCGGTTGCGGCTGTGGCGATCAAGCGCCTATCGGGGCATCGCCGTTGGAAGCAGGAATCGTCAATAGAGAAGTGAATCGGAACCACGCCATTCCTCGCGGCAGAAAACGCGTGGAAGGCAATGATTGCGGACTTTTCTCTCGAATCGCGACGCCTGAGACCGCCCGCTTGGGCTCGGGGTCGCGCTTTAGGGAGGCCCCGGCGCATTCCGCTCTCCACCAGCAGAATGGCCGAGAGTCTCGATCCTTACCCGCACGACGCCAGTGCTGAATCCGAGCGCCGCAGCGGCGCTCGAAGATAGGTCGACGATTCTTCCGCGGACGTGCGGACCGCGATCGTTGATCCGCACGCGCACCGATCTCCCGTTCTCGAGGTTCGTAACCCTGACGTTCGTTCCCAGTGGCAGAGTCCGGTGCGCGGCCGTCAGAGCTCGGCTGTCGTAGCGTTCTCCGCTTGCCGTGCTTTTACCGTTGAAGTGCTTGTCGTAGACGGACGCCAGGCCTTCCTGCTGAGGTGCCGTTTGGGCGGCGTTTGCGACGGCCGCGACCATGCAGATGGAGGCGGCTGCCAGGCCGACCGACAGAACGAATGGGGTCGCCATATTTTGGCCAAACATGGCCGACGTTCTCACTATCGGCGTGGCACTGCAAGACCGGGTCTCGACCGGTCGGTGCTGCAGCTCAGCGGCGGGCCGAAGACCCCGGCGTTCGCATGCCGCCAGCGGGCACCATGGCGGTGGCGTCGAAGCTCATTTCAAAGCAGCCCCCGTCGGAAGGCCCGACCCGCCTCGTGAGCGCACTGGGATCTTTCGGTCGCTCCTGGCGTTGCGCGACCAGCGCAGCTCCGCACCGTGCAACCGCATCGTCGGGGTTGACCGCCAGCGACCTGCCGAACGCGATATCCGCTTCATGCAGGCGATCGACAGTCAGGTTGATTTGACCAAGATTGCGCCACGAAAGCGCATCTTCCGGCGACAGCTCGACCGCCTTGGTCGCCGCGTCGAGTGCATCGTTGAATTGCTGAAGGTTGGCGTATCCGACACTGAGCTCGCGCCAGGCGACCGCGTTGTTCGGCTCTTTGCGCGTCCACTCGTTCGCATAGAGCACGAGAACGTTCCAATTGCCGGCGATCTTGAGCTCCCGGACCGTCGCCGCGAGCGGGCTAGCACCGCCTTCGTTTGCACCGGCACGGCTCGACGTCATCACAAGGGCTTGCTGGCTCTGGATCGGGGTCGCCGACGCGAGCCGGCTCGCGGAGGGCGCGGTGGCAACGACCGGAGCCTGGGTCGACTCGCTTTGTCGCAGCGAAACCACCAGGTAGATGATTGCGACAGCGGAGACCAGCGCCACCATGCCGGCGGCGATGTACACGGCCTTCGGGGAAACATCTCTGAGACGCCTCAGGCCAAACCGATCCGGCTCGACTTCGGCGGGTGGCTCCGCATCAATCCTTCCGCTGGTCACACTCGCGTTTTCCTTCGCACCGCGTTCGGAAGGCTCGATTTGCGGAGGCGCGGTGGCCTTGTGACGCAACTGGAGCGCTGTCGCCCGGGCGCGCAGGTATGCGGCAATGACCAGCGATACATCCCTTCCGTGCTGGTCCGCGGCTTGGCGCCAGAGACCCCGGTCGATGGTTCCCGCTTCATACTCTTTGGCCGCGGCCGCGAGGAATTCATCTGCCGTGGTCATGCGAAGGTCGCGTTGAGGATCGGCCTTGGCCGGCGACTCGTTGGCCGCCGGACGAGCTTCGTCGGCCGCGGGCGTCGAGGTTTCGACAGGCTCCAGCGACAGCGTCTTGCTTGATGGTGAATAGACTCCCATTCACCGGACGACGCAAGGGTCGTGCCAGTCGGCTTAACGCAAACGAACCGTCATCTACAGATGATCCCGGACCGCCGAAACGCTTCGTCGCAGTCGGTCACGCGGAGCGAAGCCGTCGGCGGACGGCCTGATGCTTGACGGGCTCCGAGCCGAAGAGCTACAAAATGTAATGTACGACGCGCATGCAGCGATGGCGAAGAGATTGCGCTTCGCTGGCCACCGCGCGGCAGGCAGTGCCGGGAAAATGCGCAGGGGTACGGAGTTACGCCGGAAGAGAAAATGTTTCGATGAAGGGTTTATGCACCGTGGCCCATCTGGTGCTGCTCGCCGGTCTCATAGGCTGCGCAACCGGCTGGTCGCGTCCGAACACGAGCGTGGCCGAATTCAACCGCGACCGGTTGCAGTGCGAGCAGCAGGCGGTCAGCCGGTATCCGATCAGGATCGAGTCCTTGGGCACAGGGCGCCAGGGGCCTTCGCAATCCGATTGCAGGTCGTTCGGACTTCACCTGAACTGCAGTGCGGCGCCCGCAGCCGTCGCTCCGCCTACGCAATACGACGTGAACGAAAGCGCCCGGGTCAACGAGATCAGGTCGTGCCTTCGATCCCGGGGATATGTGTCAAAACCCATCCACGATGCGCCAAAGGAAAATCGGCAGCATTCGCCGGAGCGCGAAGAATTCATAGGATAGGCACCGGCGCAGCCGCCGAGTGGTCGGCCGAACGGTCCGGAGGCGCTACTAGCCGAGGTGATGCGTGAGGATTTTCAGGCAGAGGCGCTCGAACTGCCGGCGCTCGGCGGCGTCGAGCGATTCCAGCAACATCTGTTGCACCGACCTGACCGCCGGCATCGCCCTTGCGAGCGCCTTTCGGCCCGATGGCGTGATGCGCACGAGCCGTACGCGCCGGTCAGAGCGCGAGGCCGATCGCGCGAGCCAGCCCCGTGATTCGAGGCGGCCGATCACGCCCCCGATCGTCGCGCGGTCGTAGCCGATCAGATCGCTCAAGCGTGCCTGGTCGATACGCGGCTGGTGCGCAACCGCCGCGAGGGCGGCGAACTGGACCGGCGTCATGTCCAGACCGACGCGGGCGAAGAAAAGCCGGACTGCAACCTGCTGCAGCCGGCGAATGAAATGGCCGGGCATGTGATGGATGACGAGATCGCTCGCGCGCGGATCGGCGTAGCTGACGAACCGGGTGCTCGTGGGACTTTGCGGATTCATACCAGGCATTTCTCGACCGTCCATCCATAGAGCCACTCGAGCGCGTCGTAAAACCGATCTGGCGTGCGGCCGGCCCAAAGCGAATTGCGCACCAGCCGCTCGATGCCCTTGGCGTGATAGATCCGTCCCATTTCGCGCGCCGAGATGATGAGCCGGGCGCCGCGCACGATCCGCCTGGATTCGTAGAGGCGGAACGCGGGCTGGAGCTCGCCGCCGCAGGCTTTCAGCGCTTCGCGCAAGGTCACCGCATCCTCGAGCGCGATGCATGCGCCCTGCGCCAGGTACTGCAGCATCGGATGGGCGGCGTCGCCGAGCAGCGTTGCCCGGCCTTCGCCCCATCGATCGACCGGATCCCGATCCGCGGTCGACCAGCGCTTCCAGGAGGTCGGCTTGTCGAGCAGCTGGCGCGGTCGGTCGCAGATCTCGGTGAAGTACGACATGACTTCGTCGCGCGAGCCCTCGCGCACGCCCCATTCTTCCTGCTGCCGGCTGTGAAACGTGACGACGATGTTGTACTGCTCGCCGCCGCGCAGCGGGTAATGGACCAGATGGCAATTCGGGCCGACCCAGATCGCCGCCGCGTTCCAGCGCAAATCGGCGGGCATCTCGGCGCGCGGGACGACCGCGCGATAGACGACATGTCCCGACACGCGATGAGCATCGCCGATCAGTCGCTCGCGGACGACCGAGTGCACGCCGTCACAACCGATCACCGCCGCGCCTTCGTGGGTGCCGCCGCCGGAGTCGACCAGTCGCACGCGATGCTCTTCGATGTCGACTCGCACGATGCGCGCGGAGGTGCGGACGGCGATATCGGGGGCGAGCTGAACTTCTTCGTAGACCGACTGGTGGATGTCGGCACGATGGATGACCGCGTACGGATTGTTGAAGCGCCGGCGAAAGGCTTCGCCGACCGGAACACGCGCTACCTCGTTGCCGTCGATCGCGTCCATCATGACCAGCTCGTCGGTGTACACCGCGCGCTTGCGCGCCCGCTCGCCTACGCCCAGCGCATCCATCGCAGCGAAGCCGTTGGGACCCAGCTGCAGGCCGGCGCCGATTTCGCCGATCTGGGCCGACTGCTCGAAAAGCTCGACGGCAAACCCGCTCTGGCTCAACGCCAGCGCGACAGCCATGCCTCCGATGCCGCCGCCGACGACGAGCACCGGAGCAGGTTGGCTGGGCCGGACGCTCACCGTCGCGCTCGCGTCAATGCTGCTCGTACACGCCGAGCTTGCGCTGCAGCGGCGACTCGTCGGCGCTGACCAGATACAGCGGTGCCCGGGTCGAGCGGTTGGCGAGGCGCACCGTCGCGAGCCCCGGCGCGCAGAAGGTATCGGCGTGCTCGAACGCAATCGCGGTGTCGTTCACCTGCGCGTCGCCGCTGCCCTCGACGGCGTGGAATACACGCGCCGCCGAGTCGCGAGGTAGAACGACTTCCTCGCCTGGACGAAGCAGCAGGGCCGCGAAGGCGAGCGTGTTCAGGCACTGGCCGCCGGTTTCCGGATTCACGTAAGCGAGCTGCACCGGTGCGCCGGCCTTGGTCGACCCGGTGAGCGCCTGCAAGGCGTCGCGCGTGCGCCGCCATTCGTAGCGCAGCAACGGGTACGCTCCCTGCGTGCGCTGGCCATGGGCGACGGGCGCCAGGCCGCCGGCGCCGTAGGCGTAGGCGGGGGACTGCGCGGTCTGCGAAGTTCCCTCGACCGCATAAGAAACGTCGAGATAGACCATCAAAGGCAGGTCGAGCACATCCAGCCAGATCACCGGCACCTTGCCGGTGTGACGATGCTCATGCCATTGGCCGGTCGGCGTCAGGATCAGATCGCCGGGTTCCATCGCGCAGGCCTCGCCTTCGACCAGCGTTACGGCGCCTTGTCCCTCGACGACGATGCGCGCGGCGTTGGGCGTGTGCCGGTGGCTGGGGGCCGTTTCGCCGGGAAGCACCAGCTGCATGCCGAGGTAGATCGCAGCCGATGCTTGCAGATTCTCCAGACCGCGACCGGGGTTGGCCAGCACGAGCACCCGGCGCTCGGCCTTTTCCATCGGCGTAAGCTCCCCGGCCCGCAACAGCAGCGGGCGGATCGCCGCCCACTGCCAGTGGGCGGGCAGCGTCGCCGTGCGCGGCGCCTGCGGCGGCAACAGCGCACGCATGCTGGGCCAGAGCGGGACCAGCTTGGCCCGGGTAAGCTCCGCGACGTAATCGCGGGGCAGCTCGTCGAGGGTGCCGAGGGGTTTCATACGGAAGGCTCCTTGCGCCGTTTCACGTGCGGGCCGTTGCGCCAGGCGATGCTGCAAGCGTACTATTTCGTATGCATACATTCAATATGCATGCATACCGAGTGCCGCGGCGCGGCTCCTGGCGCACTGGCCGAGGAGGGCTTACATGAAGCGAGCAAATCGATTCATCCACGCGGCGCTGGCCGCGATCGCCATCGTGGCCGGCGGCCCCGCGATCGCCCAGGAAACGGTGCGCATCGGAATCGTCGCCGAGTTCTCCGGGCCGTTCGCCGACTACGGCCAGCAGATCGTCGGCGGGATGAAGACCTATCTCAAGCAGAACGGCGAGGTCTTCGGCGGCAGGAAGATCGAGCTGATCATCCGCGACACGACGGGTGCCGCGCCGGACATCGCCAAGCGGCTCGCGCAGGAGCTGGTGACCCGCGACAACGTCGACCTCCTCGCCGGGTTCGGCCTGACCCCGAATGCGCTCGCCGTCGCGCCGGTCTCGGCCGAAGCGAAGAAGCCGATGGTGATCATGAACGCCGCCACGTCGGTCATCACGACGCGCTCGCCCTATATCGTACGCGTCTCGCACACGCTGCCGCAGGATACGCAGCCGATGGCCTTATGGGCTGCCAAGAACGGCATCAAGCGCGTGTTCACGCTGGTGTCCGACTTCGGCCCGGGCATCGACGCCGAGGGCGCGTTCATCAAGGCGTTCAAGGGCGCAGGCGGGGAAATCGTCGACAGCGTGCGCACGCCGCTCGCGAACGTCGACTTCGCGCCATTCCTGCAGCGGATCAAGGACAGCAAGCCGGAAGCCGTGTTCGTCTTTTTGCCGCCGGGCAACCAGACGATCGCATTCATCAAAGGCTATGATGAGCGCGGCCTCAAGCAAGCGGGCATCAAGCTGATCGCGACCGGCGATCTGACCGACGACGGCGTGCTGCAGGCGATGGGTGAGCCCACGCTGGGGCTCATTACCAGCTTTCACTACTCGGCAGCGCACGATTCGCCCGAGAACAAGTCGTTTCTCAAGGCGTACGTCGAGACCAACGGCACAAAGCTTCGCCCGAACTACATGGCCTGCGCCGGCTACGATGGTATGGCTGCGATCGCCGAGGCGCTGAAAAAGACCGGCGGTTCGGTCGATCCGGAGAAGTTTCTGGCGGCGCTCAAGGGGATGCGGCTGACGAGTCCGCGCGGCGCAATCGCCATCGACCCGGACACGCGCGACATCGTGCAGACCGTATATATCCGCCGCGTCGAGAGAGTCGACGGCCTGCTCTACAACATCGAGTTCGACAAGTATCCGGACGTCAAGGATCCGGGGAAGCAGAACTAGGCGGTCAAATCGTGAACGTCGATTGCAGCTCGGGCGGAAACAGCGCCTCGGGCGTCAGCAGGCGGCGGCAGACACCTTGCTCGAACGCGTAGCGCAGGAACGCATCGAGCGTCGTACGGTTGGACTCGATGCCGTACGGCCACGGATCGCCACCGAGCAACTCACCGGCGCGCCGCAGCTCGTCCGGCACCCACGGCAGCGGAAAGAACGATGCGGTAAGGTCCGCGGCGCGCGCGAGGCTGCGCGTTCTCGCTTCGTCGAATGCCTTGAATAGGTTCATCGCAAGCCAACGGTCGCGTTCGTAGATTTCGCGCCGTATCGCGATCACGTGCATGATCGGGAAAATGCCGGTCTTGCGCACGTACGCGAGCTCGACGTCGCGATAGTCGGCGAACATCCGCCGCACGCGCGGGTCGCCAGCGGTGATCGGTGTTGGCGGCCGCGCCGAGAGAACCGCGTCGAGATCGCCGCCCAAAAGCATGTCCGAAAGCGAGCGGTCGGCGACGACGGTCAGGCGGAAGCCGGAGGGCAGATCGATCGCCACCTTTTCGCGGCGCCCGGGCTCGTTCACTCCGGCCTGGTGCCAGTGGATCGAAGCGAGGTCGACGCCGTACTCGTGCGCCAGCAGCCCGCGCGAATAGATCGCGGCCGTCTGCGCCCATTCGGGCACGCCGATACGCTTGCCGGCCAGCTGCTCGGGCCGGCTGATGCCGCCCTCGGTGCGAACGTAAATCGACGAGTGACGGAACACCCGGGAAGGAAACACCGGGAGGGGAACGAAGCGCGGGTCGTCGCGCGCCGCCAGCGCGACGATCTTGGCGAACGACACTTCGGAGACGTCGAATTCGCCGCCAAGCAAGAAGCGGTAGAACATCTCCTCGACCGGCAGACGCAGCACGTTGAGCTCGACGCCCGCCACCGGCACGGTGCCGTCGAATAGGTCGCGGACGTGCTCGTATTCGCCGATCGCGAGGGTGAGCGGGACCTTCGCCATGAGCGCAGTCGCCCCGAAGTCAATCGAGCCTGATGCCCGTTGTCTTGACGATCTTGCCGTACTTGTCGTAATCGCGCCGGATGAGGGACGCGAATTCGTCGGGCGTGGTCACGAACGGCTCGACCCCGCCGGCCGAGTTGAGTTTCTGTCTGACCTCCGGCGTTGCCAGCGCCTTGTCGACGGCGGCGCGCAGCCGAACGAGCACCGCGTCGGGCGTACCGGCCGGCGCAAACAACGCAAGCCAGATCGTGACCTCGTAGCCCGGATAGAACTCGCTGATCGTCGGCAGGCCGGGGTACTCGGGCGAGCGCTTCGTACCCGTGACTGCCAGCGCACGGAGCTTGCCGGCCTTGATCTGGGCGGACGTCGACGTGCCGGCGAACATCGCCGCCGTGTCGCCGGCGACGGTCGCCATCGTCGCTGGCGCACCACCCTTGAACGGCACGTGCAGCATATCGATCCCGGCGCGCTGCTTCAGTATTTCCATCGACAGATGGTGCTGGCTGCCGTTGCCGCCGGAAGCGTAGGCCAGCGGCGGCGTCGTGCGGCGCGCGTATTCGATGAATTCCTGGAAATTCGTCACCGGAAGCGACGGGTTGACGGCGAGCACGAACTGGTTCGCGACCAGCGTCGCGACCGGGACCAGATCCTTCAGCGGATCGAACGGCATCTTCGCATACAGGTGCGGATTGATCGCGACCAGGCTGTCCTGCCCCAGCAGCAACGTATAGCCATCGGGGGGCGACTTGGCGACAAGGTCGCCGGCGATGTTGCCGTTGGAGCCCGCATGATTGTCAACGACGACCGGCACGCCGAGAATCTCGGAAAGCTGCTGGCCGACGACGCGCGCGGCAATATCGGGAGCGCCGCCGGGTGGGATCGGCACGATGAGCTTGATCGCCCGCGACGGATATTGGGCGAGAGCCCCGGCGCTGGCCAGTGCGAACAGGCAGGCCGCAAGGAGGCGCAGCAATTTCGCCGTCATTGCTCATTTTTTCGCATATCATGAGTAATTGCAACGTACGCACGCAACCGTCATGCCCGCTGCCGCCGATCGCGCCTTAGTCGACAAGCTCGTCCTGGCCAACCGCATACTTTATCGGTACGGTGTCGTCGACGGCTTCGGACATGCGAGCGTTCGCCACGATCGGTCCGTCGATCACTTCCTGCTCGCGCGGAACATGGCGCCCGCGCTCGTCCGGCGCGAGGACATCGTCACCTTCGACCTGGACGGCGCGGCACTCGATGCGGCCGGGAGGCGCGTCTACCTCGAGCGATTCATCCATGCGGAGATCTACCGAGCGCGTCCGGACGTTCAGGCGGTAGTGCACAGTCACTCGCCCAACGTGATCCCGTTCGGGGTGACCGGGACGCCGCTGCAACCCGTCTTCCACATGAGCGGTTTCCTCGCAGATGGCAGCGCGCTGTTCGAGATTCGCGAGGTCGCTGGCGACACCGACATGCTGATCAGCAATTCGGGGCTCGGCGTGGCACTCGCCACAGCGCTCGGCTCGCGCTCGACGGTGCTGATGCGCGGACATGGGTCGACGGTCGTCGGCGCCTCCATCGAGCAGGCTGTGTACCGGGCGCTCTATGCCGAGGTCAATGCCCGATTGCAGACGCAGGCGAGGCAATTGGGCGAAGTGATTTACCTCAACGCCAACGAAGCCGCCAAGGCGGCAGCGATCAACGACACCCAGCTGCCCCGCGTGTGGGAGCTGTGGGTGCGGGAGGTCGGCGCGGTCGAGTAGGACGTCGCGCTTCGCACGCGGAGCCCCTCGCCGCGGGCTCGCGCCGGTGGCCTCTTCGATCAACAAGTGATAGTTGGGAAATAGCGTGTCGGCCGCAGCGTCGACTCGCCACGCGCG
>DATBBM010000146.1:0-20386 GCA_036270955.1 Casimicrobiaceae bacterium | reverse complement strand
CGACGACAGCCGCATCATCGCGAGCAGCGTGCCGAAGAAGATTCCGCCGGCGGCGGCGATCCCGGTCAAAGTCAGCGTAAATGTCATCCCCTCCCGGAACAGGTAGCCGAGCGAGCGTTGGATGACGCCGAAGTCGAACTCACCCACGTCAATGGCCTCCGCCGCCGACCGCCGGACCGATGAATCCGGGCACGGCGATGCGCTGCTCCAGCCACCGCATCAGGTTGACGGTGATCAGGTTGACGACGATATAGATGACGGTCGCGGCAGTGAACGCCTCGAACACCTGAAACGTGAATTCCTGCATCGAGCGCGCGGCCGCGGTGAGCTCGATCAGCCCTATTGTCAACGCCACCGACGTGTTCTTGATCAGATTCATCGTCTCCGAAGTCAGCGGCGGCATGATGATCCGGAACGCCATCGGCAAAAGCACGCTGCGATAGGTCTGCGCCAGGGTGAGCCCCAGCGCCGTGCCGGCCATGCCCTGCCCGCGCGCCAGCGCCTGGATGCCGGCCCTGACCTGCTCGGCGACGCGAGCGGCGGTGAACAGTCCGAGCCCTATCACCGCGGGAACGAACGAGGCCCACGGCGGGCTCATCTGCTTGATCGAGTTTCCAAGCGACGCAGGCAGGAGCTCGGGCAGGACGAAGAACCAGATGAACAACTGGACCAGCAGCGGGATATTGCGAAACAGCTCGACGTAGGCGTTGCCCACGCGCACAGCCCACCGGATCGGCATCGTGCGAACGACGCCGATGAAAGAACCGAGCATGAAGGCGATAATGCCCGCGCAAAACGCCGTCGCGAGCGTCCAGCCCAGGCCCATGATCAGGGTCATGAACCAGGTATGCCGGCCGTCGGCCGACATCTCCCAGAAGATGCCCCAGTTCCAGTTGTAGTTCATCGCGCGCCGGGCCGGGCGTGCTCAGTCGTTGTCTGCGGGTGCACGAGGCGAGGCCAGGGAGCCTAAGCTCCCTATCGCCCGCGCGGCCCGCTGGCGGCTACTGATAAGCCGCGGGGTCGCCGCTGCTGGTCGGATTGGCCAGCGCCTTCTTCAGCTGCGGGCTCTCCGGCAGATTCAGCGTGATGCCCTTCGGCGGGATCGGCTTGAGGAACCACTTGTCGTAGATCGCGTGGATCTCGCCGCTCTTGTACAGATTGGCGGTGGCGGTGTCGACGACCTTGCGGAATTCCGGGTCGTCCTTGGGCATCATCGCGCCGTAAGGCTCGACGCTGTAGGCTTCGCTGCCGATGACGTAGTCTCCCGGCGTCTTGGCGCTGGCGGCGAGGCTGGACAACAGGATGTCATCCATGAAGAACGCCGTCGCCCGTCCGGTTTCCACCATCAGGAAAGCTTCGGCGTGGTCCTTGGCGGGGATGATGCTCATTCCCATGTTCTGCTTGCCGTTCTCTTCGGTCAGCCACTTGATGTTCGTCGTTCCCGCCGTCGAGACGACGGTCTTGCCTTTCAGATCGGCGAGTGTCTTGATGTTCGACGACTTCTTCGCGACGTAGCGGTTGGCGGTCACGAAATAGGTGTTGGTGAAGCCGACCTGCTTCTGGCGGTCGAGATTGTTGGTGGTCGAACCGCATTCCAGGTCGATCGTGCCGTTGGCGATTAGCGGGATGCGGGTCGCCGACGTAACCGGATTCAGCGCCACCTTCAGGTTCGGCATGTTGAGTTTGGCCTTGACCGCATCGACGACCTTCATGCAGATGTCCATCGCGTAGCCGACGACTTTCTGATTTTCGTCGTAGTACGAGAACGGGATCGACGAATCGCGGTGTCCGATCGTGATCGTTCCCGAATCCTTGATCTTTTTCAGCGTGCCGGTCAGCTCCTGCGCGGAAGCCGTTGCGGCCACGCCGAACGCGAGCAGGGTGAGCAAGCTCCTGGTGACAAACTGCGACATGACTACCTCCCGTGGATGAATCGTGGCATCGCCGCATTGTCCGACGCGCTCGCAACACGCCGGCGTGAGGAATCCGGGCTGGTGCGGGCCGAGCGGCCTCGGGCGCTAGTGTATCGACTGGTGCAGCCGCTGTCTAATCGCACGCCCGCGGTGGCTCCCGGCTCTTGCCGGCCGCTCGAAAGGACAAACGTTGCCTATAATCAGCCGATGCGTTCCGAGCCGATCTGTCGCGTCGAGGACATCCGCGCCATCGAGATGAGAATGGCGGGGCAGCCGCTGATGGAGCGCGCAGGACTCTCGGCCGCCACGCTCGCCCGCGACATGCTGGCGGAACGTCGAGCCCGCGTGCTGGTACTGGCGGGACCGGGCAACAACGGCGGGGATGCGTTCGTCGTCGCCCGGCACCTTGCCTCGTGGTTTTTCGACGTCGTCGTCTGCGCGCTGGATGATGCCGCGCGCATGCCGGCCGAGGCCGCCGCCGCGCGCGCCGCGTGGCGTGCGCGCGGCGGCGCGGTCGTCTCGGACTGGAGCGGCGATCGCGATTTCGGCCTCATCATCGACGGGCTGTTCGGCATCGGGCTCTCCCGCCCAATCGATCAGATGCACGCGCGCTGGATCGTTCAGGCCAATGACAGCCGCATACCTGTCCTGGCGCTCGACATCCCGAGCGGGCTCGATGCCGAGACGGGTGTTGCGCAAACGCCGACGATACGGGCGCGCGCCACGGCCACGTTCATTGCCTTGAAGCCAGGCCTGTTGACCCTCGATGGACCCGACTACTGCGGCGCGATCAGCGTGCATCGCCTCGACGTTGCCGACAACGACATTCCGGCAACGGCTGGCGCGCGGCTCGACTGGACGGTGCTGCGCACGGCACTGCCGGAAGTGCTCTTGCGTTCGCGTCGCAACGTGCATAAGGGGACCTACGGCACGCTGGGCGTCGTCGGCGGCAGCGAAGGGATGGTGGGTGCGTCGCTGCTGGCGGCGCGTGCCGCGCTCCACATGGGCGCCGGCAAAGTGCTCGTGGGCCTCGCCGCGACCGATCGGCCGGCAGTCGATTTTCAGCAGCCCGAGCTGATGCTGCGCGGCGCCGCGGATGTGCTCGAGCGAACGCTCGACGCGATCGTCGTCGGACCCGGCATCGGCACCGGTGAAACGGCACGCCATCTGCTCGACGACGCGCTGCGCCGTGGCACGCCGTTGGTGATCGATGCCGACGCGCTGACCTTGATCGCAGCCGATTCGGCGCTGTCCGCGGCGGTGATCGCGCGAACCGCCCCGACCGCCATCACGCCGCATCCCGCGGAAGCGGCGCGGCTGGCCGGCGTCAAGACGTCGGACATCCAGGCGAATCGGGTCGAAGCCGCGATGACGATGGCGCGTCGGTTCAACACCGGGGTGGTCCTCAAAGGCGCCGGCAGCGTGCTGGCTTATCCGGACGGGAACTGGGCGATCAACGGCAGCGGCAACCCGGGGCTAGCCTCCGGCGGCACCGGCGACGTCCTCGCCGGCATGCTCGGCGCGCTGCTGGCACAAGGCATCGCCCTCGGCGACGCCCTTCCACTGGCGGTATGTCTGCACGGCGCCGCCGCCGACGCGCTGGTCGCGCAAGGCATCGGTCCGCTGGGTATTGTCGCTTCGGAACTTGCTCCGGCCGCGCGCCGATTGCTCAACGACGCGATCCGCGCCTGATAGGGATCGATCCCCTAGGGCAGCAGAATGGTGGCGCCGGTCGTCTTGCGCGATTCCAGATCGCGATGCGCCTGCGCGGCATCCTTGAGTGCGTAAGTCTGACGCGGTTCGTTGGAGAGCTTGCCGGCCAGGACGAGCGAGAACATGTCCTCGCACATCGCCAGCATCGCCGGGCGGGTGGCCGTATAAGTCGCCAGCGTCGGGCGCGTGACGTACAGCGAACCCTTCTGCGACAGGAGCAGGATGTCGAACGCGGCGATCGCCCCGGACGCATTGCCGAAGCTCACGAACATGCCGCGCGGCGACAGGCAATCGAGCGACGCGGGGAAAGTATCCTTGCCTACCCCGTCGTAGACGACCGGAACACCCTTGCCGCCGGTGAGCTGCTTGACGCGCTCGACGAAATTCTCTCGCGTATAGACGATTGTGTGAGTGCAGCCGTTTGCTTTGGCCAGCGCCGCTTTTTCGTCCGAGCCGACGGTGCCTATCATCGTGACGCCCAGCGCGCGCGCCCACTGGCAGGCGATCAAGCCGATGCCGCCGGCGGCGGCGTGGAACAGAATCGTCTCGCCTCCTTTGAGCGGGAACGTTTGCCGGAACAGGTATTGCACGGTCAGACCCTTGAGCATCAGCGTTGCGGCGACCTTGTCGGAAATCCCATCCGGCAGCTTGACCAGTCGGTCGGCAGGCATCACGCGCACTTCCGCGTAGGCGCCGAGCGGCCCGCCGCTGTATGCGACGCGGTCGCCGCGGCGAACGTCGGTAACGCCGGGCCCGACCGCTTCGACGGTGCCCGCGCCCTCGCTGCCGAGGCCGGACGGCAGCGCCAGCCTGTACAGGCCGCTGCGGTGATACGTGTCGATGTAGTTCACGCCGATCGCCGTCTGGCGGACGCGGGCTTCGCCCGGGCCGGGCTCGCCGACTTCCACGCTTTCCCACTGCAGCACTTCGGGGCCGCCGTTCTTATGAAAGCGAATCGCCTTGGGCATGACCAGTCCTCGATATCGTAGATGCGCGAGAGTTTACCGCACAGGCTTCACCGTGCCATCGACCGACCGCCGGGTCTGTTCAACGATCGCCTTCGATGGTTCCGAATTCAGCAGGAATGCGCACGTAGAAAATGCTGACGCGTTCGCGTCGCAGCAATGCTAGCAAGGCGTCGGCTTCGGCATCGGTCACGACGAATTCGACCCCGATCGTCAAATCGGCTGCGAGCTCGAAAAAGTGTTCTTCGTGCAGGATGCCGTGACGCCCGAATCCGGCGATGGCGCGAAATGCGGACCCGCCGTGGATGCCGGTCTTCTTCGCCTGCTCGAGCAGCCATTCGAATAGCGCGACGTGATGGTGGATGCGGCTTTCGTGCACGTAGAACCGCAATATCGTGCCTTTCATGCCAGCCTTCCTTTCGCACGATGCGGCCAGCCAGCATCCCAGGGCCTTGGTGGAAGCGGCATAGTCATCCTCATGCCGGCGCCGCCCAAGCGTAGAGCGCGCGAACCAGCAACATGCCGATGATTGTCGCCGCCACCGAACCGACGACGTGGCTCGCGACGGCAATCGATCCCCACAAGTACTCCTTGCGCAGCAGCAAGGTGACGATCTCGGCGGAGAATGTCGAGAACGTCGTCAGCCCACCGAGAAATCCGGTGGTAATCAGCAGTCGCGCTTCGGGCATGACGATCGCGTGCCGCGTCAGCAACTCCATCGCGAAACCCATCAGCAATCCGCCGACCAGGTTGGCGGCGAGCGTGCCCAGCGGCAGCGTCGGGAACAGTGGATTCAGCAAAACGCCGAGCCACCAGCGCAGCCACGCGCCGACCGCTGCACCGCTGCCCACCGCTAGAATTCCGCCCCAAGGCATGTCGACCTCAGCGGATGAATTGGTCGACGAATCCGGCGCCGAGGCCCGCCGCCGCGTAGTGAGCGCGGCACATCGCGATTTTGCTGAACACGTCTTCATAGCCGGTTTGCCGGCCGGATTCGTCCAGGTAGATCATCGCGCCCGCAATGTTGAAGAAGGTGATCATCTCGGCGCAATCTTCGGGAACGAGCAACGTGTGCGTCTCGCCGGGGGGCTCATAGACGAAGCTCCCTTCCTCGGCTACCCAAGCATGCTCGAGATAGCGCCAGCGCCCCTTGATAACATACCCGACGACGAGCATCGGATGGCGATGGCGCGAAAGGATGCCCGAGCGCCGCACGCGCAGCAGGTTGCACCAGCCGCCGCTGACGGTGTTGAGCAACAACGGCCGGAACCAGACGTCGGGTGCCTGCGGCACCCAGACCCTCTCGTCGTCGGGTATCGCCGCGATCGCCAGCTCGGGCACGATGCCCTTCGCCGGCAGGATCGCCGCCGAGCTCACTCTGCCTTTTTCAGCGCGTCGGCAAGCGCCGCAACTTCGCTGTCGACATCGCGATCCTTGGGAAACGGCCGGCCCGCGCGGCGATACCAGTAACGCGCGTTGCCGAGATCACCTTCGACGATGTGCACGATGCCGTGTGCCCAGCAACCGAGCTTGGTCTCGTCCTGCTGCGCAATTGCATGCGCTTTGTCCCACTCACCCTTTTTCAGGTATCGAATCGCCGTGCCGATCTGCATGACTGTCCCCCTTGCCTCTTCTGTCCGTGCCCCGCGCGGCGGCGCGATAACAACTCGCGCCACACGAGAGCCTTCGATGGACGGGTGCTTGTGCGCCATTATGATACTCATGCCACCAGGTAGCCGCCATCGACCGGGAGAATGACTCCGGTGACGAAGGCGGCGGCAGGGGAGCACAGGAACGCCGCGACCGTCGCGACCTCCTCAGGCTGGCCCCAGCGTCCGAGCGGGGTGCGTGCGGCCACCGCCGCGTTCTTGTCAGGATCGTCCCGGACCGGCTGCGTCATCCCGGTATGGATCCATCCCGGCGCGACGGCATTGACGCGTATTCCTTCGGGCGCATAGGCCGCAGCGAGCGACTTGGTCAGCTGAACGACGCCGCCTTTGCTGGCCGCGTATCCCGGCGCATGCGGGCCGCCGAAGAACGAATACATCGATGCGGTGTTGACGATGCATCCCGTGCTTTTCGCCAGCATCGGGCGCGCCGCGGCCGCAAGCCGCATCGTGCCGGTCAGATTGACGTCGACGACTTCGGCGAAGATGACAGGATCGTGCTCGGCGGCGCGCCGAATCATGCCGGCGCAGTTGATCAATATATCGAGGCGGGAAAAATCGCTCAGGCAGGCCGCGACGGCGGCTCCATCGCGCACGTCGAGTCCGACCGCTCGGTCGGCGGCGAAGCCGGCGGCGGCGCGCGCCGAGTCGGCATCGGCCTGCGACGCCCCGGTGACGGTGACGCGCGCGCCGAGGCCGGTCAGCAACGCGGCGATGGCGGCGCCGATGCCGCTGGTGCCACCCGAGACCAGTGCCACCCGGCCCTCGAACAGTCCGCTGCGGAAGGTCCCGGCCGTCACAGGCCTGCCGTCGCGAGCAATGCAGCCACGTCGGCGTGCCGGGGAAGCGGAGCGACGGCACCGTATCCGGTCGTCGCCAGCGCCGCCGCGGCATTGGCATAGCGTCCCGCCGCAAAAGGCGTGTCCCCGGCGACGAGTCTTGCGGCGAATGCACCGTCGAAACAGTCGCCCGCTCCAGTCGCATCGATTGCGTCGACCCGCATACCGGCGATGTGCTCGCGGGCCTCTCCGGTGGAGACCCAGACGCCCTGACCGCCCATCTTCAGCGCCACGACAGGCGCCCCGTGGCCATGGCACCAATCGAGAATCGCATCCGGCTTTTCCTTCCCGGACAGCTGGACCGCTTCATCCAGACTCGGCAGGAACCAGTCGCACAGCCCCATCGTCGCCACGACCACCGCCCGCGCGCGCGGCAGCGGCCAGAGCTTCGGGCGAACATTGCAGTCGAAGGAGATCCGCGCCCCGGCCCCGCGCGCCGCGTCGATCGCCGCGAATACCGTGTCGCATGCGCTGGCACTGATCGCCTGGCTGATGCCCGACACGTGCAGCACCTTCGCGGATCGAATCACCGGTAACGGCAGATCCGACGGGCACATCCGGCTCGCTGCCGAGCCCGAGCGAAGATAGCTGAACTCGTGGCCGCTTGCGCCGTGCGTGACGAAGTAGATGCCGGTGCTGGCTTCGGCATCGATCGTCACACCGCTGGCATCGACGCGCTCACGCTGCCACAGTGCGAGGAACTTGCGGCCGAACGCGTCGTCGCCGAGCCGCGTGACGTAGGCGGTCGCGGCGCCGAGCCGCGCCGCGGCGATGACGCAGTTCGATGTGTCGCCGCCGAATCCCTGCAGGTACTGGTCGCTCGCGTCGCGCGTCTGGTTGAACTCGAGCAGCGGTTCGCCCAGCGCGACCAGGTCGAAGCGCGGACCGATCATCGCTCGCGCCGCAGTGCCCGAAAGCCTGAAGCGTAGGCGGCGGCCGACGCGCGCACCGTTTCGGCCGAGGCACCCGGCTTGTATAAATTCGAGCCCGTGCCGAATCCGTCGGCGCCGGCGGCCCAGAACGGCGCCATATTGTCGGGACGGATGCCCCCAACGGGAAACACCAGCGTTCCGCGCGGTAGCACGGCGCGCCATGCCTTGAGCACCGCCGGCGACAGTTGCTCGGCCGGAAACATCTTGAGCCCGTCGGCACCGGCGTCGAGTGCGGCGAACGCTTCTGTCGGCGTCGCCACGCCGGGAAGACAGACCAAGCCAAGCCGCTTGGCTTCGCGCACGATGGCGACATCGCCGTGCGGCATGACGATGAGCCGTCCGCCTGCATCGGCGACCCGCGCAACATCAGCGACCTCGATCACGGTACCTGCGCCGGTGAGGCAGTGCTCGCCGTATTGCTCTGCCAACCGTTTGATGCTGTCGAACGGGTCGGGTGAATTCAGCGGCACTTCGAGAATTCGAAAGCCGTGCTCGGTGAGCGCAGATCCGACGGCTGCGATCTCGGAAGGCGTAATGCCGCGCAGCACCGCGACCAGAGGTAGCGGGCTCAGGTAGTTGGAGAGAGCAGTCGTCATCGCAACAGTCCCGCGTGCCGCGCAATGCGCCACAGCCCGCGCGCAGCGGCGTCATCCGCACCGATGTCCGCATCGATGCCCGCGATCGCCAATGCAGCTCGATACTTATCGACCAGAGCTTGTGCTCCGACCAGAGTCAGGCGTGCAGCGGCAACGCGCATCCGCTCGAGCCAGCGCCTCGCCGCCACGATCTCGGTGCCGAGCAACAAGCCCGAAAGGTAATCGCCGACGCCCGAAGGCGCAAGTCGATCGGTTAGCGCGAGCGTGCGCGCGCTGAACAAATCGTGGGTGAGCGCCCCGGTGTCCCGAAGGCTGTGACCCACGCCGCGCGCAAACGCATCTTCGTCGCTGCCGGGCGCCGCCAGCCTTCCGAGAATGCTGTGCTCGACCAGCAGCGCGTAGAGCTCGCCGGTCATGAATGTCGAGAAAGCCTCGATCCCATCGGGTCCGATAATCGCCCATTTGCTGTGCGTGCCGGGCAGTAGCAGGACTTGCCGGGTCCAAGCGTCGCCGGTCAGCGCGCCGAGAATCTGCGTCTCCTCCCCGCGCATGACGTCGGCGATGCCGTCTTCATCGCGGCAGATCAGACCCGGAACTATCGCAAGCGCCGTGCCGGGGACGCGAGTCAGCGCCGTCGCTATCGCGTCGAAGTCGGCAGGACAAGCGCAATACGGCGCCTCTATCCAGCCCTGGCGACTGCCGATCATCCCGCAGGCGATCAAAGGCACGCCCTCGGGAAAGCCGTCGCCGCACAGCGTCTCGAGCGCCTGCGCGAATTCACCGTGGGCCACGCGCTGCACGCCCAGCGGTGCACTGCGCGCGTCGCAGATACGGCCCTGGCGATCCATCGCATAGACGCGGGTCGAGCTCGTTCCCCAGTCGAAGGCAAGCAAGGCGATGTCCTGCATGGCGGGAGGATTCGAGCGCTGCGTGGCGGATAATTTTTTTCCGCGGCGATTGGCCGCCAGGCGCGCAGCGAGTCGCACTCTAGAACCGAAACTGCTTCAGGGTCAAGCCAGCGCCAGTGATCGCGCGGGCGGGCGCGCGCAAGTCGCGCGCAAATCTACCAGCGAGCTGCCGCCTCGTCGTCGCTGGCTCGTGCTTCGACCCAGCGCTCGCCGTCGGGCGTCAGTTCCCTTTTCCAGAACGGCGCGCGGGTTTTCAGGTAGTCGATGATGAATTCGCAGGCCGCGAAGGCATCGCCGCGATGCGCGCTCGAGACCGCGACCAGGACGATCTGATCGGTCGGTGCGAGCTCGCCGACCCGGTGGATAACCACCGCGTCATAGATCGACCAGCGCCGCCGGGCTTCGTCGATGATGCCGTTCAGCGCCTTTTCGGTCATCCCCGGATAATGTTCGAGCGTCAGCTTCCGCACGGTCGCGGCATCGTTTTCGTCGCGTACTAGGCCGACGAACGAGGCGACTGCGCCTACCCGCGCATCCTTGCCGCGGAGCTGCGCAATTTCGCACGCGACGTCGAAGTCCTCGGTCTGCACCCGAGCGCCCATCGAGCGCCTACCCTCCGGTCACCGGGGGAAACAACGCCACTTCGTCACCGGTGCGTACCGGTGTGTCGGACTGGGCGACGTCGTGGTTGACCGCGACGCGGACTGCCCGCCCGGGCGCCAGCTCGGACGACCACGCGCCGCCGCGCGTGCGCAGCCACGCGAGCAGCGCACCGACGTCCGCGACATCCCGAGGCAGCGCGACCTGTTCGCCAGCCGTACCGAAGCGGTCCCGCAGGCTAGCGAGATAGACGATCTGGACCATGGCGGAATCTTAGCGCATCGGCGACGCGGCGAAACGAAAACGCCGGCGCGAGAGGCGCCGGCGGTCGCTTTGATCCGGGAGTTAGAAGCGGTACTGGACGCCGAAAGTGACCTGATCGGATTCGGGAAGAACCCCGACACTGCTCGACTCGCCGGCGAACCGGCCGAATCGCGAATACTCGACCTTAAGTCCCAGCGATTGGCTCAGCAGATAGCGCAAGCCGACGCCGTAATTGACGCCGTCGCGGAACCGGCGCGGATCGCCCGGCACCAGGGAGGCACCGGTGAACAGCGGTCGCGAATCGTTTTGCGCATAACCGAGACGTCCGTACAACGAAAAACTGTGAAGGAATTCCCAGTTCGTATAGACGTCGGCGTTCCAGGTTCGAGCGGACGTATCGATAAGGCCCAGGCCCAGGCCGGCCGGTCGGTCGGAGCCGCCTTTGAGCGCGTACTGGTCGCGGCTATTGAAGGCGGCCTCGACGGAAATATCGCTCTTCCAGCGATAACCGCCGAAGAGCAGTGTTTGCTGCTGGGCGGCGTCCTCATTGGCCGGGCCCAAAAACCGGTTCCAGACGAGCGCCGGCCCACCGAGGGCCAGCCCGGTAGCGTCCGCGCCGCCTTGGCGCAGCGACACGCCACCGTAGAAGCCGTCCTGGGCATACAGAGGTAGCGCCGCCCCCGTCAGCGCCCCGACCATCGCTAGCCTAAGTAGCTGTTTTTTCATGATTTTTTTCCCGCTGTCCCGCCGTTTTACAGAGCGGTCCACCGGGATGTCCACAGCTTCAACTTACCGCCCGGCCGAGCCGGTGTCAATTTCCATCGTCGCCGTCGGACGAGCTGGCCCCTCAGGTGTTGCAGAGGCGCCAAACCCGCCCGCCTGCCAGGTCAGACTGCCTGGCCGTTCGACGGGCGGCGCCAGCGTCTAGTTCCAGGCGCCCGGGGCCGGCAGCCGGCACGCGGCGATAAAGTCCGCAATGCCCCCCACGTCGACGATATCGAAGCGTGGCAAGGCAGTGATCAGCGCCGCGTCGGTGGCGATCGCGACGATGTGCGGGTCGCCCGGATGGAGCAACGGCTTGCCGACGCTCGCCCGGTAGACCTCCAGCTTGGGAATCGCGGCTGCCTTGAAGCCTTCGACCAGCACGAGATCGCAAGGCGACAGGCGCTGCACGGCCTGCGCCAGCGAGAGCTCTGGCGCGCCGCGCAGCTCGTGCATCTGGGCCCATCGTGCCACCGACGACACCAGCACTTCCTGACATCCTGCGACGCGGTGGCGATACGAGTCCTTGCCCGGTTGGTCGACGTCGAATTCGTGATGCGCGTGCTTGATCAGCGAGACGGAAAGTCCGAGCGAAACGAAGCGCGGAATCAACTGCTCGATCAGCGTCGTCTTGCCGCTGCCGGACCAGCCGGCGAATCCGAATACCCGCATGACGTTTCCCAAATTCCTCGCAGCGCTGTTTTGTACTGGAGTTCGTTGGCGCGGGCAAGGATTATTACCACGGTGCAGCGGTCACACCCGCGTCGGCCGCAAGCGCGTATGGACGATCGCGCCCATTCCAGACGCGCAGTCCCGCGCGCAATCCGCGTCGGCGCGAAGCGCGGCAGCGACGCGATGCGCACCGGTCCAGCCCGTCAGTGCAGGCTGCGGCTCAACACCGCGCTGATGAATTCGCCCTTGGCGTGCGTATAGTCGTGCGAGCTTTCGACGCCCGACTGGAGGATCGCGCGTTTCTTTGCCTGGTAGGCATCGCGCAGCGCCGGATCGGAGCGAAGGACATCGCGAAAGCGGTAGAGCGACTGCGCTTCATCCGAGTCGGCTGCGACCACATGCATGTGCAGCCGATAGACCTGACCCCGGTGCTCGATTGCGCCGACGCGCATCGGCCGGTCGGGGGGGAACGGATGGCCGGTACGCTGCGGTTGAAAACCCAGCGCATCGATCGTGTCGCGCATGGCCTCCAGCCTGCCGTCGGGATAAAGCGCCACCAGATCGATGATGCCCTTGCCCGCGCAACCCGGGATCGCGGTGCTTCCGATATGGTCAATGCGGGCCCAGGGCGCCGCGGCTCCGACCAATTCGATGACGCGCTCCGCGACATCGGGGGCGCTGGTGTCGTATTCGACGTAAACAGGCGGCAGGATCGCGTACGGCAGAATCGGCGACATCGCGGGCGCTCGGCTGCTTTTCCTGCGGGCGATTGTAACCTTTATACTCGGGTTGTCTGTCGCCCTGGTTGCGGGTGTGTGCGGCAACCCGGGCGAGTGTCGAGGAGGTCGTCAATGATCGGTTTATCGTCGGTGGCCCCATTCGCCGGCACGGTGGCGGACGCCATCGAGAACATCGTCGCCAACGTTCCGGCGCCGCGCGAAGCGGCGAGCAGTGATCCGGGAGGCGCGGCGCACGCGCTTGCGCGCAAATCCGCGACGCGGGCGGCGGCGCTATCGGGGGCGCTCGCGCTTCCGCCGGGGCTGTTCGGCATGCTGACCGTCCTGCCCGATCTCATCGCCATCTGGCGCATCCAGGCGCAGATGGTCTCCGATATTGCTGGCTTGTACGGCAAGGAAGTCGAGCTGACCCGGGAGCACATGCTGTACTGCCTGTTCCGGCACGCGACCAGCCAAGTGGCGCGCGACGTGGTCGTACGCGCAGGCCAGAGGCTGGTGATACGGCAGGTGTCGGGCGGCGCACTGAAGAGCGTCTTGACCAGCGTGGGGGTGTCGGTGACGCAGCGCGTCGCGGGCACCGCGGCGAGCCGCTGGCTTCCGGTAATCGGTGCGGCCGCCGTCGCCGGCTACGCTTATTACGACACGTTGCAGGTTGCCGGAACCGCGATCAGCTTGCTCGAGACGCCCGAGCTGGCAGTGCCCGCCTAAAGGTCGAAGCGCGCGGATCGCACGCCGGCAGCGGGATCGTCGTCACCGATGAAAGGCGCGGCCCATCGCGTTGCCCAGGTCTTCGACCATGGCGCCCGCACCGCCGCCCGCCATCTGCGCGGTGCCCGATGTCCGGCCGAGCGCGATTTCGCAGGGATTGCCTTCGGCTCGCGACAAAAGCGACTCGCCGACGAGGGACAACCCGCCGGTATAAGCGGCCGCGCCGATGCGGGCGATGGTCGTCGCCGTGGCCACCGAATCGATCGCTACCGCGGGCGAGGCGAACGGCCCGCGGAAACGAACCAGCTCGGCAACCTGAGGGATGTCGAGCGGGACGCCCTGACGAAGTTGCGGGCGGATGGCAAGGTCCAGCGTCCGCGTACGAAAGTCCAGCTTGCCGCTCGCGGTGGCGCCGAACTTCCTGGTTTCGACGGCGATGCTACGCTCGACTTCGGCGACGCCGTCGCGCAACGGCAGGCGAATCACCGCGCATTGCAGCTCGGTCGACGGATCGACGTTGTGGAACGGATTGACCGTAGCGCCGAGCTTGTTCAGCGGCGAGCTCAGATCGATCTTCGTGTTTACCAGCGTCGCCGGCCCGACCAGCGCGATAACCGTCCCGGTCATCGTGCTTTCCCATTGCCTCGGTGTATTGCCGGTGGCGCCGATATCGATGCGGACATCGGTCTTGCCGCCGCGTACCTCGCGCCTTGCGCCCGCGGCCGCGAGCAACGCGCCCAGGTCCATGCCTTTGATCTGCGCGTGCAGCTCCAATGCGGGCACCGCTTGGTGAGCCGCATCGAGCGACAGATTGGAAATGATCGCGCCACCGAACACCGACGCCTGCAGCGCAGAAATGTCGAGGCGTCCGTCCTGGAGCTTGATCTGCAGCACGAGATCGCTCAGACGGTTGCCATTGGCGAGCGCCAGCTCGCCAATGCTGATTTCGCCCTCGGCGTCGATGCCCCGCAGCAGTGCGATCGGCACCGGCTCGTCGCCGGCGCCATAAGCCACCACTGCCGCTTTCGCAGCCGTGGCCGCTCTCGACGGCGCGCCCGCAGGCGGCAGATCTGAAAGGGCGAAGGTCGGTGCCGCGAATCGGAAGGTCAGCTTGTTGCGCGGCGGCTGCTGCACGATGGCCGCATCGCCGGTGATGGTGCTCGCACCGGTGTGCACCGTCATCGCCTCGAGCCCCATCCTGCCGCCGTTGATGCTCATCTTCGTCTGCACCGAGGCTTTCTGGCCGTTGACCTCGCCCTGCAGCGTCACCGGATACGGCCAGCGGCGCTGCAGCAGCGCGTCCAACGGTCCCAGGTCGCCTTCGACCGAGATGGCGATGTCGTCCACCTTGCCGCGGAATTGTGCGCTGATCGGCGACTTCGGATCTCGCGCGTGCAGCGACAGCGTTTCGATCGCGATGTTGGTCACCTTGCCGGTGGCGCCGTCGCGATAGGTCATTGTGCCATTGCTGATCGCGAGATCGCCGAACGCGAGCCCGCCCGGCGAACGCGCCGCCCCACCGCCTTCTCCCGACGCGCCGCCGATCTGCCAGTTGCCATTGCCCTTGCCGTCGGTCTCAAGCGATATCGTCGGCTCGATCAGCGCAAAGCGGACCACGTCGACGCGGCGCCGGAGCAGCGGCAGCAGCGCGACCTGCGCCTCGATACGCTTGGCGGTCAGCATCTGCGGCGATGCGCCCCATGCCGCATTGCCGAGCGCGACGTCGTCGATCACCAGCTTGGGCTCGAGCGAGAGTTTGAGTTCGGCGCCACCCCGGATAGTCAGCTCGCGGCCGGTCGCATCGCGGACGTGCTGCTGAATCGGGCCGATCAGCTCGTTGGCGTCGAATTTGCGCAGCGTGATGCCGGCCGCGACGATCACCAGAAACAGCAATCCGCCGAAACCCGCCAGCATTCGCCAGAACAGACGCATTCGCCGATTGTAGCGCGGCTTGGCCGCGCGAAAGCGTCGCCGCCGCCCGACAATTCGGGCTAGCGGAGGCTAGCGCAGTGTCGCGTTGAATTTCTCGAGTGCGGCCGCGCCTGGGATCAACTCCCTGGCGCCAAGCTGATTCAGCGGCGTTTCGACCGTGTTCAGCGCGGCATGGAGATCGCCGGCGTCCGGATCGAGGTAGAGCAGGCCGGTGACGATCTCCCCGTCGGCATGTCGCCGTTGCAGATAATTCATTGCCTCGATTCTGTCCCCCGGGTCATAGTCTTCGTGCAGCTTGCGCAGGCGCAGAACCGAGCCGTCGTGCTGGCGCACTTCACGAAGAGAGCCTGGTGCATAGTCGGCCGTGATTTCGGCACGCTGCGGCATGAAGTCCAGCCGGTTGACCGATTCGTTGTGCTCGCGCACGAAATCGTAACTCTTGGTCGACCCGGCGTGATTGTTGAATGCGACGCAGGGGCTGATCACGTCGAGAAACGCGGCCCCCCGGTGCTGCACGGCCGCCTTGATCAGCGGCGTGAGCTGAGTCTTGTCCCCGGAAAAACTGCGTGCGACGAAGCTGGCTCCAAGTTGCAGGGCCATCATGATCATGTCGATCGGCTCGTCGTTGTTGATCGCGCCGCGCTTGCTTTTGGATCCCTTGTCCGCCGTCGCCGAGAACTGCCCTTTGGTCAGTCCATATACGCCGTTGTTCTCGACGATGTAGACCATGTTGACGCCACGACGCATCGAGTGCGCGAACTGGCCCAGACCGATAGAGGCCGAATCCCCGTCTCCGGATACGCCCAGATAGATCAGGTCGCGGTTGGCCAGGTTGGCGCCCGTCAGCACCGACGGCATGCGACCGTGCACGCTGTTGAAGCCATGCGAATTGCCGAGAAAATACGTCGGGGTTTTCGAAGAGCAGCCGATACCGGAAAGCTTGGCGACCTTGTGCGGCGCGACATCGAGCTCGAAGAAGGCCTGGATGATGGCGGCAGAGATCGAGTCGTGGCCGCACCCGGCGCACAGCGTCGATACCGTTCCTTCGTAGTCGCGATGGGTGTAGCCGAGCTTGTTCTTCGGCAGGTCGGGATGATGGAGCCTCGGTTTGGTCAGGTAAGTCATATGTCCTCGGTCATGCTGAGCTCCCGCGCCAGTCGATGCCGGCTCACGGCGCCACCTTGCGCAGAGGTGTCACGTTGACCATCGCCAGCTTCTCGGCGATTTCGCTGCCGATGAAGCGCGCGGTGATCGGCGTGCCGTCGTAATGCAGCACCGGCATCAGCCGCGCCGGGTCGACGACCAGCTCGTTGACCAGCAGCGACTTGAGCTGCGCGTCGCGATTCTGCTCGACGACGAAGACCTGCTCGTGCGCCGCGATGAAGTCGGCGACGCCGTCGGAAAACGGGAAAGCGCGCACGCGCAGCGCATCGAGATGGATGCCCTGGCCGGCGAGCGCCGCCAGCGCTTCGTCGATCGCCGGCGCAGTCGATCCGTAGTAGATGACGCCGAAGCGGGTCGCGTGCCCGGCGTCGCGCCGCACCGGCTCGGGGACGAGGCTCTTGGCGGTTTCGAACTTGCGCAGCAGGCGCTCCATGTTGTCGACGTAGGTCGCCCCGTCCTCGCTGTACCGCGCGTATCGGTCCTTGGTCGTGCCGCGGGTGAAATACGAGCCGCGCTTCGGATGCGTTCCCGGATAGGTCCGGTATGGAATGCCGTCCCCGTCGGCGTCGAGATACCGGCCGAACTCCTTGCCGGCCTCGAGCATCTCGTAGCTCATCACCTTGCCCCGGTCGTGCGTGCGTGCATCGTCCCAGACGAGCGGATCGCACAGCCAGTCCTGCATCCCGATGTCCAGGTCCAGCATCACGAAAATCGGCGTCTGCAGACGGTCGGCGAGATCGAATGAAAGGGCGGCGAATTCGAACGCTTCCTTAGGATCTTCGGGAAAGAGCAGCACGTGCTTGGTGTCGCCATGCGAGGCGTACGCGCACGACAGCACGTCGGCCTGCTGCGTCCTGGTCGGCATGCCGGTCGACGGGCTGCCACGCTGAACATCGAAAATCACCGACGGTATTTCGGCGAAATAGGCGAGCCCGATGAATTCCTGCATCAGCGAAATGCCCGGCCCCGACGTGCAGGTGAACGCGCGCGCACCGTTCCAGCCCGCGCCGATCACGATGCCGATCGAGGCGAGTTCGTCCTCGGCCTGCACGATCGCATATCGGGCCTTGCCGCTGGCGGCGTCGGTGCGGAACTTGCGGCAGTGGCGCGCGAACGCCTCGGCCATCGACGACGAGGGCGTGATCGGATACCACGCGGCGACCGTCGCCCCTCCGTAAACGGCGCCGAGCGCCGCGGCGCTGTTGCCTTCGATGAAAATGCGCTCGCCGACGGCATTGGCGCGCCTAACCTTGATGCCCAGCGGGCAATCGAGGTTGTTGACCGCATAGCTTCGCCCGATCGTCATCGCGTGCACGTTGGGCTTGAGCAGCGCCTCCTTGCCCTTGTACTGGTCGCCGATCAGGTGCGCGATCTCCTCGGGGTCGATTTCGAGCAGTGCCGACAGCGCGCCCACGTAGATGATGTTCTTGAACAGCTGCCGCTGCCGGGCGTCGGAGTATTCACGGTTGCAGATTTCGGTCAGCGGCACGCCGATGACCGAGATGTCGTCGCGGAATTTCGAGTCCGGCAACGGCTTGGTCGAATCGTAGAAAAGGTAGCCGCCCGGCTCGATCTCCTTCAGATCCTGATCCCAGGTCTGCGGATTCATCGCCACCATCATGTCGACGCCGCCGCGCCGGCCGCGCCAGCCGGCCGCGTTGACGCGGACTTCGAACCATGTCGGCAGGCCTTGGATGTTCGACGGGAAAATATTGCGCGGCGCGACGGGAATGCCCATGCGAAGGATCGCTTTGGCGAACAGCAGGTTCGCCGATGCGGAGCCGGAGCCGTTGACGTTGGCGAACTTGACGACGAAGTCGTTGACGGCCTGGATCGGGCCGGCTGAAGCCTTCATTCCGCCGCCCTCGCCGCAGGTTCCTTGCGCGCGCCGACCGCGTTGGCATACGGCTGGTGACAGCGATGGCCGGCCTGCGCAATATCGAAGGTGAACTTCTGCATGTCCCAGGCACCGGTCGGACAGCGTTCCGCGCAAAGGCCGCAATGCAGGCACACGTCCTCGTCCTTCGCCATCACGCGCCCTGTCTTGAGCCCGTTGGCGACGTAGATATCCTGTGTCAGGTTGCGCGCAGGCGCATTCAGCCGCGTCCGGAGGTCGGTCTCGTCGCCGTCGTCGGTGAAGGTTATGCAGTCCATCGGGCAGATGTCGACGCAGGCGTCGCATTCGATGCACGCCTTCGAGGTGAAGACGGTCTGCACATCGCAATTCAGGCAGCGCTGCGCCTCGGCAAACGCCTGCGCCGCGTCGAAGCCGAGCTCGACCTCGACCTTAATGTTCTTCAGCGCGATCGATACGTCCTTCAGCGGAACCTTGAAACGCTGATCGTTCGAAATCGCGTTGTCATAGCTCCACTCGTGGATCCCCATCTTCTGTGACAGCAGGTTGACCAGCGGCGGCGGCCGTTTCGCGACGTCCTCGCCGCGGCAAAACCGGTCGATCGAGATCGCGGCGTCGTGGCCGTGCGCAACCGCCCAGATGATGTTCTTCGGGCCGAACGCCGCATCACCGCCGAAAAAGACCTGCGGCAGCGTGGATTGCAGCGTCTTTTTATCGAGCACCGGCAGTCCGGACTTGTCGAAAGCTACGCCGGCGTCGCGCTCTATCCACGGGAATGCATTTTCCTGGCCGACCGCGATCAGTACGTCGTCGCAGGCGAAATGGACGTCGGGTTCACCGGTCGGCACGAGCTGGCGGCGGCCGTCGCCATCGTGCCGCGCTTCGACTTTCTCGAATATGACGCCTGTCAGCCGTCCGCCCTCGTGGGTGAACGTTTTGGGGACATGGTAGTTGATGATCGGAATGCCCTCGTGCATCGCGTCTTCCTTCTCCCAGGGGGACGCTTTCATCTCGTCGAAGCCCGAGCGCACGATCACCTTGACGTCGGTGCCGCCGAGCCGGCGCGAGCTGCGGCAGCAATCCATCGCGGTGTTGCCGCCTCCGAGTACGATCACGCGCTTGCCGATCTTGTCGATGTGGCCGAATGAGACGCTGGACAGCCAGTCGATGCCGATGTGGATGTTCGCCGCGGCTTCGCGGCGTCCGGGCAGATCGAGGTCCCGTCCGCGCGGCGCGCCGCTGCCGACGAAGACGGCGTCATAGCCCTCGCCTAGCAGGGTCTTGAGGCTGTCGATGCGCGAGCCGCCGCGAAAGTCGATGCCGAGATCGATTACGTACCCGACCTCCTCGTCAATCACCGACTCGGGAAGGCGAAACTTCGGAATCTGGCTGCGGATCATGCCGCCGGCGCGCGCGTCGCCGTCGTACACGACGCACTGGTAGCCGAGCGGCGCGAGATCGCGGGCGACGGTCAGCGATGCCGGTCCGGCGCCGATCAGTGCGACCCGCTTGCCGTTCTTGCGTGCAGGTTTGGGCAGGCGTTCGCGGATATCGTCCTTCAAGTCGGCCGCGACACGCTTGAGCCGGCAGATCGCGACCGGCTCGGGCTTGATCGTGCTGCCGTCGGGCTGTCCTTCCTCGACGCGGCTTCGGCGGCATGCCGGCTCGCAAGGACGGTCGCAGGTCCGGCCAAGAATGCCCGGAAAGACATTCGACTCCCAGTTGATCATGTACGCGTCGCTGTAACGGCCCGCCGAGATCAGCCGGATGTACTCAGGAACGGGCGTATGGGCCGGACACGCCCATTGGCAATCGACGACCTTGTGGAAGTAGTCGGGGACCGCGATGTCCGTCGGTTTCAAATACTGCTCCTCGGTGCGCATGCATAGACACGCACACGGTTGAGACGTGCGTCCCATGACTCGGTTTGTTACTTTTCCGGTTGGCCGTGCTGGATATTCGGCCGCCGAGTGGCGCCGATACTACGCCTCCGCGACAGCTATGAAAAGGCCTTTGCTTTCAACTACAAGCAATATGGTTTTTCATGTGGGCTCTAAACAACGGCGGAAACGCACGGCAGCTTGTTTCCGCAACGCAACTTCACTGCGGTTGCCGTCGACGATCATGTGCCGGGCAGGTTGTGCACTACCGGGAAGAAA
>DATBBM010000145.1:0-9758 GCA_036270955.1 Casimicrobiaceae bacterium | reverse complement strand
TCGATCCGGTAGCTTTTGTAATGACGGAAATTGCACTGACGCCGTCGAACGTGAGGCTAGCGACGTATTGCGTCGCCAGCGTCGAGCATCCGGCGGTGTCTTCGTTGGCAGGCATGACCGTGCCGTGCGTCGACACGTATTCCGAGACCGACGTCTTGCACGCAGCCAAAGCAGCCACGCCTTCCGACATCTTCGATCTGATGATGTAGTCCTGATACGCCGGCAGCGCGATGGCCGCCAGAATACCGACGATCGCAACGACGATCATCAGTTCGATCAGGGTGAAACCCTGTTGTATTCGTTTCATTGCGATCTCCGTAACGTTAGTAAGTACTCCCTAACCCTTCGCATCTGGGGATGCCGAAGGACGAGTCGCAATTGGCATGCCAAGTCATGTCATCGGCATTGAAGAGGGAATAACTGCTATCCGGCCACGGGTAAATGCAGAGTATTTCTACTGCCACTACTCCCTGCGCACGGCAGGTTTCCGCCGCCAAGTCAGCCGACATGCCAAAGGCATGTGACGCTCAGCGTCACATGCTGACGCTGCAAGGCGTTCCATTGGCCCGCTGGGCGTCGGATATCTGCTGAAAACGTCCGGGCCAGCGATCCCGGCACAGGGGCCGGGCCTAGGGCGCGTCCGCGCCGCTCGCCGCCTGCGGGCCCGTTGGATCGATGCCCGGCGAGCTGGCCGAAGCTCCTCCGGCGGCGACGAACTCGAGCCGGCTGTCCAGGATTTCAAGCACATCCCCGGCTGCCAACCCCACGCCGTCGGCGCTGGCGGGCCGGCCATTAACCGGCGTTGGCGCGCCTTCGAGCGATTTGAGGCGGTATCCGTCACCCGAGCGCTCGATCACGGCCAGCTGAACGCCGGCCCGTCCGATGGTCGTCCGCTCGCGCGTCAGGGCGACGGCCTGTCCTGCCTTGTATCCCGACAGAAACTTGAGCCTGGCCCCGTCGGCGCCGTCGCCGGACGGCCGGGGCGCCGCAGGTTTGTTGCCGACGGCCAGGTTCCTTTGCGTCGACTCGACCTTGGGCGGCTCCGAGACCTTCGGCCCGTCCTGCCGCACGACCGCGGGGCTGGCCCGCCGGGTTCGCACGATGGGCTTGGCCATCTCCACCTTGTCGCCCAGGTCGCCGACCGCGTCGCGTCCCGCCTTCTTGAGGATGCCCGCCGGCGGAATGGCATCGTCATCGACAAAATAGAGCAGTTTGTGCCGGCCGATGTCGATCAGATCGCCGTCGCGCAGGAAATGCTTGGCGATCGGTTTGCCGTTGACCAGCGTCCCGTTGGTGCTGCCCAGGTCCTCGAGAAACGAGTCGCTGAGGATGGTCACGACGACGGCGTGCTCGCCGCTGACCGCGAGATTGGGCAGGCAGACGTCGTTGTCGGCGCGCCGGCCGAGCGTCAGCCGCTCGCGGCGCAGCGGCACGTCCAGCGTCGTTCCATTCGGCACCAGCAGGACGAGTTTTGCCATCGGGCGAAGATATCGCGAAATTCGGCGCCGCGCCTACGCGGGTTTTTTCGCGCCCCAGCGCTGCAACCAGCCGCCGCTGGGCAGAAATCCTTCCGGCACGCGGACCAGCACGACCGAGATATTGTCGCGGCCGCCGTTCTGGTTGGCGACGTCGACCAGCTCGGCCACCGCCTCAGCCAGGTCGTTGCGCTTGGCCGCGATGATTTCCTGGACGGCGTCGGCGTCGACCATGTCGGTCAGCCCGTCCGAGCACAGAACATAGATGTCTTCGGGTTCGGCCCGGTATTCGGCAATATCCGGCGGCACGACCGCCTCGATGCCGAGCGCTCGCGTGACCAGGTTCTTGTTCAGCGAGTATTTCGCCTGCTCCGGTGTCAGCATGCCGCTGTCTATCTGCTCCTGCAGCAGCGAGTGATCGTGGGTCAGCTGCTCGAACTTGCCGGCGCGCAGGCGATAGCAGCGCGAGTCGCCGATATGCCCGATGCTGACCCGGTTCGAGAAGAACACCGTCGCAACCAGCGTGGTCCCCATGCCCGCGCATTCGGCCCGATTCTGCGCGGCTTCGTAGATGCTCTTGTTGGCCAGCGCGATCTGCTGCTGCAGCAGCAGGCCGGCATGCGTCAAGCCGCTGCCGACGTCGACCTTGGACAGCTGGCGTCCGGAACGCAGCTCCTGCAGCATGCCGTTGCTGATGACGTTCACTGCGATGCCGCTGGCGACCTCGCCCGCGCTGTAGCCCCCCATGCCGTCGGCGAGCACGGCAAGGCCGGCTTCGCCGTCGACGAAAACCGTGTCCTCGTTGTGGGGCCGCACCATTCCCGGATGCGACAGGCTGGCGACATCGAGCGGTGCTCGGGAGGCCATCAGGACGCAGCTGCTGGGGTTGCCGCGGATGCAAAAAACCGCCGCGAGAGGCGGAGCGGGCTCGAATACGCGGTATTGCTCATCGGCCGCGAGTTTACGCTGCGGCGCGCTTCAAGGCGAGACGACCGGGAGACGACATCGGCTCGCGGCAATCTAGGCGGCGGGGCGACGCCGGCGCGCCAGCCATAGCCCCGGAACGACGACGACCGCGATGCCCACAAACGGAGCGAGCCAGTCGACGACCGGGGCTTGAATCTCGATCCAGGGTGCCACCACCGGGTCGTCGGTAGCCAGGTCCCCCGCGATGTAGCCGAGCAGGCCGCCTCCCGCCGGGACCAGCAAAGGCATGCGCTCGATCAGGCGCATGATGATCTGGCTGCCGAAAATGACCAGCGGGATGCTGATCACCAGGCCGAATATGATCAGCGGCAGATCGCCCTTGGCGGCGGCGGTGACCGCCATCACATTGTCCAGACTCATCACCAGGTCGGCGATCAATATCGTCCATATCGCCGAAACCAGCCGGTTGCTGGCCTTGACCTCGTGCTCGGCATTCTCTTCTCCCACGATCAGCTTGATGCCGATCCAGATCAGCAGCACGGCGCCGATGAGCTTGAGCCATGGATAGTTGAGCAGGTTCATCGCGAAATACGTGAGGATGATGCGCAGGACGATCGCGCCGAGCACCCCCCACAGAATGCCCTGCCGCCGCATCTTGTCGGGAAGATTGCGGCAGGCGAGCGCGATGACCACCGCGTTGTCGCCCGACAACAGAATATTGATCAGGATGATTTCCAACACAGAAATCATGAATTGCGGTGTGAACAGATCCGCCATGTTTTTTGTCTTCTCTCTTTCTCAAGCCTGGAGAACGCTGACCAGCAATTTGCCCATCTCGGCAGGGTTGCGCGTGACCCTGATGCCGCACGCCTCCATTACCGCGAGCTTTTCCTGAGCGGTCCCCTTGCCACCGGCGACGATCGCCCCGGCGTGCCCCATCCGCTTCCCCTCCGGGGCGGTGACGCCGGCGATAAAGCCGACGACCGGCTTTGTCATGTTCTCCTTCACCCACTGCGCCGCGGCTTCCTCGTCGGTGCCGCCGATCTCGCCGATCATGATGACCGCTTCGGTGTCGGGATCGTCGTTGAATAGCCGAAGTACGTCGAGATGCTTGAGTCCGTTGACCGGATCGCCGCCGATGCCGATCGCGGACGATTGTCCCAGCCCCAGCTCTGTGATCTGCGCGACCGCTTCGTAGGTCAGCGTGCCCGAGCGCGAAACGACGCCGATCCGTCCCTTGCGGTGGATGTGGCCGGGCATGATGCCAATCTTGATTTCGTCCGGCGTGATGACGCCCGGACAGTTGGGTCCCAGCAGCAGCGTCTTCCTGTCCCGCATGCGGTACCGGGTCTGAATCATGTCGCGGACCGGAATGCCCTCGGTGATGCAGATCACCAGGTCCAGGTCCGCATCGACCGCCTCGTCGATCGCCGCCGCGGCGAACGGCGGCGGCACGTAGATGACGCTGACCGTCGCGCCGGTCGCCTGCTTCGCCTCGCGCACCGTCCCGAAGATCGGGATGCCCTCGAAATCCTCGCCGGCTTTTTTCGGGTTGACGCCCGCGACAAAGCAGTTCTTGCCATTGGCGTAGTCGCGGCACATCCGCGTGTGGAACTGTCCGGTCTTGCCGGTGATCCCCTGCGTGATGACCCGGGTGTTGCTGTCGACCAGGATGCTCATGGCTGCCGCGTTCCCGTCGCGGCGGCCACGACTTTTTCCGCAGCGCTGGCCATGTTGTCGGCGCTGATGATGGGCAAGCCGGATTCGGCGAGAATCTTTCTGCCGAGTTCCTCGTTCGTACCTTTCATCCGCACGACCAGCGGCACCTTGAGCTGAACTTCGCGCGCGGCGGCGATCACGCCGTTGGCGATGGTGTCGCACTTCATGATGCCGCCGAAAATATTGACCAGAATCGCCTTGAGTCCCGGGTTCTTCAGCATGATCTTGAACGCCTCGGTCACCTTTTCGGCGGTCGCCCCACCGCCGACGTCCAGGAAATTCGCCGGCTCGCCGCCGTAGAGCTTGATCACGTCCATCGTCGCCATCGCAAGCCCGGCGCCGTTGACCAGGCAGCCGATGTTTCCGTCGAGCGAGATATAGGAAAGATCGAACTTCGAGGCCTCGATCTCGGCCGGGTCCTCCTCGTCCAGATCGCGCATCTCGACGATATCGGGATGCCGGAACAGGGCGTTGTCGTCGAAGTTGAGCTTCGCGTCGAGCGCGATCACGCGGCCATCGCCGGTAAGGATCAGCGGATTGATCTCGGCAAGCGATGCGTCGGTCTGGTCGAACGCGCGGTAGAGGTCTTGCAACAGCGTGCGCGTCTCGGCAACACTGCCTTCCGGAATGCCGATCTGCCGAGCGATGCCGTCGGCTTCGCGGTCGGAAAGACCTTTCCCCGGATCGACGAAGACCTTGTGGATCCTGTCCGGCGTCCTCGCCGCGACTTCCTCGATGTCCATGCCGCCATCGGAGCTGGCCATCAGCACGACGCGCTGCGTCGTCCGATCGACGACCATGCCGACGTAGAGCTCCTTCTTGATGTCGGCCCCCTCCTCGATCAGCAGGCGACGCACCTGCTGTCCCCGCGGCCCGGTCTGGTGCGTGACCAATTCCATGCCGAGGATTTGCCCCGCGAGCTTGCGCACCTCGTCGATCGACTTGCCGAGCTTGACGCCGCCGCCTTTGCCGCGGCCTCCGGCATGGATCTGCGCCTTGACGACCCACACGGCGCCACCCAGCGCTTTTGCCGCCCTGACCGCCTCATCGACGGTGAACGCCGGTATCCCGCGCGGGGTCGGGATGCCGAAACGGCGCAGGATTTCCTTCCCCTGGTACTCGTGAATCTTCAACGGCGCGCTCCTTGGGTCCTGCTAGGCCGCGCCGCGATACCAGCGCGGGTAGTAGCGGCGCACGGTGTCGGTGGTCGTTTCCAGCGCATGGCAGCGGTCGAGCTGGAACGGCCGCTCGTCGCCTTCGATTTCGCGGCGCAGCCCGGCAAACATCTGGATCGCCGCGGTTGGTGCGTGCGACAAGAGCTCGGTCAGATGACTGCAGCCCCGGACGCCGCCCATCGCATCCTGCAGCGTCCGCCGAAAGCCGTGCAGCAGGCTCGCGCCGACCAGCTTGTCGTACGCCGGAGTGATCAGATCGCAGGCGCCGGGGTACGGCATCTGGTCGGTCCGGACTTCGATGGAGCGAATCAGATAATCGTAGCCGATCGTCAGACGTATCCACATGTCGTGCACGGGCTCGCCGGCGCGGCGCACGCCGGTCAGCAGCGCGTAGTCGTGGTCCTTGATGTCGGTCAGATGGCCTTCGATGTCGAACAGATCGTCGGCGCGCCGATAGCCCTCGTAAGTCACGGCGCGCACGTGCAGGCGCGAACGGTCGACGGCGGAGGATGAAAGCGGCATGGATCGGGAGGACCGGCGTGGCAGGCGTTTGGCCCGGCAAAGTGGCTACAATATCAGCGGCCACAAAGCGCGTTATCTTACCTTATTTGGCCTCTTCTTAAGGCTTCGACGATGTCGTTCGTGCTCGCTCTCGACCAGGGCACCACCAGTTCCCGCGCGATCGTGTTCGATCACGCGGGGGCAATCCGCGGCGCCGCGCAAAAGGAATTCCGCCAGATTTTCCCGCAGCCAGGCTGGGTCGAGCACGATCCGACCGAGATCTGGGCCACGCAATCGGGTGTGCTCATCGAGGCGCTGGTCAGCGCCGGCATCGGGGCCGGCGATCTCGCGGCACTCGGAATCACCAATCAGCGCGAGACCACGCTGCTGTGGGAGCGCGCTAGCGGCAAGCCGGTGGCCAATGCCATCGTCTGGCAGGACCGCCGGACGGCCGCCACCTGCGACCAGCTGCGCGCCCAGGGCCACGAGCCGCTGTTCAGGCGCAAGACCGGGCTGGTGCTCGACGCTTATTTTTCCGGCACCAAGCTCAAATGGCTGCTCGACCACGTGCCCGGCGCGCGCGAGCGCGCAATGCGCGGCGAGCTCGCGTTCGGGACCGTCGACTGCTGGTTGATCTGGAACCTGACCGGCGGCGCGGTCCATGTCACCGATGCATCGAACGCCAGCCGCACGCTGCTGTTCGACATCCATCGCGGTGACTGGGACGACGAGTTGCTGGCGCTGCTCGACGTGCCGCGCGAGGTCTTGCCGGCGGTCGTCGCATCGTCGGGCGTGTGCGCCGACGCGACGATCGCGGGGAGCACCGTGCCGATCGCGGGCATCGCAGGCGACCAGCAGGCGGCGTTGTTCGGCCAGGCCTGCCTCGAGCGCGGCATGGCGAAGAACACCTACGGCACCGGCTGTTTTCTGCTGCTCAACACCGGCGCCGGCGCCGTCCCCTCGTCGAACCATCTGGTATCCACGATCGCCTGGCAGCGCGACGGGCGCATCGACTACGCGCTCGAGGGCAGCGTCTTCATCGGAGGCGCGGTCGTGCAATGGCTGCGCGACGGGCTGAAGATCATCCGCACCGCGCCGGAAGTCGAGGCGCTGGCGTCGAGCGTGCCCGACAACGGCGGCGTCTACGTGGTTCCGGCGTTCGCAGGGCTCGGCGCACCGCACTGGGACGCCTATGCACGCGGCGCGATGTTCGGCCTGACGCGCGGCTCGACCTCCGCCCATATCGCGCGCGCGGCGCTGGAGTCGATCGCCTACCAGAGCGCGGAAGTGCTGCGCGCGATGCAGAGCGACGCCAGGCTCGCGCTAGCCGAGCTTCGTGTCGACGGCGGCGCCACCGCGAACAACCTGTTGATGCAGTTCCAGGCCGATCTGCTCGGCGTCCCGGTCGTGCGCCCGAAAGTGCAGGAAACCACCGCCCTGGGAGCGGCGTATCTCGCCGGACTCGCCGTCGGCTACTGGAAGAATACCGACGACATCCGCGCGAACTGGCGGGTCGACCGGCGCTTCGAGCCGGCGATGACGCGCGAGCGTGCGGCCGAATTGACGGCGGGATGGGACAAGGCGGTGAAGCGGGCCAAAGGCTGGGCGTAGCGACCCGCACACTACGACCCAACGGTCACCCGACGCGCTGTCGCAAGCTCAAGCCGGCCGGATCGCGTCGACCGCGTCGGTGATGATGCCGTCGACGCCCCAGTGCACCAGCTCGGACGCCCGCGCGGGATCGTTGGGCGTATAGCAAAGCATCCTGTAGCCGGCGGCACGGACCGCGGCGACGAGCGCCGCATCGATTTCGCGGTAATCGGTATCGAGCGCGATGCATTGCAGGCGCGCCAGGCGCTCCGGCCAGTCGGGAGGAACCTTCTCGACAAGCAGCGCCCGCGGCAACTCCGGCGCGACCGCCAACGCCTCCGCCAGCGCGGCTTCGGAAAACGACGACAAAAGCGGCGCGACCGGCGTGCCGCGCCATAGCGCGCGTGCGTCCAGCGCAACCGCCGCGCCCGTCGCGCTCTCGCGGCCGGGGCTCGGCTTGATCTCGATATTGCATGCCACGCCGTTGGCGATCGCCCAGCTTGCAATCGCGCCCAGCGTCGGCAGCATCTCTCCGGCGTACACGGGCGAATGCCAGCTGCCGGCATCGAGCTTGGCGAGCTCAGCCCAGGTCAGGGCGTCCGCACGGCCGCGGCCGTCGGTCGTGCGGTCGAGCGTATCGTCGTGCAGCAGAAACGGCACGCCGTCACCGGAGAGCTTGACGTCGAACTCGACCATTCGATAGCCATGCGCGTAGCCGAGACGCATCGCGGCGAGCGTGTTCTCCGGCGCCAGCTTGCCGGCGCCGCGGTGCGCGATATGGCGGGGGAACGACCAGGCGCTCATGGCGGCCCCCCCACGCTTGCGGCCGAGGCCGCTGCGCTGCCCCCGTGGGGGGCGCTAGTCGCACCTTGGAGCGGTCCGGCGGCGCTCATGCGCGCGGCGTTACGACGGCAACCGCGCGCCGGTGTCGGCGTCGAACAGGTAGATCCGGTCGCGATCCGCGGCCAGCGCGATCGGCTCGCCGATTTCGGCCGGCGTGCCGTTCGGCAGACGCGCGATGATCGTGTGTCCCGCAACCGCGACGTGGATCAGCGTGTCGGCGCCCAGCGCCTCGATCATCTCGACACTGCCGACCAGGTTCGCTTCGCTGGGCTTGCATGGCATCAGGTGCTCGGGCCGGATGCCGATCGTCAGCTTCCGGCCGGCGGGAGGAGCCTTCGGCACGACCAGCACGCCGCTGCCCTCGAGCTGGATGCGCCCATCGCCCTCGCTCTTGCCCTCGATGAAGTTCATCGCCGGCGAGCCGATGAATCCCGCGACGAACACCGTCGCCGGATTCTGATAGACCTCCATCGGCGTGCCGATCTGCTCGGCCCGGCCCGCGTTCATCACGATCATGCGCTGCGCCAGCGTCATCGCCTCGACCTGGTCGTGAGTGACGTAAAGGCTGGTCGTTCCGAGACGGCGATGCAACTTCTGTATCTCGAAGCGCATCTGCACGCGGAGCTTCGCATCCAGGTTCGACAAGGGCTCGTCGAACAGGAAGACCGCGGGCTCGCGCACGATCGCACGGCCCATCGCGACGCGCTGGCGCTGCCCGCCGGAAAGCTGGCGCGGCTTGCGCTCGAGCATTGGCCCGAGTTCGAGTATTTCCGCGGCGCGCTTGACCCTGGCCTCTATGTCGGCCTTTTTGAAACCGCGGATCTTCAGGCCGTACGCCATGTTGCCGAAAACGCTCATGTGCGGGTACAGCGCGTAATTCTGGAACACCATCGCGATGTCGCGGTCCTTCGGCTCGAGCGTGTTGACGACGCGGTCGCCGATGACGATCTCGCCGCCCGTGATCGCTTCCAGTCCGGCGACCATGCGCAGCAATGTCGACTTGCCGCACCCCGACGGGCCGACGATGACGATGAATTCGCCGTCGGCGATGTCGATCGACACGCCGTGGATCACCTCGAGATTGGTGTAACTCTTGCGGACGTCGCGGAGCTGAACTTTAGCCATGGTTCCCTGCGGTCATTTCTCGGCGTCGACAAGACCCTTGACGAACCAGCGCTGCATCAGCAGTACCACCAGCGCCGGCGGAAGCATCGCCAGCATCGCGGTCGCCATCACCAGGTTCCAGTCGGTCGCGGCATCGCCGCCCGAGATCATTCGCTTGATGCCGATTACCGTCGTGTACATGTCTTCCTGTGTCGTCACCAGCAACGGCCACAGGTACTGGTTCCATCCGTAGATGAACAGGATCACGAACAGCGCGGCAATATTGGGGCGCGAAAGCGGCACGACGACGTCCCAGAAAAAGCGCATCGGGCCCGCGCCGTCGATCCGCGCCGCCTCGGCGAGCTCGTCGGGAATGGTCAGGAAGAACTGCCGGAACAGGAACGTCGCCGTGGCCGACGCGATC
>DATBBM010000144.1:0-39257 GCA_036270955.1 Casimicrobiaceae bacterium | reverse complement strand
AAGATCCTCGAGGTTCGCCGGGCGGTGCAGGTACCGCACGCCGCTCTGTCCACTCAAGTCGCTCAGCAGCGGGCCGGCATGCTTCGCGTAGCAGAACGCCGTCTCGCCGGCGATTTCCATCCGATCCGCCAGCGCGCGGCCGCGCGCGGCCGCCCAGCGGCGCGCCTCGTCGCCGTACACCTCCACGACTTCCGGCTCGACGTGCGCGGCGATCAGCGCCCGAGGCGTGTCGCTCGCGATCATCCTGCCGTGATCGATGACCGCCAGTCGCGAGCACAGCCGCTCTGCCTCGTCCATGAAGTGCGTGGTCAGCAGGATCGTCTTGCCTTGCGACAGCAGCTGGCGCAAGCCGTCCCAGATCAGGTGCCGCGCCTGCGGATCGAGGCCGGTGGTCGGCTCGTCGAGGATCAGAAGCTCGGGATCGTTGACCAGCGCGCGGGCGAGGGTCAAGCGCCGCTTCATGCCGCCTGAGAGCGTGCGGATGCTCGTAGCCCCCTTGCTCGCCAGACCCGCGAAGTCGAGCAGCCGCGGTATGCGCTCGGACAAGGTCGCTGCGGAAATGCCGAAATAGCGGCCGTAGATGCGAAGGTTCTCGGTCACGGTGAAGTCGGGATCGAGGTTGTCCATCTGCGGCACGACGCCGACGCGAATGCGCGCCTGACGCGCCGCCTTGGGCACCGGCGCGCCGACCAGCGTGATCGTGCCGGCGTTGGGGTCGGTGAGTCCCAGGCAGCAGCGCAAGGTCGTCGTCTTGCCCGCGCCATTGGGACCGAGCAGTCCGAAGCATTCGCCACGATGGATCGCGAAATCCAGACCGCGCACGACTTCGTTGCCGCCATACGACTTGCACAGTCCGGCCACCGCGAGCACGACATCGTCGCGGCCCGGCCGCTGCGTGCCGGCGGGCGCCGGCTCGCTCGCCGCGATCACCGCCACATGCCGGCTATGACCCGCGTCAGTTGCGGCAGCCGGCCGTGAAAGAAATGGCCGCAGCCGGGAAAGACGACGATAGGCAGCTGCTGCGGGCGCGCCCAGGCGAGCACATCGGCAAGCGTGACCACGTCGTCCTCTTCGCCGTGGATGACGATCGTATCGGCAGGAACTGCGCCGGTGCCGAATCGCGCGACCGCAGGTGCGATCAGCACCATGCGCTCTGCGGCCAGTTGCTGCGCGACGCGCGTCTGGACAAAAGTCCCGAACGAAAATCCGGCAAGAACGACCGGGAGGTCGCCATACTCGGTGCGGGCATGAGCCAGCGCGGCCAGTGCGTCGTCGGTTTCGCCGTCTCCGTCGTCGAATTCGCCGGCGCTCCCCGCCACACCGCGAAAGTTGAATCGAACGCTGGCGTAGCCCAGTCCCGCGAACGTCTTGGCAAGCGTCTGCACCACCTTGTTGTCCATCGTCCCGCCCTGCAGCGGATGCGGATGGGCGATCAGTGCAATGCCGCGAGGGGCCTGTTCTGGCGGATTGAGCGCGAGCTCGAGGGCGCCCGAAGGGCCGGCAATCGATAGACGCTGTTCGCCGCGCGTCATTTCAGATGATCAAACAAGATTTGCGAAGTGCAAAATTATACGCGGCGTGAACAGGCCCTACTCGCTGTCGTCGGCGTGAACGCGGCGCGCGGCGACCGACAGCACGTAAATGCTGGCCAGGATCGGCCACGCGACGAGCACCGCGTGGGTCAGCCCGTTGAAATTGGTCAGCTGTCCGTATGGCCAATCGAAAAGAGCAAGCGGCGCGCGCGCATGCCACATATCGGGCGCAAGCAGCGGCGCGACCAGCGACGCGAGCAGCGAAATGGCGCATAGCGTCGTTCGGACCGGCCGCGGCAGCCAGACGGCGAGGAGCAGGACCAGCGCACCGACGGCGACGCCGAGCGAGACGCCCGGCTTAATCCACGTCTCCAGCACCGACTGCCTGATCAGCACGCTCGCCGCGGCGCCTTTGAAGATCAGCGCCGTGCCGATCAGCATCAGGACCGCGCCGCCGACGAACCGTCGCTGGCGCAGCAGCAGCGCGAGGAAGAGGCCCACGCCGATCACATTGAACGCGCTCTGCGCCGCCTGCAGCAGCGTCCCGGCCAGATCGCGCGTCAGCTCGAGCGATGGATCGAAAGTCGCGGCGAACAACGGGATGCCGGGGTTCAACTGCGCCAGCAGCCAGATCGCCAGCAGGGCGAGTCCCAGGTCGGCGCCGCGGCCGTCGAAAAACACGCGGGCACGCCAGACAGAGACGCGGGCTCGCAGGCCGCTGCTATCGAAGGCGATCGCCGACAGGCCGCCGATACCCGCGCCGGCGGTGTTGCAGACGAGGTCCATCGCGCTGGCGTCGCGGGTGGGAATGAACATCTGCACGGTCTCCATCGCGAACGAGAGCAGCAGGCCTGCGGCGGTCGCCGCCGTCAGGCGAACCAGCGCCGTGCGGCGACCCGCCAACGCGACAAGAAACCCGAGAGGCGCATAAGCGAGAACATTGATCGCGACGTCGAAGCGGGTGAACCGCGGCGGCCACGGCGCGAACAGGAAGAAAGGTGTGCCGGGCAGAGGCGCGATCCAGGCCGAGAACGACTCGAGGCTGGCGTAGACGATCAGCAGTGCGTACAAGCCGGCGAGATACTCGGGCAGCCGGGAGGGGTGCGATGTCGAGCTCACGCCCGGCGTTCAGCGCAGGAACTTGCGCACGACGGTGACCGAGTCGGTTTCGGCCAGCGCCGCGAATCCGGCGGCAGTGAACATCGACAGCGCCCCGTGATAGTGATCGGCGGCTCGCTCGCTGTCGCCCGACTTGAACGGAAATGCGTCGACCAGCCGGAAGCCGCGCGCGGCAAGCGACGACAAGGCTGAAGCGAGGAGGGCCCGCGAAACACCTCGCCTGCGCCACGTCGGCGCGATGATGAAGCAAACGATGACGGCAGCCTCGTACGCGGCGCACGGCAAGGGCGTTGGAGGAACGCGCATGCGGTCGAAGCAATGCGGCAGCTTGTGGCGCGGCTGGGCGTTCAGCCATCCGACCGGCTCGCTTCCGGCAAAGGCCAGAAAGCCCTCCATTTCTCCTACCTCGATGCGAGCCTGCATCGCGATGCGGTTCTGCGCTGCCGACAACGAGGGCCACTCGATCGCGACCGGCACCTCGTAGAAGTGGCAATAACATTTGGCCCACTCCGGGTTGTCGCTGAAAGCGCTTCCGCGCTCGTGATCGAAAAAGCGCAGGAAGTCCCCGGCAAGCGCGGGTGTCAGCGGCTTGACGGTGAGATCGCTCACGCGCGCGGCGTCCGCGACAAGGGCTTCTCCAGCACGGCGACCGGAAATCCGCCGGGGTCGGCCGGCTTCACTTCACCGGTTTCGACGTAGCCCAGCCGCTGCCAGAAACGGAGCGCGCGCGAATTGGCCAGCGCCACGCCGATGCGAAGCCCCGTAATCGTGTCCCAGCCGGCAATCGCCTGCTCGACGAGCGCGGCGAAGGCACGGCCGAAGCCATGCCCCTGCCACGGCTCGGCGAGCAGCAGCAAGCCGATCACCGCCTTGTCGGGGGTTGGATAGCCGCGGATGACGTCGGCACAGCCGATCATTGCCGGGCCCGAATAGAGGCCCCAGACGAATTTGTCGTCGTAGCCCTTGCCGGCAGGCAAGGCAGTGAAAAGGCTCTGCGCCTCGGCTGGACCGGGCGGCGCTCCGCCGACGATTCGAAAATAGGCCGGGGCCGCATCCAATACGCCCTGCAGCGCCGCCATTTCCGCTGCGCGGCCGGTGAGGGGCCGCAGCGCGAGTGCATCGTCACGGGGGCTGATCAGCGTCCCGCCTTGATCTCGGTCCACAGCCGGTTTCGCAGGCGCCGTTGCGTCGAAGTCAGCTCCTTCAGCTGCTCGAGCTTGGCTTCGACGGCCTTATCCGGAAAGATCGCCGGGTTTTTCAGGATCTCGGGCTTTATGTACTTGACCGCATCGAGATTCGGATTGCCGGAGCCGATCAGGTTGGTCAGCTCGGACGAATTCTTGCCTTCGAGCATGAAGTTCATGAATTTCAGCGCCAGATCCGGCCGCGGCGCATCCTTGTGTACGACCATGTTGTCGACTGCGAGCACCGCCCCTTCCTTCGGCATGCCTTGCAGGATGTGAAACGGCCGCTTGGCAGCCTGGGCATCGAGGTTGGCCTGGAAGATATCGTTCGAGTAGCCGTGGACCAGCCAGATGTTGCCGACGGTGAGCTCCTTGATGTACGACGAGGCATTGAACGCCGCCCAGTACGGTTTCGCCTTCTTTATCAACGCCGCCGCCTCGTCCCAGTGCTTCGGATCGACGTCGTTGGCCGAGTAGCCGAGGTACTTGAACGCAGCGGCGAACAATTCGCCGGAGCTGTCGAGCACCGTGACGCGTCCCTTGACCTTGGCGAGGTACTTGGGATCGAAGATGACCGCCCAGGTATCGGTCGGCAGGCCGAGCTCCTTCATCTTGACGTCGTTGTAGCCGATGATCGTCGTCGACATCGCGTACGGCACCGAATACTTGTTGTCGGGGTCGAATGGCGTGTTCATGTAGATCGGGTTGATGTTCTTCAGGTTCGGCAGCTGCGATTTGTCGAGCGGCTTCAACTGGCCGCCCTTGATCAACGCCTGCACCGCGTTGCTGGTCGGCACCAGCATGTCGTAGCCCTTGGCGCCGGCGGCGAGCTTGGCCAGCAGCTCCTCGTTGTCCGAATAGTAGGTCTGAACGACCTCGCATTTGCACAAATCCTCGAAGCGCTTGATCGTCTCGGGGGCGATGTAGTTGTTCCAGTTGTACAGGTGGAATTGATCGGCCGCGGAGGCGGGCAGCGAGATCGTCAGGGCCGCAAGCATCGGTATGAGCTTCTTCATGCGTTCTCCTCGTCCGTACCGAGCAGGCTCGGCGACAGTTTCGACGCGACAATGATGAGCGCCAGCGTCAACAGCATCAATAGCGTCGACACTGCGTTGACTTCGGGCGTGACCGCGATCTTGATCATCGAGTAGATCTGCAGGGGGAGCGTCACGGTTCCGGCCCCGGCGGTAAAGAAAGTGATGACGAAGTCGTCGATCGACAGCGTGAACGCCATCAGCGCGCCGGCGATCACGCCAGGCATGATAAGCGGCAGAGTGACATAGCGAAAGGCATTCAGCGGCGACGCGCCGCAGTCGCGCGCGGCCTCGGTCAGGCTCTCGTCCATTCCGGCCAGCCGCGAGCGCACGACGATGGCGACGAAGCCGATGCAGAACGCGATGTGGGCGAGCGCCACCGAGACCAGCCCGAGCGTGAGGTTGAGCAGCACGAAAAAGATCAACAGCGAGACACCCATCAGGATTTCGGGAATGGCGATCGGTGCGAGCACGAGAATCGACAACAGCCGGTTCCGGTAGCGGTACATCGCAAGCCCCGCCATCGTTCCCAGGACCGTCGCGACGGCGCTCGCGGTCAATCCGATCAGCAGCGAATTGCCGGCCGCGAGCAGCATGTCCTGGTTGTGAAACAGCTTGTCGTACCAGCCGAACGTGAAGCCTACCCACTCGGCGTTCAGGCGCGAATCGTTGAACGAGTAGACGATGACGATCAGCAGCGGGATGTAGAGGAAGGCGTAGCCGGTCAGCGCCGCCGCCCACAATCCGATCGGTCGTCTACGCACGAGCCGGCTCCGCGCTGGAAGGCGTCCCCAGGCTGCTACGGCCGATCCATGCCGCGGCGCCGGCAAGCACCAGCGCGGCGACGGTCAGCACGATCGACAGCACGCTTCCGAACGGCCAGTCGCGGGTCTCCAGGAACTGCTGCTTGATGACGTTGCCGATCAGGCTGTCTTCGGGGCCGCCGAGGATATCCGGAATCGCGAAGATGCCCAGCGCGGGAATGAACACCAGCGCGGCGCCGGCATAGACGCCCGGGAGCGACAGCGGGAACGTGATGCGCCAGAATCGCTGCCACGCGCCGGCGCCCAGATCCTGCGCGGCATCGAGCAAAGCCCGGTCGTGCTTTTCCAGGTTGGCGTAAAGCGGCAGCACCATGAATGGCAGATGCACGTAGACCAGGCAGACGAGTACCGCGAACGAGCTGAAGAGCAGCGGCACCGGCTCGTGCCCGAACCAGCCGAGCACCCCGTTGACCGTCCTGGCCAGCGCGGCATTCGGGCCGAGGATGATCATCCAGGCGTAGATGCGGATCAGGAAATTGCTCCAGAAAGGCAGGATGACCAACAGCAGCAGTAGGTCGCGATGTTTCTTCGCGCTGCGCGCGATCAGCGCGGCCAGCGGATACGCGAGCAGCAGGCAGAACAGCGTCGTCAGCAGCGCATACCACACCGACTTGACGAAGATCTGCGCGTACACCGATTCGGTGAAAAAGCGCGCGTAGCTGTCGAGATTGAGATCGAGCCTGCCGTCCTCGATCAGCGGCGCCAGCCCGCCGAAATCGCCCGGCGTGCGAAACGAAGCCAGGACCATGATCAGCGCCGGCGCCGCAAAGAAAATCAGCAGGTAGAGCACCGGAGGTCCGCTGACCAGCCATCGGCCGAGGCCGGCTCGCGTTCGTGTCGAAAGGGCGGGTTTGCTCATCGGACAGGATTCCTCAAGTCGGGCTCACCCGCCGATGAAATGGCCGGCATCGACCGCCCAGCTCATCTCGACCGCATCGCCGACTTCGAAAAATTTCGTGCGTCCCGCGCCCGAATTGGCGAGCAGCGTCTCGAGCTTGCGCCCTGCCGGCGTCGTGACGATGTATACCGTCACGTCGCCCAGGTACAGGTATTCGGTAACGGTGCCGAGAAAGTGATTGTCCGACCGGTCGGCTGCTGCGGATGCCGCTGCGGCCGCCTGCACGCGGATCTTTTCCGGGCGCAAGGCGATCGTGCCCGCGGCGGGTGCAGCGGGCGGCGCGGCTGCCACGCGGACGGTGCCAAGGCCGGAAACCTCGACCGCGACGATGCCGCCCGAGTTCGACGCGACCGACCCCTCGAGCAGGTTGCAGGTGCCGATGAAGTCGGCGACGAAGCGCGATGCCGGAAAGCTGTAGAGGCGCGAGGGCTCGTCGATCTGCTCGACTCGTCCCTTGTTCATCACCGCAATCCGGTGCGACAGCGCGAGCGCCTCGGTCTGATCGTGCGTGACGTACACGAAGGTGATGCCGACTTCCTTCTGCAGATTGATCAGCTCGATCTGCATCTCCTCGCGCAACTTCGCGTCGAGCGCAGCCAGCGGCTCGTCGAGCAGCAGCACGGTCGGATGGGTGACCAGCGCGCGGCCGATCGCTACCCGCTGCTTCTGCCCGCCGGAAAGCTCGTGTGGATAGCGCTTGCCGAAGCCGGTCAGCCGGACATCCTCGAGCGCCTCCTGCACCTTGCCTGGAATCGCCGCCGCCGGCGTCTTCGCCATTTGCAGCGGAAACGCTATGTTGCCCTCGACCGTCATGTGCGGAAACAGCGCATAGCTTTGGAATACCGTGCGCACCGGCCGTTCCTCGGGCGGCCGCTCGGCGAGGTCCAGGCCGTTGAGCACGAGGCGCCCGCCGTCGGGCAGATCGAATCCTGCGATCATGCGCAGCAAGGTCGTCTTGCCGCAGCCGGAGGGCCCGAGCAGCGTGAAGAATTCACCGGCCTCGATGTCGATGCTTACGCCGTCTACCGCGGTGAACTCGCCGAACCGGCGCGTCACGTTCTGGATTTCGAGCAGCGCCATCGCGGACGGACTCGGCCGTTCAGAAGATGGCGGATTGTAGCAAAAGGAGCTCTCTCGGCCGGGAATCGCGGGTTCGGCCGCTTGCCATTGATGTCAACCGATCGCCGGCGACGGACGTTGATCGGCGACGGTGAATGCTGATGCGGATGCCTGCGATGCGAGGTCTTGCTCTGCTCGCTGCGGCCGCGGCGCTCCCTCTGCCGCTTTTCGCCGCCGACAGCTATCAGCTCGATCCATTCGAGCAGGCGACCGCGGGATTCGCCGCGTGTCCGACGGTACCGCCGCCGACGCTGACTCCCGAGCAGATGCGTGCGCAGGCGCACTCGCGCGCCGAGAGGGGAACGTCGTGCTGTCTCGCCGGAACCTGCGAATGCGGCGGCAGCTACAAGCACGATCCGGAGATCAACGCGCGCGTCGCCGCCGCGATCCGCAACGATGCGCGCTTTCGCAACGCGAGCATCTGGATCACGACGACGCGGAAGTTCGTCACGCTGCAAGGATGTGTGCGTACGCCGGCTCAGAAGCGCGCGCTGGAGCGTCTGGTCCGGCGCCAGCCGGATGTCGCGCTGGTGTGGAACGAAACGACGGTGGGGCCAGTCAGACAGGCTCCGTCCCAGGCAAAATAGTGTGTTTTCTTAGTCAATCAACATGGTGAGGCAATGATGAAATATCTGATTTTCGGAATGGCTGCTCTGCTGGCCGGTGAATGCGCGCTGGCGCAAACAACGGCACCCGCTACCGCGCCAAGCGAGTCGGCCAAGAAGGACGCCGTGACGCAACCCGCCGCCGCCGCGCCGACCGAGCCGGCCAAGAAGGACGCCGTGACGCAACCCGCCCCGGTGAAGGGTGCCGCCGCCGCCAAGAGCGTCGGCACCAAGGACATGACCGGCAAGGCCGAGGCCTACCAGAAGACGCAGGAAAGGAAGAAGGCCGCGATGGCCAGGAAAGTTGAAGCCAAGGGCGGCGATCCCAAGGCCAACAGCAAGACCGCCGCTAAGACGGCGACGGCCGATGAGGGGGTGCGCCCCAGCACCTTGATGACCGATGACGAGCGCGCGGCGCACCGGAAGAAGCTACAGAGCTTCAAGACGCTGGCCGAGTGCGAGGCCTACGACAAGCAGCATCAGGCCGAGATGGAAACGCGCGCCAAGGCGCAGCATAAAACGCTGCGCGAGCCCAGCGGTGCGGCGTGCAACCGCTACAAGGTTGCTAACACCGGAGCAGCGCCGACTGGCGGCCAAGCCGCGCCCAAGTAAAGCCGTTCGCGCGGGAGGCCGCTGCTCCGCGTCTTTTGTCGACGCGCGGACGGTGACCGGCCGTCTGGCGTGCAGCGTCAGCTACCAGAAACGCCAGAGCAGGATTGCCGCGGCCGCCGCGACCAGAAACGCGATCAGCGCCAGCCAGCGATTGCGCATGCGTTGTGCGGCGACGAATTCCCGGATCGCAGTCTCCGATGCCGCCGGCGGACTGCTGAGTCGCTGGTAGACCAGCCGCGGCAACAGCGGCAGCGCGGTCGCCAGAAACGGGGCTTCGTCGCGCAGGCGCTGCTCGATCGCGCGCCAGCCGATCTGGTCGTGCATCCAGCGCTCGAGAAAGGGCTTGGCGGTAACCCAGAGATCGAGATCGGGATCGAGCTCCCTCCCCAGGCCCTCGACATTGAGCAGCGTCTTCTGCAGCAGTACGAGCTGCGGCTGGATCTCGACGTTGAACCGGCGCGACGCCCTGAACAGCTGGACGAGAATCCGGGCCAGTGAAATTTCCTTCAGCGGCCGGTCGAAGATCGGCTCGCAGACGACGCGGATTTCAGCCTCGAGCTCGTCGACCCGCGTGTCCGGCGGCACCCAGCCGGATTCGATGTGGGCGGTGGCGACGCGGCGATAGTCGCGGCGAAAGAACGCCAGGAAATTCTGGGCAAGATAGCTCTTGTCCTGGTCGGACAGCGTGCCCATGATGCCGAAGTCCAACGCGATGTACTTGCCGCGATTCGCAGCGTCGACGGCGACGAAGATATTTCCCGGATGCATGTCGGCGTGGAAGAACCCGTCGCGGAAGACCTGCGTGAAGAAGATCTCGACGCCGGCTCGCGCTAACCGCTTGATGTCGATACCCTGTTCGACGAGGCGTGCCCGGTGGCTGATCGGCGTCCCCTCCATTCGCTGCATGACCATGACTTCGCTGTTGCACCAGTCCCAATAGACCTCGGGCACCATGAGCAGCGGCGAACGCGCGAAATTGCGGCGAAGCTGCGAGCAGTTGGCCGCTTCGCGCGAAAGGTCGAGCTCGTCGTGGATCGTCCGGTCGAACTCGGCGACGACTGCACGCGGCTTCAATCGCTTGCCGTCGGACCAGAGCTTTTCCATCAGCGTTGCGCCCATCTGCATCAGCCCCAGGTCCTTGTCTATGGTTTCGGCGATGGCGGGCCTGAGGATCTTTATCGCAGCGGGCGTTCCATCCGGAAGGACGCCAAAGTGGACTTGCGCAACCGAGGCGCTGGCAACCGGATCACGATCGAACGACTTGAACACCCGATCGACCGGCTTCGCGTAGACGCGCTCGAGCGTCGCCATCACCTGGTCTGAAGGAAACGGCGGAACCTGGTCCTGCAGCTTGGCCAGCTCGTCGGCGATGTCGGTCGGCAGCAGGTCGCGCCGCGTCGACAGCATCTGTCCGAACTTGACGAAGATCGGGCCGAGATCCTGCAGCGCCATACGCAGCCGTACGGCGCGCGGCGACGACACGTCGCGCCAGAACGTGACGATGCGCGCTGTGGGCCGCAGCCAGTGAAAGCGTTCGTGTCCGAGCAGGAACTCGTCGAGCCCGTATTTGAGCGCGACGCGCAATATCTTGACGAGCCGGAGCGAGCGCATGGCGCCGATTGTAAGGGAAAGGTGACGCCCACGCGCCCGGGGCGAAGGCGCGGACCCCTGCTCGTGCGCGGGTTGATGAGGACGATGCTCCGGCGTAGATTCGCGGTTGCCGACCTCGACCGCGGCCTTCAGAAGGGCATTCTCTGGAATCGCATCTGACCGACATCACCCACGTCATCCAGCTCGCGGTGGCGCCGGTATTTCTGCTGACGGCGATCGCGACCTTGATCAACGCGCTCAATATCCGGCTTGGCCGCGGCATCGACCGCCGGCGCCTGATCCTTGGACGTAGTCGCAACACCGGGGGACTGCGCAGCGATGAGGATCGTGCCGAGCTCGGCTTGCTGGCGCGGCGGATCCGCCTGATCTATTTCTCGCTGCTGGCGGCCGGTCTGGGCGGGTTGCTGATCTGTCTGGTCGTCGCCGGCTCGTTCGTCGGCGCGTTGATGGCTGTCGATTTATCGAGGTCAGTGGCGGTTTTCTTTATCCTCGCGATGCTCGCCATCGTCGCGTGCCTCGGCATGTTCCTGCGCGAAGTCTTCCTTGCGGTGACCGGAGGGACGCACCGCATCCCGTGACGCCGGCGGGTTGCGCGATCCTCAGCGTCGCTTTGCCGGCGCCGGCTTGGCCAGACGGTCGACCCGCTCGGCCAGGGCGTCGACCCGCGCCGCCAGCGCCGCCACGTCGGCGGCAAATTCACTGCCGACGCGCGCGCCGGTGACCAGCCCGGCCTCGTCGCTGGCATAGCTGGCGAAGCTCGAGCCGGCCCGCTCCGCCGCATAACCGGGCAATGCGAGCAACCGGCGGCCGGCCTCGGCGAGCTGCGCGCCCACGATCGGTCCGAACAGGCGCGCAAACGAGCGCTCGATAAACCACGGCAACGTTTGCGCCAGCTCGCCGATCGTCGATGCGAGACTCGCATCACCCGCCGCGACGACCAGCTCGCTCCATCGCTCGGGTCGCGCCATCAGTGCCGGCAAGCGCAGTGCGGGAATGGTCAGCGTGAGATCGGGCGCCTCCTCGCTGTCGGCAAAGCTGCCGTCGGCGTCGATCGCCAGAGTCAGCGCCGCGGGTCCGGCGACGATGCGAACCTTGCGGCCGGCGTGCGCGGCGAGCCGCTCGCGCGCCCAGTCCTCGCGTGCAAGCGCGCGATTGGCGAGGGTGGCGGCGACATGCATCGCGAGGATCCGCTAGAAGGCGTAGCCGCGATGCAGGGCAACCACACCCGCGCTCAGGTTGAACCATTCGACGCGTTCCAGTCCCGCGGTTTCCATCATTGCGCCGAGCTCCTGCTGGTCCGGATGCACGCGTATAGACTCGGCGAGATAGCGATAGCTGTCCGCGTCGTGCGCGACCGCCTGGCCGAGGCGGGGCAGCACGTTGAAGCTGTACCAGTCGTAAGCCGGCTTGAGCGGCGCCCAGACGCGGCTGAACTCGAGGACCAATGCGACCCCGCCCGGACGCAGAACTCGCCGCATCTCGGCCAGCGCCGCATCCTTGCGCGTGACGTTGCGCAGGCCGAAGGCGATGCTGACGCAGTCGAAGCTTCCTGCACGGAACGGCAGGGCCTCGGCATTGCATTGCACCGCGGGGATCAGCCGGCCTTCGTTCAACATGCGGTCGCGCCCCGCGGCCAGCATCGCGCCGTTGATGTCGGTCAATACGACACTGCCCGTTGCACCGACTCGCGCGGCAAACAGACGAGCGAGATCGGCGGTGCCCCCGGCGACATCAAGCACCCGTGCCCCCGGGCGAACGCCCGAAGCCGCGATCGTAAAGCGCTTCCAGGCGCGATGCATTCCCAGCGACATCAGATCGTTCATCAGGTCGTATCGGGTCGCAACCGAATCGAATACGCCCCGCACACGCCTGGTCTTTTCCTCGGGAGTCACCTGCTCGTAGCCGAACTGCGTCTGCTCGCTCATGGCTTCAGCGTCCGTGACCGCAGGAGTGCGTCGCCGCAGGCGGTGACGGGTTCGCATCCGGCTCGCGGCTGGCGCCCGCCGCCCGCATCCGGTCCAGATACTGCTGCCACATCGGTTCCTGCCGTTCGCCGAGCTCGTGCAGGTAGTCCCAGGAATAGATCCCGGTGTCGTGACCGTCGGAGAACTTGGGCCGGATCGCGTAGTGCCCGACCGCCTCCACATCGGTGATCGTCACCTGGCTTTTGCCGACCTGAAGCGTCTCCTGGCCGGGCCCGTGCCCGCGGACGTCGGCTGACGGCGAATAGACCCGCAGGAACTCGTAAGGCAGCCGATAGCTGCTGCCATCGGCGAACGTCAGCTCGAGCAGCCGCGACGACTGGTGAAGCTTGATCTCGGTGGGGACTGCAGCGCGTGGATCGAGGCCGGCCATGACGCTATTGTAGGCCGTGTCGGGGGCGGGCGCGTACGCCGGTGCGCCCGCGAAAGCCCCTATGGCGAGCGCCTTGTACTGCCGGGCGAGCGCTTGCCTGCTATTGCACTATGTCCAGATTGCCGATGCCCGCCATGACGTTGCGGTTCTTGGCGTCCTTGCCGTGCAGCTTGATCTCCAGCCGCAGGTCATTGAGCGAATCGGCGTTGCGCAGCGCGTCTTCGTAGGTGATCAGGCCGCCTTCGTACAGGTCGAACAGCGCCTGGTCGAATGTCTGCATGCCGAGCTCGCGCGACTTCTTCATGATCTCCTTGATGCCGGAGACGTCGCCCTTGAACACCAGATCGGAAATCAACGGCGAATTCAGCATGACCTCGACCGCCGGCACCCGGCCGCGGCCGTCACGACGCGGTATCAGCCGCTGCGCGACAAAGGCGCGGATATTGAGCGACAGGTCCATCAGCAACTGGGCGCGGCGCTCCTCGGGGAAGAAGTTGATGATCCGGTCCAGCGCCTGGTTGGTGCTGTTGGCGTGCAGCGTGGCGAGGCAAAGGTGTCCGGTTTCGGCAAAGGCGATCGCGTAGTCCATCGTCTCGCGGTCGCGAACTTCACCGATCAGTATTACATCGGGCGCCTGGCGCAGCGAATTCTTCAGGGCGATCTGCCAGCCGTCGGTGTCGACGCCGACTTCGCGCTGGGTGATGATGCAGTTCCTGTGCTCGTGCACGAACTCGATCGGATCCTCGATCGTGATGATATGGCCGTAGCTGTTTTCGTTGCGATAGCCGAGCAGCGCCGCCATCGATGTCGACTTGCCGGCGCCGGTCGCGCCGATGAAAAGCATGATGCCGCGCTTGCTCATCGTCACGTCCTTGAGCACCGGCGGAAGATTCAGCTCGTCGAACGTGGGAATCGTCGTATTGATCGTGCGCATCGCCATCCCGACCCGGCCCATCTGCACGAACGCATTGCAGCGGAAGCGGCCGATGCCCGGCGGGCTGATCGCGAAGTTGCATTCCTTGGTCGACTCGAACTCGGCGGCCTGCTTGTCGTTCATCACGCTGCGCACGATTTCGATCGTGTGCTGCGGCGTCAGCGCGGTCTTCGAGACCGGCGCGATCTTGCCGTCGACCTTGATCGCGGGCGGAAAACCTGCGGTGATGAACAGGTCCGAGCCTTTTTGCTTGACCATCAGGTCGAGCAGCTCGTGAATGAATTTGGTCGCGGTTTCTCGTTCCATTGGCCGTTCCTTTGCGTGGCGTCGACCGCGGCTTCGCCGCTCAGCCGCCGAACAGATCCTTGTTGACCGCCCGGGCCCGCGCTTCCGACAGCGCGATCTGGTTGCGGCGGACCATCTCCGTCAGGCACTGATCCAGCGTCTGCATGCCGAGCGACTGGCTGGTCTGGATCGACGAATACATCTGCGCGACCTTGTTTTCGCGAATCAGGTTTCTGATCGCCGGTGTGCCGATCATGATTTCGTGCGCGGCGATGCGGCCCTGCTGATCCTTGGTCTTGAGCAGGGTCTGCGATATCACGGAAACCAGCGACTCGGACAGCATCGAGCGCACCATGTCCTTTTCAGCCGCAGGGAACACGTCGATGATCCGGTCGATCGTCTTCGCTGCAGAGCTGGTGTGCAGCGTGGCAAAGACCAGGTGGCCGGTTTCGGCGGCGGTCAGGGCCAGCCTTATCGTCTCCAGATCGCGCATCTCGCCGACCAGGATGTAGTCGGGGTCCTCGCGCAGCGCTGCGCGCAGCGCGTTGGCGAACGACAGCGTGTGCGGCCCGACCTCACGCTGGTTGATCAGGCATTTCTTCGACTCGTGCAGAAATTCGATCGGGTCCTCGATCGCGAGGATGTGCCCGTATTCGCTTTCGTTGACGTGGTTGATCATCGCGGCCAGCGTCGTCGACTTGCCGGAGCCGGTCGGGCCGGTGACCAGGATCAGCCCGCGCGGCCTCGTCGTCAGGTCGGCGAAGACCTTGGGCGCGTTCAACTCCTCCAGCGACAGCACCTTGGACGGGATCGTCCGGAACGCGACCGCGGCACCGCGCTCCTGATTGAACGCATTGACGCGAAAGCGCGCGAGATTGGGAATGCCGAACGAAAAGTCGCATTCGAGCATCTCTTCGTAGGTTTTGCGCTGAGCGTCGCTCATGATGTCGTACACCATGGCGTGCACGTCCTCGTGCTCCATCGGCGGCAGGTTGATCCGCCGGATGTCGCCGTGGACGCGGATCATCGGAGGCAGCCCGGCCGACAGGTGCAGGTCCGAGGCCTTGTTCTTGACCGCGAAAGCGAGAAGTTCGGCAATGTCCATTTATAATCCCTGGTGCCGCGCCCGGACGCGGCTTGCGCCCGGCGTGCGCCCTGCCTTTCGGCCAGCTTCGGTGCGTCGGGCCCGGATTGGCTATGCCGGCGTCATTGATTATGAGCCTATACGAGAAGGCGTGGCAAGCCATGCAGCAGCGCATCGCGCGGGCGGCCGATGCCGCGGGCCGCGATCCGGCGACGATCCGGCTGCTCGCCGTAAGCAAGAGCGTGCCGGCGGAAGCGATCCGGGCCGTCCATGCGCTCGGGCAGCGCGCCTTCGGCGAGAACTACGTGCAGGAGGCGACGGCCAAGATGGCCGCGCTCGCCGATCTGCCGGACGTCGAATGGCATTTGATCGGACCGCTGCAGCGGAACAAGGCGCGCGTCGCGGCGGCGCAATTCGCGTGGGTGCAAACCATCGACGGAATGGCCATTGCCGAGCGATTGTCGACTACACGTGAAGCACGACAAGGCCGCCTCGACGTTTGCGTTCAGGTCAATATCAGCGCCGAGATGAGCAAAAGCGGCATCGCGCCCGGCGACGCGCTTGCACTCGCTCGCTCCGTCGTCTCGCTGCCGCGGCTCGCATTGCGCGGCTTCATGGGCATCGCCGCGCCCACCGCCGAGGTGGCGATCCAGCGCGCGCAATTCCGGACGTTGCGCGAAATCCTGGCCGCCGCGTGGGCCGAAGGGCTTATGCTCGACACTTTGTCGATGGGCATGTCGGACGATCTCGAGGCGGCGATCGCCGAAGGCGCGACGCTGGTCCGCGTCGGCAGCGCGCTGTTCGGACCCCGCGCATGACGCGAGAGCATCGCGGGACAGGGGCGGCATCAAACAACTGGCGGACGTCGCCAGGCGAGCTTGCAAAGGCGAGGGCTTGAACATCACGTTCATCGGCGGCGGCAACATGGCCCGGGCGCTGATCGGCGGATTGATCGCGCGCGGGCAGGCGTCGAACGCGCTGTCCGTCGTCGAGATCAGCCCCGACACGCGCGCCACGGTTTCGGCGCGCTTCGGTGTCGCGACTTTCGCCGCCATCGAAGCGGCAGCCGTCGTCCATGCCGACCTGATCGTGATCGCGGTCAAGCCACAGCACGTTCGGGCCGTCGCGCGCGAGCTCGCGACGCTGCTCAAGCGGCAAGTTGTCGTGACGATCGCTGCCGGCATCCGCCTGGCCGACCTGTCGCGCTGGCTGCTAGGCTATCGTCGCCTGGTGCGGGCGATGCCCAATACGCCTGCGCTGATCGGCGCCGGCATCGCCGGCCTGTACGCGCTGTCGGGTGTCGACGGCGAGAGCCGAGCGCGCGCAGCGTCCATTCTCGATGCAGTCGGCGCGACGCTCTGGTGCGAGCGCGAGGACGAGCTCGATGCCGTCACCGCCGTCTCGGGCAGCGGTCCCGCCTATGTATTCTATTTTCTCGAAGCGCTCGAGCAATCGGCGCGCGAGCTCGGGTTTGCGCCCGCCGACGCCCGCCGTCTCGCATACGCGACCTTCAGCGGGTCGATGCGCCTGGCTGAGCAGAGCGAATCCGAGCCTGCGCTGCTGCGTGCCCAGGTGACGTCCAAAGGAGGCACCACCGAGCGCGCGATCAGCGCGATGGACGAGGCGGATGTGATGGCGGCTATCATCGCGGCCGTCAAGGCCGCGGCCGCGCGCGCCCGCGAAATGGGCGAGCGTTTCGGATCCGAGCCCTGACCCTGATCATGCTTACCGACGCGCTCCGCTTCCTGATCAATATCGTCTTCGCGCTGATCGTCTATTCGGCGCTGCTGCGTTTCATCATGCAGTGGTTGCGCGCGCCGTTTCGCAATCCGCTCGGACAGGCGGTCGCCGCGCTGACCGACTGGGCGGTCAAGCCGCTGCGAAAGGTGCTGCCGGGTTTCCGTGGGCTGGATTGGGCCTCGCTGATTGTCGCCTGGCTCGCGCAGCTGCTATGGCTGCTCGCGCTCGCAATGCTCGGGGGCGCCGCGCTTTCGGGGCCGTTGGCCGGAGCGCTTGCCGCACTGGCGGTGATCGAGTTGATCAAGGCCGCGCTTTGGATACTGATCGTGGCGGTGTTCCTGCAGGCGCTCTTGTCGTGGGTCGCGCCAGACGGCCCGCTGGCCGGCGTGCTGAATGCGCTGACGTTTCGCTTTCTCGCGCCGATACGACGCGCGATTCCGCCGCTCGGCGGCGTGCTCGATCTTTCGCCGCTGATCGTCATCGTGCTTGCGCAACTCGTCCTGATGCTCCCGGTCGCGTGGCTCGAGCAGGCCGTCGGTCAGCTGTTCCGCTAGGGCTGCAGCGTCAAGTCTTTCCCGCCAGCTTGTTGGCGAGCCGGACGAAGTCTCCAACCGCCAGTGTCTCGCCTCGCGCGCCCGGCGCAATGCCGGCATCCTCGAGCGCGGCCTCGTCGGCGAACGGCTTCAGTGCGTTGCGTAAGGTCTTGCGCCGCTTACCGAACGCCGCGCCGACCACGTGCGCGAACAGCGCGGCGTCAGCAAGCGCCGGCCGCGCGGCGCCCAGCGGAATCAGGCGCGCCACCGCGGATTCAATCTTGGGCGGCGGCCGGAACGCCCCGGCCGGCACGACAAACAACCGCTCGACTTTGAACCGGACCTGAAGCATCACCGACAGGCGCCCATACTCGGATGTCGACGGCGCGGCCGCCATGCGCTGCACGACTTCCTTCTGCAACATCACTGTGACATCGGCAAGCTGCGTGTCGAATTGCGCAAGATGAAAGAGCAGCGGCGACGATATGTTGTACGGGAGGTTGCCGATGACGCGCAGGTCGCGGCCCAGTGCGGCGAAGTCGAACGTCAGCGCATCGGCCACGTGCAGCGCGAGCCGCTCCGGAGGGAATTCGGCGGCGAGCGCGGCGGCGAGATCGCGATCGATCTCGATGACGGTCAGGCGGTCGACCCTGTCGAGCAGCGGCCGGGTCAGCGCGCCCAGGCCCGGGCCGATTTCGACCAGGCGGTCGCTTCGCTTCGGTGCGATCGCCTCGACGATGCGCTCGACATAATGCGGATCGGCCAGGAAATGCTGGCCGAATCTCTTGCGCGGGCGATGCGAGGCTATCAGCGTCCCGCCGCTCGCGCCCGAGACGCCAGGTCGATCGCCAGGTCGACCGCCGCGAACAGCGAGCCGGGATCGGCGGCGCGAGCCAGCGCGCCTTCGGCGGCGAGATCGAGCGCGGTGCCATGGTCGACCGAGGTGCGCACGATCGGCAGACCCAGCGTTACGTTGACGCCGTGGCCGAAGCTGGCGTGCTTGAGCACCGGCAGCCCCTGATCGTGGTACATCGCCACGATGCAATCGTAGTCGCGCGCCTTGGCCGGAACGAAAATCGTGTCGGCCGGCAACGGACCCGCGACGTCCAGCCCTTCGGCGCGAAGCGCCGTCAGGACCGGAGCGATGACGTCGATTTCCTCGCGGCCCAGATAGCCGCCTTCACCGGCGTGCGGATTGAGCCCGCATACGCCGAGGCGCGGTTTGGCGATGCCGAATTTGCGCTCGAGGTCGGCGACGGCGATACGCAGCGTCTGCGTCAGCGTTTCGCGCGTGATCGCCGCAGGGACGGCGGCGAGCGGCAGGTGCGTGGTCGCGAGCGCGACGCGCAGCGATCCCCACGGCGCCGCGCCGACCAGCAGCATGACGACACCCGGCGCGCCGGTGCGCTGCGCGAGGAACTCGGTGTGACCGGTGAACCGGATGCCGGCGTCGTTGATCACGCTTTTTTGCACCGGCGCGGTAACCATCGCCGCGAATTCGCCCGACAGGCAGCCGGCGAGCGCCGCATCGAGCGAGGCGATCACCGTCCTGGCGTTGGCTGCATCGAGCCGGCCCGCATGGACGGGCACCGCAACGGGGAAGTGCGCGACTTCGAGCGCGCCCGGCGTCGGGGCGCGGCCGCGCAGATACGGCACCAGCCGCACGCCCGCGCCGAGCCTTCGCGCGCGGTCGCGCAAAAGCTCGCAATCGCCGGCCAGAACCAGCCGCGCGGGCCAGGTCCGTTCGGCGAGACGGACGGCCAGATCGGGACCGATGCCGGCGGGCTCGCCGATGGTGACGACGATCGTCGCCGCATTCATCGCCGCGCTCAAGTCGGAGCGTCGATGCGGACGCCGGTAGAGTCGCCGAAAACTTCGACCTGCACGCCGGACGTCGCGGTAACGGCCGCGCCGTCGGCGGCCACCGCTATGCTCGCCTGCGTGAAGCCATCGAGCGCATGCGCTGGCTTGCCGAACACCCATAGCGCGTTCAGCGGATTTTCGCGATCGACTTCCCCGGCGTGCTGCACTGCTGGTCCGAGTGGCAGCGCGTGCCCTTCGCGTCCGAACACCGGAAAGCGATCCAGCGTGGCGCGGTAGCGGATCACCTGCCGCCCAGCCACGCGCTGCCGGGTCGCCAGGTCGTACCATGCGCCCGGCGGCAGCGCGACATCGACTTCGCCCCCCGGTGCAATGACGGGCGCGACCAGCAAGGCGTCGCCGCACATGAATTGGACATCGTTGGCCCGAGTCAGCGCATTGCCGGGGAACGCCAGCGGCATCGCGCGCATCACCGGCATGCCGGTCCTGGCCGCCTGCGCGACGACCGTGCCGAGATAGGGCAGCAGCCGGTAGCGAAATTCGAGCCACTGCAGCGCGATTTTTTCCTGCTCGGCGTCGAGCGTCCACGGGTCACGGTCACCGCCGGCACGGAGCCGCAAGTGCGAGGCGAAAACACCGGCCTGCAGCCAGCGCAGATAGAGCTCCGCCGATGGCTCCCCGCCGTAGCCGCCGCCGACTTCGCAGGCGTGATACGGCACGCCGCTCATGCCGTTCGACAGGCTGGCGCGGATGGTCGCCGCCAGGCCTTCCCAATCGCTTTGCGTTTCGCCGCCCGATTGAACCGGATATCGCTGGCTGCCGCTCCAGCCGGCGCGGCTCCAGATCAGCGGCGGCGCCTGCTCGGGCGGCGCGAACTTTTCGGCGGCATCGAAAACGCAACGGCCGTAGAGGAGCGGATAGACGTTGGCGAGGCGCTGGCCCGTGTCCCCGTTGAATGCGACGGCATCGGCCGGGATGCCGTCGCCGCCATCGGTCTCGATCACGTCGACGCCGGCCTTAAACAAAGCCTCGTTGGCGTTTCGCCACCACGCGAGGGCGGCTGGGTTGGTCAAATCGATGATGCCCGACGGCGGCGGCGGCTGCGCGCCGGGACGCGCGTCATCGGGCCCTGTGCCGGCGGCGCGCTCGTATGGCCGGCCGCCGCCATCGGTCATCAGATATTTTCTGGCGGCGAGCTCGTGAAACAGCGGCGAGTGAATCGATATCGACGGTTGCTCGCGGACGCAGATCTTGAATCCCTGCTGCCTGATCTTGGCGAGCGCGGCGGCGGGATCCGGATAGCCCCTCGGCTCCCAACGGAAATCGAAGGACGTCCACGGATCCCAGGGCGCGGTGCCGTCGAGCGCCAGAACGTCGCAAGGCACGCGGCGAACGCGCAGATCGGACGCCGCTGCGACGGCGCCGTCGGCGCTCAAGTCGTCGGCGCGCGCGACCCACACGCCGAGACTCCATCGCGGGACTTCCGGTGCACGTCCGGTCAGCGCGGTGTAGCGTTCGATCACCTGCGCGGGATCGCGGCCGGCGATCAGGAACAGGTCGAGCGCTTCGTCGTCGACGACGAGTCCGTACGAACGCTGCGACCAGTCCGGATAGCCGACACCGTGCAGCACGCGAGCCGGCGTGTGGACATAGATGCCCCAGGCGCCGCCGCCGGGACCAGGGCTCCAGCAGAACGGCGCGCTCGTGCCCGACGCAGAAGGCGAGGCGCCCGCCGGTTCGACCTGCGAATGCACCAGCTGGCCACGCTTGTTCAGCGTCGCCGTCTGCGCACCGAGACCGTAGACCGGTTCGCCCGACGCCAGCGCGTAGGCCGCCAGCCACGACTGTCCTTGTCGCGCGCGACCGATCGCCGGCAATCGCGTTTGGCCGTCTCTTGTCCGGTCGGTGATCGAAGCGAGCACCGGCTTGCCGGCGTGCAGCAGGCGCAGGGTCAACGGCGTTCCGGCGAGCTCGAGCGATCCGTCGCCTGCGGTGAACGTCCACAGGCCGCGCGATGGCTGCGCGACATCGCAGCGCTGCGCGCGGGCGGCGATCAATCCGTAGTCGGGTTTCGTGTCCGGACCGACGCGAAGTCGGAATATCCCCGGACCGAAGCTGCCGATCTCGAGCATGTCGCCCGTCGAGGTGGCGAACGAGGCACCCGACGCCGACGCGCCAAGGCTGCCGGATGCATCGATCGGAAGATAGTCGCTGCTGTCGAGGCGCATGATGTTCCGGTCAGGAGTCGGCAATGTCGAAAATCGATGCTTCCGCTTCAGCGGACCGCGATCAGCCGGCGAATTTCGGCTCCGGCAACCCCGGTGTATCGACCTGCATCGCGAACAGACCGCCCGACTGCGGCAGGCGCGCGAGCTCGTCCGGCTCGCGATTCTGGCGCGCCGTCGTCACGTAGAGCGTGCGCAGGTCCGGCCCGCCGAATGAGCACATCGTCGGGCACATCGCGGGCACCGGATATTCGGCGAGGCGCTCGCCTTGCGGCGACAGCCGCACGATCTTGCCGCCGCGGTAGAACGCGATCCAATAGCACCCGTCGCTGTCGACGGCCGCGCCGTCGGGCCGTTCGGTCTCTCCGTCGAAACGCGCGAATTCGCGCTTGCCGCTGACGGTGCCGGCGGCCTGGTCGAACGCATAGGCGTTGATCGTGCGCGTCGGCGTGTCGGCATGGTAGAGCGTGCGGCCGTCGGGACTCCACGCGAGCCCGTTCGATATCATGATGCCGTCGAGCACTCGGGTCAGCGCCAAATAGCCGTCGAGGCAATACAGCGCCCCGCTGGAAGCGTCGCGTCGTTCGTTCATCGTTCCGGCCCAGAAGCGCCCGGTGCGATCGGCGCGACCGTCATTGAACCGGTGGTGCGAAGGATCGTACGGTGCCTCGGCGATGCGGTCGCCGAGCCTGCCGGTCCGATCGACCAGCCAAATGCCGTCGCGCAGCGCCGCGACGAACCCGCCGCGCTCGCGCAGCGCGAACGAGCCGATCGACGAAGGCATCGGCCAGATGAGGTTGTTGCGGGACTTCGGATCGAAGCGATTGAGCGACGGCGCATTGATGTCGACCCAATAGAGCGCCTGCTCGTCGGTCGACCACACCGGGCATTCGCCGAGGCTGGCCCGGGCATCGAGCACGCACTCGAACGGCGATTCCATCGCTCGATCCCGCTGGCTCAAAACATGCATCGTACAAGAAAACGAGAGTGCCGGGCGCGCGCGTCAGCGAGTCGCCGGCTTGCCTGCAGCGGAACTCGCATCGCGAAACCTCGACAGGTATTCCTGTGCGCGTCCCACCATGAAACCCATGTCGGAGCCTACGGCGACCCACGAGTAGCCGTAGTCGATGAAGCGCGCCACCATCTCGGGGGTCGGCCCGATGATGCCCGACGGCTTGCCGGCGCGGCGGCACGCTTTGGCGGCAGCCGCCAGATGCTCCTGCACCGCCGGGTTCGTGATGTCGCCCAGGTGGCCCATCGACGCCGAAAGATCGCTGGGTCCGATGAAAATCGAGTCGATGCCGGGAACGGCGGCGATCTCGTCCAGCTTGCCGAGCGCGGACAGCGTCTCGATCTGCACGATCACGCAGATTTCGTCGCCCGCACGCTTCAGGTAATTGGCTACCGTGCCGTAGCGGCTGCCGCGATGCGTTCCGGCGACGCCGCGCACCCCTTCCGGCGGATAGCGCGTATAGGCGACGGCGCGCCGCGCCTCGTCGGCGTTCTGCACGAACGGCAGCAGAAGCGATTGCGCACCCGCATCGAGTGCGCGCTTGATCATTACCATGTCGTTCCACGGCGGGCGCACGATCGCTTGCGCCGGCGTCCCCGCGATCGCCCGCAGAATGTCGATCATCTGCGGGGTGTCGATCGGCGTGTGCTCCATGTCGACGACGAGAAAGTCGAACCCGACGCAGCCGAGCGCTTCCGCGGTCGACGCCGCGCCGCTTCCGAGCCACGCGCCGAGCGGCGTGCGGCCGGATGCAATCGCGCGCTTGAACTGATTGATCGGAAGATCCACCGGATGACTCCTCGTTCGGGTTGGCGAGCGGCCATTATCGCGCGGCTGCGCTATAATCGGCACGAATGCTCTTGAGGGCTTGCGGCCGGAGTCGATCGTCGGCCGCAGGCCCTTCGCTTTTGTCCCGTCCCCATGCGCACTCATTTCTCCCGTCCGGCGTTCATCGAAGGCGCGCGCGACATGCTGCCGATGACCGTCGGACTGATTCCATTCGGCATCGTGTGCGGCGTCGGTGCGATCAGCGCGGGCGCCTCGCCGGCGGCGGCGCTCGCGATGTCGATGATCGTGTTCAGCGGCGCCGCCCAGATCATCGCCGCGCAGCTGCTCGCCGCCGGCGCGCCGTTTGCCGTGATCGTGCTCTCATGTTTCGTCATCAGCCTCCGCTTCCTGATGTACAGCGCGGCGCTCGCGCCCTATCTCAAGCCGGTCGACCACCGGTGGCGCAACCTGGTCGCATTCCTGTTGACCGACCAGGCGTTCGCCTCGTCGATCCGGCGCTTTCGCGAATCCAAGGACCTCCGCGCCAATGTCTCCTACTTCGTCGGCGGCGGCGCCATCCTCTGGGTGGCGTGGCAGATCGCCACGATCGCCGGCATCCTGGCCGGTGCCGTGATCCCGCCGTCCTGGCAGCTGGAATTCGTCGTGCCATTGTGTTTTCTCGCTCTTCTCGCCCCCCTGCTGCACGAGCGAATAGCGCTGATCGTGTTCGCGACCGCCGCGGTCGCGGCGATCGCGCTCGATTCGATGCCGATGCGCCTGTCGATGATTTGCGCCGGCCTGGCGGGCATCGTCGCCGGGGTCGTGGCCGAGCGGATTCTCGGACGCGGCGCAACGACGGAGGACGAGCCTGGAAACTAGCCCGATCCTGATCTGGTCGCTGATCGCCGTCGTCGGCGCGATCAATTTCGCCGCGCGGCTGTCGTTCATCGCGCTGTTCGCGCGTCGAGAGATGCCGCCGCTGCTGGCGCGTGCATTGCGCCATGTTCCGGCGGCAATGCTGACCGCGATCGTCGTGCCCGCGATCGTGTTCGCGGCGCCTGGCGTATTGCAGCTCGACCTCGGCAACGTGAAGCTGATCGCGGCGCTGGTGGCCGGGATCGTCGCATGGCGCTGGCGCAACACGCTGCTGACGATCGTCGTCGGCATGGGCGCGCTCTGGCTGCTGCAATGGCTTATGCGCTAATATCGAGCGAGGAGAATGACCATGCAGCCGACCGCGCCCGACGGGGAAATCACGATGCGTTTCGAGGGCACTGACACCTACGTCGCGACGCCCGACCTGATGCTCGCGGTCAACGCCGCGGTGACGCTGGCGCGGCCGCTGCTGGTCAAGGGAGAGCCGGGCACGGGCAAGACGATGCTGGCGGAAGAAGTGGCGCGCTCGCTCCATCGCCCCTTGGTGCAATGGCATATCAAGTCGACGACCAAGGCGCAGCAGGGCCTGTACGAATACGACGCCGTGTCGCGTTTGCGGGACTCGCAGCTCGGCGAGGAGCGCGTCGCCGATATCGCGAACTACATCAAGCCGGGCGTCCTGTGGCAGGCGTTCGATTCGGAGGCGCCGGCGGTCGTGCTGATCGACGAGGTCGACAAGGCCGACATCGAGTTTCCGAACGATCTGCTGCGCGAGCTCGACCGGATGGAATTCCACGTCTACGAGACGCAGGCGACCATACGCGCTCGCCACCGCCCGACCGTCATCATCACCAGCAACAACGAAAAGGAGCTGCCGGACGCGTTCCTGCGCCGGTGTTTCTTCCACTACATCCGGTTTCCCGACAAGGCGACGATGGCGCGGATCGTCGACGTGCATTTCCCGGGGCTGAAAAAGGCGTTGCTGCAGGAAGCGCTGGAGGTTTTCTTCGAGCTGCGCGACATCCCGGGGCTGAAGAAAAAGCCTTCGACCTCCGAATTGCTCGACTGGCTGAAGCTCCTGCTCGCGGAGGACATTCCACCCGAGGCGCTGCGCAGCAGCGACAAGAAGATCATCGTGCCGCCGCTGTACGGCGCATTGCTGAAGAACGAGCAGGACGTGCACCTGTTCGAGCGCGTCGCGTTCATGGCGCGGACTGGCCGCTAAAGGCGAGTCATGGCCTTCGTCGAGCCGGTGACGCTCAAGGGCCAGCATGCGACGCTCGAGCCGCTCGAGCCGAAGCACGAGGCCGGGCTGCAAGCTGCCGCTGCCGATGGAGAGCTCTGGCGGCTCTGGTACACCAGCGTCGCGCCGCCGGACCGGATCGGCGACTACATCGCGCGTGCGCTCGAGATGCGTGAACGCCTCGGCGCGATGCCTTTTGCGGTGCGCCACAACACTACCGGCGACATCGTCGGCTGCACCCGCTATTTCAACGTCGACGCGGCCAACCGGCGGCTCGAGATCGGGCACACCTGGTATTCGAAGCGTGTGCAGCGCACGGCGGTCAACACCGAATGCAAGCTGCTGCTGCTGAAGCATGCGTTCGAGGTGCTGCGCTGCATTGCGGTCGAATTTCGCACGCACTGGTTCAACCATGCGTCGCGTGCCGCAATCGAGCGGCTCGGCGCCAAGCAGGACGGCGTGCTGCGCAACCACCAGCTGCTGCCGGACGGCTCGAAGCGCGACACTGTCGTATTCAGCATCATCGACGGCGAATGGCCGGCGGTCAGGCGGCACCTCGAGTTCCTGCTCGACCGCCCGCGGTAGCGATCTTGCTGATCGATTTTTTCCTGCATCTCAAGTCGGCGAAGCTCCCGGTCAGCACGCGCGAGTTCCTGACGCTGCTCGATGCGCTGAAGCATGACGTCGTATCGACCAGCATCGACGACTTCTATTTTCTGGCCCGGACCTGCCTGGTCAAGGACGAGGCGCTGTACGACCGCTTCAATCTCGCGTTCGGCGCGTATTTCAAGGGCGTCGACGGGGTGCTCGACATTCACGGCGACGTTCCGGAGTCATGGCTGCGCAGGATGATCGAAGGCAATCTGACCGACGAGGAGAAGGCGATGGTCGCCGCGCTCGGCGGATGGGACCAGTTGATGCAGACGCTGCGCCGGCGGCTGCAGGAGCAGCGGGGCCGGCACCAGGGCGGATCGAAATGGATCGGCACTGCGGGTACGAGTCCGTTCGGCGCCTACGGCTACAACCCCGAAGGCATCCGCGTCGGCCAGCAGGGCGGGCGCAGCCGCAGCGCGATCAAGGTCTGGGACGAACGCACGTTCCGCAACCTGGACGACTCGGTCGAGATCAACACCCGCAACATCAAGATCGCGCTGCGACGGCTGAGGCGCTTCGCACGGCAGGGCGTGCCCGACGAGTTCGATCTCGACACGACGATCGAGCGCACCGCGCGCAACGCAGGATGGCTGGATGTTCAGATGCGGCCGGAGCGGCGGAACCGGATCAAGGTTCTGCTGTTCCTCGATGTCGGCGGCTCGATGGATCCGCACGTCCAGGTCAGCGAAGAGCTCTTTTCAGCGGCGAAATCCGAGTTCAGGCACCTCGAGTACTTCTACTTCCACAACTGCGTCTACGATCATGTCTGGCGCGACAACCATCGCCGCCGCAACGAGCGCATCGCGACGCTCGACCTGCTGCACAAGTACGGCCGCGACTGGAGGCTGATCTTCGTCGGCGACGCGGCGATGAGCCCTTACGAGCTGGTGCAGCCCGGAGGCAGCGTCGAATACGCCAACGACGAGCCCGGCGCGGCGTGGCTCGCCCGGCTGATCGCCGCGTACCGCCATGCGATCTGGCTGAACCCGGAGCCCGAGCGGACCTGGCAATACACCCGCTCGACGCAGATGGTGCTGGAGCTCCTCGGCCCGCGCATGTTTCCGCTGACGCTCGACGGTCTGCAACGCGGCATCGCGGCGCTGCGCAAATAGAGCGGTTCGCGTTTCAGGCGCGGCGGAGCGCGCGTCCTGCAGTGGTGGCGAACCACCCATGCCAGACGAGCCCGAGCGCCACCAGCATCCAGACGATGACCGGGCCGCTGGGCAGATCGAGCGCCGTCGACAGCACGAGACCCGCGGCGTAACCGGCGGCTCCCAGCGCCCATGATGCAGCGAGTCTTCCTCGCTGCATCGTTCGTGTCGCGAGCGGCGGAACGATCAGGGTCGCGAAGACCAGATACAGCCCGACCAGCTGTACCGACACGGTGACGGCAAGCGCGAACAATACATAAAAGCCGGTGCGGCCAAGCCGCTCGCGCCAGACGAACCACAGCACCAGTATCGCCGCGTACACGAGCGCGGCCCAGAGCAGCCGCGAGGGCTGCGCCCAGAGAATCTGGCCGACCAGAAGATCGCGCAAGTGCTCGCTGCCGTGCGGGTTGCTGGCCAGCAGCAGCACGCTGCCGGTCGCACCGAGGATGAAGACGACGCCGATCACCGCTTCCTGCACGTCGGGCCATACCCTCTCGGTCCAGGTCAGCAGCAGCGCGCCGCCCAGCGCCGCCGCCAATGCGGCGACCTGCACCGCGATGCCCTCGGCCTCGAAGCCGAATCGGTCGGCCAGCACGACCCCGCAGCCGGCGATTTGCGCAATTGCCAGATCGATGAACACGATGCCGCGGGCGAGCACCTGCATGCCCAGCGGCACATGAGTCGCGGTCACCAGTAAGCCCGCGGCCAGCGCCGGCAGCAGAATCGACAGCTCGATTGCGTCGAGATTCATTGGGCCCCCTTCAGCAGACGCTGGGTCGTGTCGTCGAACAGTCCGAACAGATCCTTGGCGGCATCGTCGCCGCCGACGGTGAACGGCAACGCGACCGCATTGATCTTCGCCCGCTCAGCGAGCCATTGCGACGCTCGATCGCTTTGATACGCGGCTCGCAACACCATCCTGACCGGCTGGCGCTGCGTCAGCGCCAGGACTTCGGACAGATGCGCGGTCGTCGGCTCGATCCCAGGCTTGGGCTCGAGCGCCGCGACTTCCTTCAGGCCCAGCCACGCGATCAGATAGGTGAACGCCTTGTGCTGAACCAGCACCGGGACGCCCTTGAGCGGCGCCGCGTCGTTCTCCCAGCGTGCGATAGCCGCGGTCCACCGATCGCTGAACGACTTGTAGCGCGCCTGGTAGAAGGCCGCATTGGACGGATCGAGCTGTGCGAGCCTGGCCGACAGCGGTCCGGCGACGCGCGCGATATTGCGCGGGTCGGTCTGAATGTGCGGATCGCCGGCGGCGTGGACGTCGCCCTCGGCGCGATCGAGGCGCGCCGGCTTGTCGAGCAGCGTTACAAACGGCGCGGCCTCGAAGTAGCCGGGTTGGCCCGGCTGGACCTTCGGATTGCCGGCCTGTTGCAGCACCAGCGGAAGCCAGCCGATTTCGAGCTCGGCGCCGGTCGCGACGATCAGGTCCGCGCCGCGCGCACGCGCGATAAGGCTCGGCTTGGCCTCCACGTGATGCGGGTCCTGCAAGGCGTTGGTCGCCGTATAGACACTGACCTTGTCGCCGCCGAGCTCGGTTGCGAGCGCGCCCCATTCGGGGACTGTCGCGAACACGTTCAGCGCCGCCGACGCGGGAATGACCCACGCCGCGATCAGCGTGAGCAGAGTCGATTGAACAAAAGACTTCATTTGTTTGCTCCTAGTAGCGATGAGCGCCGTGTGCGCCCAGGGTCAGGATGTACTGCAGGAATAATTCGTTGTCGGTGACACCCAGGCGCGCCCGGTCCTGCGCGAGCTGGAGGCGGATTCGGCTGAATTCCGACGGCGTGTAATCGAACATCACCGACGTGCGCTGCGGATTGAAGGACGGCGTGACCAGGAACGTGGCGTTCGCGCCGTAGTCGGCGTGTCCGGGATCGAGGCGGTCGTAGCGAACACCGACGCGCCAATACGGCATGAACTGATAAACGCCCTGCAGATACCAGCCGCTTTGCGACGAGCTGTAGTCGGCGGTCTGCGTCAGGCCGAGTGCGCCGTCGCGGTCGTAGGTCAGGTCGCCTCGCTCGCGCCGCCAGAAGTATTCGCCCTGCACCTTGAAGTTGGTGTACTGCGCGTTGCCGTTGGGCGCATATTTCCAGACGAAGTCGGCGATCGCCACGTGGCTGGTTCCGTTGAAGCCGAGCTGCGCGTCGTTGCCGGCGATGTCGGTTTGAGCGAATGTCCGATCCTGGGCACGCGTCTGCAGATACGACAGCCCGGCTCGCCAGCTGTGACTCGCCCCGATATCGCCGCCGGTATGCGCATAGACGACGCCACTGCCGGCGCCGTTCTTGTTGCGCTCGGAGCCGGGGAAGCCGGCGCCGTTGCCCACTTCGGCGCCGAATTCGAGGAATTGTTCGGTCGGCGCGACCCATTTGAGCTGCACGCCGTCGTTGCCGTATTGCCCGCCGAGGAATGCCTGATACGCGAGCGGCGCATCGATGAAGTCCCAGACGTGCTGATGCTGCTCGTTCATGTAGCCCAGCCCCGAGAAAAAGCGGCCGAACTTGGGCGTCAAGCCGTTGGGCAGCGCGGTCAGAATGCCGTAGGCCTCTTCGACCGACACGCTGTTCTCCGGCGTCAGCGAGACGATCAGATTGCCCGCGAACTTGTCGTCGACGTTGGCGGAAATCGCGAGCTCGGATTCGCCAAGCGAAAAGCCGCGCTTCCCCGGACCGATGTCGCCGCCCGTGGCGAAGCCGGTAATCGCGTATTTCTCGGGGTCCTGCGACAGGTTGGCGTAACGCCCCTGAAGCACCGCCGAGATCGCCGGGTTGAACGCGGCAAGCCCGCTCGACGAAGACGCTGGCGGTGCTGCGGGGACGGGAGCCGGCGCACTTGCGACAGGCTTCGCCGCGGCGGCCTCGGCATCCTTCAGCCGCGCCTCGAGCGACTGTATGCGCGCTTCGTAGTTTTCCTTCAGTTGCCGGACCTCTTCGCGGATCTGCGCGAGATCGGCGTCGCTGGCTGCCGATGCGGGCAGGACGGCGAACAGCGCCAGCGCCATAGCGCCGGGCGCCAAGAATTTCCTGGACATGGGTGATGCTCCTCTAGTCGGATGAACCGGCGCCGCGAACGAATCGCGACGCACCGAAAAGCGATCTAGAGGGAAAGAGGCGGCGCGCGGCTCCGGTAATAGGAAGGGGCGGCGACGTACCGCGGCGCGGGCTCGAATGCGATGCACTCGGCTGGGGCGGCATCGCATGACGCCGGCGACGGTGAGCCGGCGGCGGCGTGCGTTGCGCTCGCCAGCAGCGAGCATTCGACACAGGCGATTTCGATCGCCGGGAGCTTCAGGCTCGAATGATGTCTCGCCTTGAGGTCGGGAAGGTGCGTCAGCGGGTGCAGCAGCAGCTCCTGCTGCAGGCCCAGCAGCAGGAACGCGAACACGAACGAGATGAACTTGCGGGCCATGGGCCTACCGACTTTGGCCACCGCGGAAGATGCGGCGAGCGAGCAGTTTAGCGGAAAAGCGACCGGCGCCGAAACCGCGCGCTATCGGCCAAAGACATTCGGCCCTCGGGCCGATTCGCGAGCGGCGGCTTTTGTGCTGCTCGGACGCGCGACGCTACATCGCTCGGCCGGCGAAAGTCGGCGCCAGGACTTCCAGCGCGTCGAGCTTGGTCGAGGGCTCCTTGATCGTGATCCGCCACAGCGTCCGCGGATCGTCGGGATCGGTCAAGGTCGCCGAATGCAGCAGCGACGCATTGTCCCAGATCACTACGTCGCCAACCCGGTACGGGTAGCTGATCACGTATTTCGGCTGTGTCGCGTGCGCGGCAAGCTCGTCGAGCAGGGCGACCGCCTCGTCCTCCGGCATTCCCACGATGCCGTACGAGCTGCCCGATACCGCATAGAGCGCCTTGCGGCCGGTCACCGGATGCGTACGCACCAGCGGATGCGTGATCAGCGGCATCTTGGCCTTTTGCTCGTCAGTCAGCGGCGACGCCGCGACGCGACTCATTTCGTCGGCCACTTTCCGGTTGCCGTAGTGATGGACGCCGATCAGCGGCGCGATTCGCCGCTTCATCGCCTCGGGCAGGTCATCGTACGCGGCGTACTGGTTGGCGAACAGCGTATGGCCGCCGGCTTTCGGCACCTCGATTGAATACAGCATCGTCGCGCGCGCCGGCACCTGCAGATACGAATAATCGGTGTGGAAATACGTTCCGGCATCGGCCAATCCGATCGGCTGTCCGTTTTTCCTTCGATTCGACAGAATCAGGATGTTCGATTCGTCCGGATGATGGAACTGGTCGATCACGTGCGGCTCTGGCGGCCCGAACCGGCGCGCGAACGCGAGAAACTGCGCCGGCGTCAGCCGCTGGTCGCGCAGGACCAGCAATTGCGCGGCGAAGAATGTCCGTGCCAACTCGTCAAAGGCGACATCGGACAACGGAACCGAAGTGTCGGCGTCCGACACTTCGAGCCCGAAGCCCGGGTTCAGAGGTTTGGTGTTCAACATGGCTCGGCGGCCTCCTAATTAGGCCTCGCAAAGCAAGAGATTGCGCGTCGGGCGCGGCCGCGACTCGCAATTCCCCGTCAATCCCCACGCTGCGCACGCGGGGCCTTGAGGCTCGCGCGGCTACTTCACGAACTGCGGCATCAGCAGGCGAGGCAGCCAGAGAATGATCTGTGGAAACAATATCACGATCAGCAACACTATTAGCATCGGAATGAACAGGATAGCGGTATCTTTGACGGCCTGTTTGATCTTGATGCCGCCGATCGAGCAGGCGATCATCAGGCAAAGGCCATAGGGCGGAGTTACCAGACCGTAGGCGATCGAGATCACACCGATGATCGCGAAGTGAATCGGGTGCATGTGGACCTTGTCCGCGAGCGGTGCCAGGATCGTCCCTACGATAATGATCGCCGGAATGGCGTCGATGAAGCAGCCGATGAACAGGAATGCCGCAGCGGTGATGAAGCCGACACTGGTCACGCCGCCGCCCCAGCTTGCGACCGCATTGACGACCAGCGCCGGGATGTGGAAATAGGCCAGTATCCAGCCGAAGGCGGAAGCCGTGCCGATGCAGAACAGCGCGATGGCGGCGAACCGCGCCGAATCGTAGAGGGTGTGGAGCAGGACCTTCGGAGGAAGCGCGCGATAGATCAAGCCGCCAAGCAGCATCGCATAGAGCACTGCGATCACCGACGCCTCGGTAGGTGTGAAAAAGCCGAACACGATGCCGCCGACGATGATCCCGGGCGTCAGAATAGGCAGCAACGCCTGGCCGCAGGCGGACAGGAACTCCTTCAACGTTGCGCGCGGATACACCGGGTAGTTGCGGCGTTTGGCATAGATGTAGACGGCTACCATCAGCGACAGGCCCATGAGCACGCCCGGAACGACGCCGGCGAGGAAAAGTCCGCCTATCGACACTGAAATCACGCCGCCCCAGACGACCATCAGAATGGACGGCGGAATGATCACGCCCATTACCGCAGCGCAGGCGATCAGCGCCACCGTGAACTCCGTGTCGTAGCCCTGCTTTTTCATCGCCGGGATCAGCACGCCGCCGACCCCAGCGGCTTCGGCGGTCGACGAGCCCGAGATGCCGGCGAACAGCATCGACACAAGGACGCTGACATGGCCGAGACCCCCCGGAAGATGTCCGACCAGTGCGCGCGAGAGGCTTATCAGCTTTTCGGTGATGCCTGCCGTGTTCATCAGGTTCGCCGCGAGCATGAAAAATGGAATCGCCAGCAGCAGGAACGAGTTGTACGACTTCAGCATCTCGTTCAGCAGCAGAAAAGGAGTCAGTCGGTCGTCGATGAAAAAGACCGGCACGCAGGCGAGCCCGAGCGCGAATGCGACGGGCACGCGCAGGATGATCAGCGCAGCGAAGACGCCGAACAGTATTAACGCGACTTCAAGCGGACCCACGGCGCGCGCCCCGGTAGAGCCTGACGTCCTCGATGATCTTTTCGGTGAGGAATAGCAGCCAGCACATACCGGCCAGCGGCCACGCGATGTGGATCGACAGCATATTGATACCGGTCATCTCCGAGCTCTGCGCATAGCCGAACAGCGCGAATCGCCAGCCGAAGGCGATGAAGATCAGAGCGACCAGCAGGATCGGCACATGGACAATCAACCGTGCCATGGCCTTGCCGTGGTTGGTCCTCGGCGTAGGCAGAACATCTACGTCGAAATGCGTGCCATCGCGCACAGCGATCGTCGCGCCCAGCATGATCAGCCACATCAGGCAGAAGCGCGCGACTTCCTCAGTCCAGATGTAGCGTGGAATGAATTCGAAAAAGCGCGAAAAGATCTGCAGGGTCACGGGTATCAGCATCACCCCGATCAGCACAGTGATGGCGACCTGCAGGACGCGGTAGATCACGGCGTTGAGTCGGCGAAAGGCTCGGAGCAGCCAGTCGTTCTCGCGAATGCGGGAACCCAGTGGCGGCGGTTTCCCGCCAGGCCGCTGGATCACCGCATGCGCGGGAATGACAGGGTCGCTTCCAACCGCGCGCCGGCCACGCTTAGCGCGTTTGGGCCTCCGCGTCACTTGATCGCGTTGACCTTGTTGAGAATCGCGGTCGCGTCGATTTCCTTCGCGTACGCCTGCTTCACCGGTTCTGCCAGCTCAAGCAGCTTCGCGCGGTCGGTGAACACCCAGGTCTTGAGCTTGCCCTCTTTTTCCAGCTTGGCGAGCAGACCGGAATCAGCTCCGGACTCGAGGTCACGGCCGACCTTGCCCGCTTCCTTGCCGGCCTTGATGATCGCAGCCTGCAGGTCTGGCGGCAGCTTGCGGAACGTCTTGCCGGAAAAGCATACCGGTCGAACGGTGATCGCATGTTGCGTAAGCGAGATATTGGGGCCGACTTCGTAGAACTTCATCGCATCCAAACCCGCGGCTTCGTTCTCCGCGCCCTGGATCACGCCGGTCTGGATCGCGTTATAGACCTCGTTGTAGGCGATTACCGAGGGCTTGGCGCCGATCGCGCCGAACATCTGGGTCTGAATCGGCGCACCCATGACGCGCATCGTGAAGCCGCGGAGTTCCGCCATGTTGCGTATCGGCTTGTTGGCGATCAGATTGCGCGTCCCGCCCCCCGCGTAGCCGATGATCATTACGTCCGCTTTTTTCGAAACGTCGTCAACGATAGGCTGGAACGCGTCGGAATCGAGGACTTTGTTCCAATGATCGAGGTCGCGGAACAGGAACGGCATGTCGAGCAGCGGGGCAGCCTTGGCAAACGTCGACATGTGTGCGGGAGAAACGATGCCATAGTCGACCGAGATGCCCTGGCTCATGTAGGCGAAATAATCCTTTTCCAGCCCCAGCTCACTGTTCCGGTGGAGGACGAAATTGATCGGTTTACCGTAGTACTTCTTGACCAACTCCTCGAACTTCAGCAACGCCTTGTTGAACGGGTGGGTATCGTCGAACTGGACTGCGCCATGCAGTGTGATCGGCTGCTGTCCCGCCGCATTAAACGATAGCGCGAGGCCGAATATGGCCACGCAGCGCGCGAGCGCGCGGATGAATACGGACATTTTCTCCTCCAAAGGGTTTTGTGGTTTTCGCGCCGACGCCGGTTTGCGGGTGGCCGTCGGTGTGGTAACGCACCATCTGGTAAGGTGGTCAGACCGCATTCAACGCTTCGGCCGGCGAAGTGTCAATGCCGGCTTTGCACAAGGACCGTTTCAGGATTCAGCAATCGCCGCCGACGCGCGGTGTAGAATCGCCGCAATGAGACGCCGCTGCCGCCTCGCAGTCACGCTGGTCACTTTGGCGCTGCATCTTTTCGCGCCGGTCGGCGCCTATGCGTCCGTTCGCCCGGCCGCCGGTTCGAGCGACTACTGCACGGCGACGCGCTCTGACGCTCAATCAGGCAACGCTGTTCTCGCGCTGCAGCGGGGAACGAGCTCGGATTCCGGCGTTCCCGCGCCGCGACCGACCCATTCGCCGCATTCGCATTGCCCATCGTGTCCCGGAGCGGTCGCCGTTGCGGCGATCCCGCCTTCGGGAACGTCGTTCGTCGTCGCGCCGCGGTCGCTCGACCGCGTGCCGACCGTTGCGGCTCACGCCGTCATCGCAGCGCAACCCGCGCTGCTGCCGCCGCTGCGCGGCCCTCCCCCGGTTCCACTCTAAACCCCCGCATCGACCGCGGCCCGGCACATCGGCCGCGGCTTGTCGTCGATCACGCGCGCGGGCGCCGCCCGCGCGATCGACCGTGTTCGCATCCAACGGGAACCGTCATGAAGAGAATCCTGGCCATCGCGGCAGTCGCCGCTATCGCTGCCGCAAGCAGTGCATCGGCGCATGACTATCGATTGCGCACGCTGCACATCGACCATCCGTTTGCCCGCGCGACGCCCCCCGGCGCGCGTTCCGGCGGCGTTTTCCTGAGCGTGGAGAACGACGGCGCCCAGACCGATCGGCTGCTCACCGTATCGACCCCCGTGGCCGGCACAGCCGAGCTGCACCAGATGGTGATGGATGCCGGCGTGATGCGCATGCGCGCGGTCGCGGGTCTCGACGTCAAGCCGGGCGACCGGCTGGTGCTGCAGCCCGGCGCTTATCACGTGATGCTCACCGACCTCAAGCGACCGCTGCAGGCAGGCGACACCTTTCCTCTGACGCTTGGATTCGAAAAGGCCGGATCGATCGAGGTCAGCGTCGTCGTCGAGAGCATGGCGGGCGGAGCGATGCATCCACACGCCGTACGTTGACATCAGGACGGTCGCGCCTGCCGCAGTGACGGCACGCGCCCAATGAAGGAGTGCAATGATGAACGCAATAAAGGTACGCTCGATTGCCGCGCTGTGTGCGCTGGTCGCGGCATCGGCCGTAGCTCTCGCGCCGGGACCCGCAGCGGCGCACGGGCTTGCCGGCAAGCGTTTCTTTCCGGCGACGCTGGCGACCGACGATCCTTTCGTCGCCGACGAGCTGTCGCTGCCGACGATCGAAAGCCGCAAGATGCCGGCGAGCGGCGACGAGCCGGCAACGCGCGAGACCGGCTTTTCACTCGATGTGTCGAAGCGCCTCACCGAGAACCTCGGCATCGGCTTCGGCGCGACGTACAAGGTGCTGGAGCCCGATGGCGGCGATACGCAGCGCGGGTTCGACAACCTGGCGGCGAGCATCAAATACAAGTTCTACCAGAATGACGAGCAAGAGACGATCCTGTCGGCGGGCGTCGACGCGGACATCGGCGGCAGCGGCTCGAAGCGGGTCGGCGCCGAATCGTTCAGCACGCTGACCCCGGCGTTGTTCTTCGGCAAGGGCTTCGGCGATTTGCCCGAATCGGTGAAGTTCATGCGCCCGCTCGCCGTGACCGGGCTCGTTGGTTTGGGAATTCCCACCCGATCGGAAACGACCTCGACCAGCGAAGACGGCGACGTCAGCGTCGAGCGTCATCCGCATACGCTGGAATGGGGCTTCGCCATCGAATACAGCCTGCCGTATCTGCAATCGTTCGTGCAGGACGTGGGGCTGCGTGAGCCGTTCAGCCGGATGATCCCGGTCGTGGAGTTCGCGATGTCGACCGCGCTCGATCGAGGCGCCAGCGGGACGACCGGGACGGTGAATCCCGGCATCATCTGGGCCGGGCGCTACACGCAGCTCGCCGTCGAGGCCGTCATTCCGGTCAACAACCGCAGCGGCAACCGCGTCGGCTGGATCGCGCAGCTGCACTTTTTTCTCGACGACCTTTTTCCCACGACGATCGGGCGACCGATCTTTGGACGCTGACGTGCGGATCCTGATGCCCGTGCTCGCTTTTGCATGCGCGGCGGCGATCGCGTCGCCGGCCGGCGCGCACGCGTTCCTCGACCACGCATCACCTGCCGTCGGCAGCACGGTCCACGCGCCGCCGTCGCAAGTGAAATTGTGGTTTACGCAAAAGCTGGAGCCGGCGTTCAGCGCCGCGCAGGTCTCCGATTCGACCGGCAAGCGCGTCGACCGGGCGGATGCCCGGGTCGATGACGGCGACCCCACGGTGCTAACGGTGTCTGTGCCACAGCTCGCGCCGGGTCGATACCGGGTGAGCTGGCGCGTGCTGTCGGTCGACACGCACGTCACCGAGGGCGATTACAGCTTCGATGTTGCGCGCTGAGCTTTTGCTCCGGTCCGCGGGGCGTCTACGGCGATGAACGCGATGCTGGCATCCGCCCGCGCCGTGCATTTCGCTGCGACCCTATGGCTGTTCGGCGAGTTGGTGCTGGCGTGCCTGCTGTCGATTGGGCGAGGAAGCAATGCTCCCGCCGCCGCGGGCGACGCGCTGCGGCGACGCCTGCCGGCGGTCTCACGCGGGTGCATCGCGATCGGAATAGGATCGGCCGTGGCGTGGCTCGTTGCAGAAGCGGCGACGATGAGCGGCCTGCCGCTGTCCCGGGCGATCGGGCCTTCGACCCTCGGCGCGGTCGTCGGCGAAACCTTGTTCGGCAAGGTCTGGATCGCGCGCCTCTGCCTTGCAGTGATATTGCTGCTTGCCTTGTGGCCGCGAAGCGGAGGGCGCAGCCGCGGCATGCTCGCGTCGGCGACGCTCGTCGCAGGCGCGTATCTCGCGTCGCTCGCGTGGACCGGGCATGCCGCCGCCGCCGAAGGACCATGGCGCAACGCAGAAGTCGTCTCCGACGTCGTGCATCTTCTTGCCGCCGGCGCATGGCTGGGTGCGCTGCCGCCGCTGGTCTACGTGCTCGGCAGGGCGCAGCCGGTCAGAGACGCGGCGTCGATCAGCAAGCGCTTTTCGATGCTCGGAATCGCTTGCGTCGGCACGCTGATCCTGAGCGGGATCGGCAACAGCTGGTTCCTGGTCGGCAGCGTTCCCGCGCTGTTCGGTACCCGCTACGGCGTCCTGCTGCTCACCAAGCTTGTCTTGCTGGTCGCGATGCTCTCGCTCGCCGCGGTCAATCGGCTCGTTCTGACGCCGCGCCTCGCCGCCGGCGATGGACAGGCCTTGCGCGAGCTCCGTCGTAACGCGATCCTCGAAACCGCGGTCGGGCTGCTGGTGGTGGCTATCGTCGGCATGCTGGGAATTACGGTGCCGGCCGCGCATCAGTCGACGCTCTGGCCGTTCTCGCACACGTTGAGCTGGGAACCCGTGCGGCAATCGACGACGACGGTTTGGACGCTGCTCGCCGCCGTGTTCGTCGCCGCTGGCGGCCTCGTCGTTCTGGTCGCCGGTGCGCGCCGGCGCGAATGGACCTGGGCTGCGGCCGGCGTGTTTGGTGTCGCGGCGTCGACGACGATGGGTGCGTGGCTGCTCACGGTGCCGGCGTATCCGACGACGTATGCGTCCTCGCCGGTGCGCTATACGACCGGCGCGATTGTCGACGGAGCGCGGCTATTCGCTGCGCACTGCGCCATTTGCCACGGCGGTGACGGCGCAGGACCGACGGCCGCATCGGCCGTTCGAGCGCCGAATCTGGTCCGCCACGCCGCAAACCACCGTGCGGGCGAGCTCTACTGGTGGATAGCGCACGGCCGCGCCGGAACGGCGATGCCGGCGTTCGCGCCGCCGCTCAACAGCGACGAGATCTGGAGCATCGTGCAGTTCCTGCACGCGTTGTCGGACGCCGCCGATTTCGCCAGCACCGACGCGGGGCTCGTCGCGCGCTCACCGGTGCCGGCGCCCGACTTCAGCTTCGAGCAGCCGGAACGCGGCCAGCGGACCTTGCTGCAACGGGACGCGAAAGAGGACACGCTGCTCGTCCTGTATTCGCTGCCCGACTCGCTCGCGCGGCTGCGCTCGCTTGAGTCGCAGCGCAATTTCGACGGCCGGCGCATCCGGGTTCTGGCGATATCCGCGAACGCGACCGACGCGCAAACGGACCGCGCGCCGGCGCCAGGCAGTGAGGCGGTGGTGGCGACCGCCGCGCCCGATGTTGCGATGGCGTACGCGATCTTCGCGGCGCGCGATCGCGCCGTCGCCACTCATGCCGAATTCCTGATCGACCGGCGCGGACGCTTGCGCGCGCGCTGGCTGGGCGTGCCTGCTCGAATCGATGATCGGGACAGCGAAATTTTCGCCGCGGCACGGAGACTCGATAGCGAACGGCCATCTCCGCCGCCGTC
>DATBBM010000143.1:0-20813 GCA_036270955.1 Casimicrobiaceae bacterium | reverse complement strand
TATTCTGCATTTCTTGAGGTGAGTCAAAGTCTGTAGATGCCAATGACATTTTCGGCCATCGCCTTTAGAAGCTCGCACTAGAGTGAACGGCCAATTCCGGCCAACTGCTCGCGGCTAAAAAGCGGTGCGGTTGTAGCGCGCAATCGATGCAAAACGATCGGCGTCGCAGTTAGCGGTACCCGACACGGCGATTAGTCGCGGCCCTTGGGTCATTCGGGCCAGGCCGCAGGTGAGGGCCACCCCCTGCCCAGGAGCGACTTGACTACCGAACGATCGTTCGGTACGCTAGCCCCAATGTCAAACGACCGTTCATACTTGGAATCGCTGCAGGACTACTACACGCGGCACCACGCGTTTCCGTCGTACTCGTCGATCGGCTCCTTGCTCGGCCTGCGCTCGAAGTCGTCGGTCGCGGCGCTGGTGGCGAGGCTCAAGCTCGGCGGGTATATCGAGTCGACGCCCGATCGCCGGATCGCGCCGACACGGCGTTTTTTCGAGCGGCCGCTCGCCGAGGCGCCTGTGCACGCGGGGCTGCCGAATCCGATCGACGATGCGCCCGCCGACGCGCTGACGATCGATGATTATCTGATCGACCGCCCGTCGCAGACAGTGCTGGTGCGCGTCAAGGGCGACTCGATGATCGATGCCGGCATTTTCGATGGCGATCTGGTCGTCGTCGAAAAGCGCGGCACCGCGCGCCGTGGCGAGATCGTCATCGCCATCGTCGACAATCAGTTCACGCTGAAGCGCCTCGACCTCGAGCGTGGCCAGTTCGTCCTGCGCCCCGAAAACAAGGCCTACCCCGTTATTCGTCCGGAAGGCGCGCTGGAGATCTTCGGCGTCATGGTAGGGCTGGTCCGCAAATACAACTGACCGACGCGACGCGCGGCGTACTTCGTCTCGTCAAGCCTCGACGCGCGCGACTTCGACCAGCACGTCGTAGAACGTCGCCGCGCGTCCCATGTCGGTCAGCGCCTGGCCGGTCACCATGTTCGCATTGGTTCCGTCGGGCGAAAGCTTGCGCCACCAGATCGACGGCGCGACGACGACACCGGGCCGTGTGCGATCGGTGATGCGCGCGGTGACGACCAGCGCGCCGCGATCGTTGTAGACGCGCACCTTGTCCCCGTCGCTGATACCCCGTGCCGCCGCATCCCCGGCGTCGATATCGAGCCAGGGCGTCTTTTCCGTCTCCAGAAATACCGGCAGCCCGCCGAACGTCGAATTGAGCGCATTGCGCGCCGGCGGCGACAGCATCGCGAGCGGAAAACGGCGGGCGAGAGCTGGGTCGCTGACCGCGGATTCGCGCGGCGGCGTATACGTCGGCAGCGGGTCGAGCCCCTGCCGGCGCAAAGATTCCGAATAGAACTCGCATTTGCCCGACGGCGTTGGAAAGTTGCCTTCGGCAAATGGGGCATACGGCGAGGGCACGTTCAACCGCTGCCACCCCTGGGTCTTCAGCGTTCCCCAATCGATACCGGCCATGCGCGGGTGCCCGGAGACGAAGGCATTCGCGGCCATGCTCTCGTCGCTCTCGGCGAAGCAGGCTTCGTCGAATCCCATGCGGGCGGCAAGCAGGCGGAACACCTCGGTGTTCGGCTTGGCTTCGCCCAGCGGCGCGATCGATGGATTGTTGGCCAGCGCATACAGGTGCCCGTACGACGAGTGCACGTCCAGGTGCTCGAGCTGCGTCGTCGCGGGTAGAACGATGTCGGCGTAGTCGGCGGTGTCGGTGAGAAACACATCGTGGACGACGCAGAAAAGATCATCGCGCGAAAAACCGGCGACGACCTTGCCCGACTCCGGCGCTACCGACACCGGATTCGAGTTATAGACGAATAGCGCGCGAATCGGCGGATCGTCGGCTTCGAGCAGCGCATCGCCGATCGTCGACATGTTAATCGTGCGCGGGTTATTCCAGCTGAGCTCGGGACGCTCGAGTGCCGCCGTGTTGATCGGATAGGTACCGCTCGACGATAGCAGCGCGCCGCCCGCGGCGTGCCGCCACGCCCCGACCAGCGCCGGCAGACATGCGACGGTCCGAATCGCCATGCCCCCGCCGGCGTGCCTCTGCATGCCGTAATTAAGGCGGATGACCGCCGGCGCGATGGTGCCGTAATCGCGAGCCAGCGCGACGATCTGAGCTTCGCGCAATCCGGTGAGCGATGCCGCGCGCGACGGGGGGTACTCGCGCACGCGCTCTTCGAGCGCATCGAATCCCAGCGTGTAGCGGTCGATGTAATCGCGATCGATCAGGCCGTCGGCGATCAGCACGTGCATGACGCCGAGCGCCAATGCAGCGTCGGTGCCCGGCATCAGCGCCAGGTGCTCGTGGCATTTCTCCGCGCTCTGGCTGCGATATGGGTCGATCGCGATCAGCTTGGCGCCGCGGCGCTTGGCTTCCTGCACGCGGCTCCAGAGGTGCAGATTCGAAACGACCGGGTTCGAGCCCCAGATCAATATCAGCTTGGCGTTTTCGAATTGCTCGAGGTCGGTGCCGATCGATGCACCGATCGTCGCGGCATATCCCGCCTTGCCGGCGGTCGCGCAGATCGTGCGATCGAGCAGGGAAGCGCCGAGCTTGTGGAAAAAACGCCGGTCCATCGAGCCGTATTGCAGCAATCCCATCGTCCCGGCATAGCTGTAAGGCAGAATCGCCTGCGGGCCATCGGCCGAACCGGCGATTTCCCTGAAGCGCGAAGCGATGGTGTCGAGCGCTTCGTCCCAGCCGATGCGCTCGAAGCGGCCTTCGCCTTTGGCGCCGACCCGGCGCAGCGGATGCAGCACGCGCTTTTCCGAATAGGTTCGCTCCAGATATCGGGCGACCTTGGTGCAGAGCACGCCGCGCGTCGTCGGGTGATCAGGATCGCCTTCGACCTTGATCGCCCGCCCGTCGGCTACCGTCACGTGCAGCGCGCAGGTGTCGGGACAATCGTGCGGGCATGCGCCGCGGACGATCGTGTGTCCGGGGGCCTGTTTGGCTGAACGGTCGAGGGGCATCGCAGATCCGCGGGATTTGCCCCTATTGTAATCCGGCGGAACGAGTCCTCGCCTGCGCAAAAGGGTTGCGCTATCGTTTCCGCCGGGCCAGCGAAAAGGCATGCCGTGACTGCACTCCTACGAACGATCGCCCTACGCTCGGGCGCGGCGATGCCGGTGCTGGGCTTGGGCACCTGGCACATGGGCGAGCGCCGCGACCGGCGCGAGGGGGAGCTCGCGGCGCTCAAGGCCGGCATCGATCTCGGGGTGACTCTGATCGATACCGCGGAAATGTACGGCGAAGGCGAAGCCGAAAAAATCGTCGGCGAAGCGATCGCGGGCCGGCGCGAACGGATGTTTCTGGTCAGCAAGGTCTATCCGCACAATGCTAGCCGTCGCGGCGCAGTTGCCGCATGCAAGCGCAGTCTCAAGCGCCTTGGCACCGATCACATCGATCTATACCTGCTGCACTGGCGCGGCGACGTGCCGCTTTCGGAAACCGTCGCCGCATTCCAGGCGCTGCAGGCGGACGGCAGCATCCGCGCCTGGGGCGTGTCGAATTTTGACAGCCGCGACGTCGAGGAGCTGCTGGCGCTTCGCGGCGGTGACGAATGCGCCGCCAATCAGGTGCTCTACAACCTCGGCGCGCGCGGCGTCGAATGGGATCTCGTCCCGCTGTGCCGCGGCGCGCGCATCGCGCTGATGGCGTATTCGCCGTTGGACCAGGGACGGTTGCTGCGGACGCGCGCGCTGCAGGCGATTGCGGCGAAGATCGGCGCGACGCCGTCGCAAGTTGCGCTCGCGTGGCTGCTGCAGCAACGCGACATTGCCGTGATTCCCAAGGCGGCAGACATTGCGCATGTGCACGACAATTTGTCGGCGGCGAATCTGCGACTCGATCGAGCCACGTGCGAAGAGCTCGATCGCGCTTTTCCTCCACCGCGCAGCGCAACCTCGTTGCGGATGCTTTAGCGCGCGTGCCTTGCCGCAGGGCGGCAGGCGGGTCGATGTTGCGTCAGGGCCCGATGGACGCTGCGCCTGCGCGTCCCCGCCGAGCGCCGCGCGCCGGCTTCACTCAAGCAATCAGGGGTTTGTGCGTTGGATTGCGGCTGATTCCGCACCCGTGGCATGGATGTTGCGTAGCCATGTCCATCCGGGCCTCGGCCCAGCCGAATCCAAACTATTTAAGGAGTTAGTCGTGCAGTACACCTACTACGATTACCTCGATTTACCGCCTGGTGCATCGGCAGCGCGCATCGAAGCCGCGTACCAGACGATCAAGCAGCGGCTCGACGCAGGCACCGACGAAACGCTGGTGCGACTGATTCATGAAGCGCACGCGCTGCTGTCGGATCCCGACCAGCGACATGTATATGACGAGGAGCTCGAGCGCAGCGCAGCGGAGGCCGATGCCGAGCTCAAGGCGCTGCTCGACGAACAAGCCAGCAAGCCCCGCACGCGGCGCGTGCAAGATGTTCCGACGCCTTTGCTGGCCGCGATCCGTGCCTGGGCGGCCTAGCAGCATCGACCGTTCGCACGACCCATCGGACTGAGCACAATCGGCGGGTAAATGACAGCATTGGTTCGCCGCGGTGTGTGATGCCCGCCTCGGCGCAGCGATCGGCTACGGACAAACAACGAGCGAAAAGGCAGCACCGTGAAAAAATGCCAGAATTGCCAGTTCTACGATCGCAAGGACGGACGATCGACTGACGGACGCACGACGATGTGGGGTCAGTGCAGGCGCCATTCGCCGCTGCTCAGTCCTCAGGCTCCGCAAAACGCCAAGTCCTATGTCGTCGAAGGCATCTGGCCGGTCGTGCGCGACGACGACTGGTGCGGTGAATGGTTCGCGCCGGTGCCGAGCGTTCTGCCGCGGACACATGGCACGATCAACGGACAGGAGCTGATGGCCGCGGCCGTCGGCGCCTCGGACAACGGATCGCGCAGCCCGGCTGAATTCCGGCCTCTGACGGCGGTGGCGGGCGACGACTGACCACGGGTTCGCGCACTCCGTTCCTCGGACGCATAAGGCGTCCTCAAAGCAAAACCATCATAGTCTGCGTTGCGCCGCCTTGCGCGACGCACGCAGCGACATAGTCAGCCGCGCTGGGTCGGATACCATGACGGGCAATGAACGTTCTTCTGTCCGCGCTCGCCGACGGCGCAATCGCCGTAACCCCCAATCGACGTCTGGCCCGACGGCTGCATGCCGAGTTCGACTCGGCACTTGCGGCAAGCGGACAGCGCGCCTGGCCGACGCCCGCGATCCTGCCGTACGCGGGTTGGCTGTCGACGCTCTGGGAAAAGATTCTCGCGCACGAGACCGCTGCCGAACCGCGGGCGCTATTGAGCGCGGCGCAGGCGATCGTTCTATGGCAGCGCGTCATCGAGGATTCGGGAGCGGCACTCGCCGATGTGCGCGGGGCCGCTGCACTTGCATCGGAAGCGTGGTCGCATGTTCACGCCTGGGGCGCGGGCGGCGAAAGCTGGCGTAGCTGGCGACAGGAAGGCGACGAGCAAGACCCTTCGCTCTTTGCGGCCTGGGCCGAGACCTACCTGGCACGAACGCGCCGGCTCGGCGTGCTGGATGTGGCGCAGGCGCCCGATGCCATCGCGGCGCAAGCCGCCGTCATCGGAGCAGAATTTCCGACGATTCTGATCGTAGGATTCATCGAGCTAACGCCGCAGCAGAGGCGGCTGTTCATGGCGCTCGAAGCGGCCGGGGCAACTTTGCGCGAGGTCGAAAGCTTGCCGGCGCGCAGCGCGCGCGTTTCGCGCACGACTGCAAGCACACCTCGCGACGAAATCGCCGCCGCGCTTTGGTGGGCGCGCACGATCGCGATCGAGGGTCCGAGCGCGCGGATAGGCATCGTGGTCGAAAATCTCGCCGAGCGCCGCGATGACGTGCTGGCACTGGCGCAGGACATTCTCGACCCGGCGTCGATCCTGCCCGGTCATTCGCGAAGCAGCGCGCCTTTCGAGTTGTCTCTGGGCGTGCGCCTGGCGCAAGTGCCGCTGATTGGAACGGCACTCGACCTGATCGCACTTTGCGACGGGCCGTTGACGCCTGGGGCCGCGGCGACGCTGTTGCGCTCTCCCTATCTGCCGGGCGCCGACGCGCTGTGGCAGCGTCACGCGGAGCTCGAACGGCGCTGGCTCGAGCAGGGCGCGCGCACGATCTCACTGGCCGATGCGATCGCCGCGATCGCACCGTATGCGGCCGAGCTCGCGACCCGGTGGACCCGCGGCCGCGATGCGTTGCGCGCCGCGCGCGCGGCGACGCCGCGGGAGTGGACCGACCTCTGGCGCGGCTGGCTGGCCGCTGCAGGCTGGCCGGGTTCGCGCGCACTCGACAGCGCGGAGTTCCAGGCGCGCGAGGCATGGGAGAAGCTGCTCGCGCAATTTGCATCGCTCGGTGCCGTGACGCCGCGTCTGGGCGGACGCGCGGCGATTGCAGCGCTGAACGCAATGGCCAATGAAGCCCTGTTCCAGCCCGAGGGCGGCAATGCGCCGATCCAGATTCTCGGCGTCCTGGAGGGTGCCGGCCTCGACTTCGACGCGCTGTGGGTGGCTGGTTTCTCGGCCGACCGCTGGCCGGCGGCGCCGCGTCCCAACCCCTTGCTGCCTATAACTTGGCAACGCGAGCGCGGAGTGCCGCGCTCAAGCGCCCGCCGCGAGCTCGAGTATGCGCGACTGATCACCGAGCGATTCGCGCGCGCCGCAGACGACGTCGTATTCAGCTCGGCGACCGGCGTCGACGATCCGCCACTGTCGCCGTCGGCGCTGGTGCTTGCCTATCCGCAATCGGCTCAGTTACAAGAATCCAGGACATGGTCCGGCTCGATGGCGCGAAGCGCAACTCTCGAGCGTCTCGCCGATGAACGCGCGCCGGCCCTGCCGCCGGGGTCGGCGATCCGCGGCGGCGCACGGGTCATCCAGACGCAAAGCGACTGCCCCTTCCAGGCGGTCGCGCGTCATCGCCTCGGCGCGCGCCCGTGGCCCAGGGCCGGGCCCGGCCTGGCAGCCTTCGAGCGGGGTCTGCTCGCGCATGCGACGCTGGCCGCATTCTGGAGCTCGATCCCGGATCGGGCGAGTCTGCTGTCGCTGGTCGCCGATCGTCTCGACCTCGAGATTGCCTCCGCGGTCGACGAGGGCATTGCCTGTCTGCCCGAAGTGCGCTGGCGCAGCGTCCCCGACGCCGTGCGCGCGGCCGAGTCGCGCCGGCTTCGCCGCCTGTTACAGGCATGGCTGGAGATCGAACGCGCACGGCCCCCGTTCGCGGTTGCCGCGGTCGAGGCGCGGCGCGACCTGGCGCTCGGCGGCATCGCGCTCCGGATGCGCGTCGATCGGATCGACGCGCTCGGCGATGGCGGACTGGCGATCATCGACTACAAAACCGGAGTGCTCGACCAGCCAGGGCGATGGTTCGACGATCGACCGCGCGCGTCGCAGCTGGGCACGTATACGCTGGCGCAACGTGCGGCCGAGCCGTCGCTCGCGGTGCGCGCCGTCGTCCACGCCGAGCTTCGCACCGAAAGCATCGCTGCGTCGGGGCTTGCCGCCGATCGCGCGGCGTGGCCCGGCCTGACGGAGGTTGGCGCCGCCGGACCCTTTGCCGACTGGCGCTCGCTCGAATCCTGGTGGGAAGCGCACTTGAGCGCGCTCGCGGTGGAGCTCGCCGCAGGGGTGGCGACGGTAACGCCGCGCCTGAAGCCATCACCGTGCCGCAACTGCGGCTTGCAGGCGTTCTGCCGCATCGACTCGGTTCGCTTCGAGGAGCCTGAGGACAATGGCGCAGCGTGAAGCACCGCCCGATCGCGCGGCGCGCGAGGCGGCGCTCGATGTGGCGCGCTCGTTCATCGTCCAGGCGCCGGCGGGATCGGGCAAGACCGAGCTCCTGATCCAGCGCTTCCTGGCGCTGCTCGCGCGGGTCGACAGACCCGAGGCGATCGTCGCGATGACGTTCACGCGCAAGGCCGCGGGCGAGATTCGAGAGCGGATCGTCAAGGCGCTTCGCGAAGCCGCCGCCGGCGCGGCGCCGGAGCAAGCGCATCGTGCGCTTACCTGGCGGCTCGCCCGCGCCGTGCTCGAGCGCGATGCGACGCTCGGTTGGGAACTGATCGCGCATCCAGCCCGCCTGCAGGTCCACACTATCGACGCCCTGTGCGCGACATGGATGCGGCAGGCGCCGATGGCGGTGAAGCTGGGCGCGATGCCGAGGCTGATCGAGCGCGCAGAGGCGCTCCACGCGCGCGCGGCGCGCGCGGAGCTCGACGACGCAAGCGATAGCAGTGCAGCCTGGCAGCGCCTGCTCGATTATCTGGATAACGACGGCGATCGATTGACCTTGCTCATCGCCGAAATGCTCGCCCGACGCGATCAATGGTTGCGCCACGTTATCGTCGGCGATCCGGTCGCGCTGCGCGCGCGACTCGAGCAGGCGCTCAGCGCAGAGATCGCACACCGGCTCGAAACCGTTGCGGCGATGCTGCCGGTGGTCGCCACACGGCCGCTGCTCGACCTCGCGCGGTACGCCGCCGAGCACCTTGCCCAGTCCGATTCCGCACATCCATTCGCCGCGTGGGTACAGCGCGGCGCCCTGCCGGACACCAGCGCGGAAGCGTTGGACGACTGGCGCTCGATCGCCGACTGGCTGCTCACCAAGGACGGGGAATTCTACGCAAACATCAACGTTGCTCAGGGCTTTCCGCCCAGGGGCAGCGTGCGCGACGGCGGGGCGGCCCGGCGCGACGAGCACAAGCAGGCGATGATAGCTCTGGTGCGCGGCCTCGCCGGAGTGCCGGGTCTGGCGGCTGCGCTGCACGGCGTCCGCCGGTTGCCGCCGCCGCGCTACGACGAGACGGCATGGGGCTTCATCGAGGCGCTGCTCGAAGTGCTGCCGCGCGCCGCGGCGCGGTTGCAGCTCGTATTCGCCGAGGCGCGCGCGATCGACTTCATCGAGGCCAGCCAGATTGCGCTGCGAGCTCTGGGCGAGCCCGATGCGCCGTCGGACCTTCTGCTGCGGCTGGACATGCGCATCGAACACCTGCTCGTCGATGAATTCCAGGACACGTCCCTCTCGCAGTACGAGCTGATCGAGCGTCTGGTCGCGGGGTGGACGCCGGGCGACGGCAGGACTCTGTTCGTCGTCGGCGATCCGATGCAGTCGGTCTATGGCTTTCGCGAAGCCGAGGTCGCGTTGTATCTGGACGCGCAGCGACAACGGCGACTGGGCGAAGTCGCGCTCGAGCCGCTCGCTCTGCTGTGCAATTTCCGCTCGCAATGCGATCTGGTCACATGGGTCAATCGCGTCTTCGCGCAAGTGCTGGAAGGATCACCACACCCGACCGAGCGCGCCGTCGCGTTCGGCGTCGCCAGTCCCGTGCTGCCGGCAGCGCCTCCTCCCGCCGTCACGGTCGAGGCCTGCGCCACCAGCACCGATGAAGCAGCGAAGGTCGTGTTGCACGTTCGCGCAGCGCTGGCCGACGGCGCCGATGTCGCGATCCTCGTGCGCAAGCGCGGCGACCTCGCGGCAATTCTCCCCGCGCTGAGAGGCGCCGGCATTCCCTTTGCCGCGGTCGACCTCGACCGGATGGCAGATCGCCAGACCATCCTCGACCTCGCATCGTTGACGCATGCACTGATCCAGCCCGACGACCGGCTGGCATGGCTTGCGGTACTGCGCGCGCCCTGGTGCGGGCTGACGCTGTCGGATGTCTTCGCGCTCGATCTCGCGGGGGGCGGCGTCGGTCTATGCGAGGCGATCGTCGCGCACCGGTCGCCGGGGCATGTGAGGCCTGCCGACATGTCCGCCGATGGAGCGCATCGGTTGCAAAGACTGGCCGCGAGCATCGCGCCCTTTGTGGTAGATCGCGGGCGCACGCCGCTCGCCGCAGCCGTGCGCGGGGTGTGGCTGGCGCTCGGTGGACCGGCGTGCGTCGGCGAACCGAGCGATCTGGAAGCGGCCGACCGTTTTTTCACGCTGCTTGCCGAGCATGCGCCTGGCGCGGATGTGTCCGACTGGAACGCCTTTCTCGATGCGCTGTCCGCCACTTTCGTCGAGACAGGGACGGCCGACGCGAAGGTGCGCATCATGACCTTGCATCGCGCGAAAGGGCTGGAATTCGACGTCGTGGTCATGCCGGGGCTGGCGGAACCACCGGGGAGCGGGCCGCCGCAACTATTGCGTTGGCGCCGCCGAGCCGGCGGACTGCTGCTGGCGCCGATCGCGGCAAGGCACGTCGACCTCGCCGACCGGGATCCGGTGTACACCTATTTGACCAAACTCGCTGCCGGCGAGGAGGGCGCCGAACTCCTTCGGTTGCTCTACGTCGGTTGTACCCGAGCCAAAAAGCGCTTGCACTTGACTGCGGTGCTGGGCGTCGAGCCGGGGGAGAATTCGCGGCTGCGCTGGCGGAAGCCTTCACGCGGCACCGCGCTGTCCGCGCTTTGGCCCGCGGTCGAGACCGAATTGACTCCTCCGTCTTCGGCCGCGACCGTCACGGCGTCGTCGAACGCGCCCAGCGGTGTGCCGCTGCTCCGCCTGCCGCTGGACTGGCGGCCGCCGCCGCTGCCGGCGGCACTGCCGATCGCATCGCGCGCGGCAGCCGCCGACGAGCAATCGGTCGAATTCGACTGGGTCCGCGAGACAGCGCGCCAGATCGGGATTGTCGCTCATCGGCTGTTGCGCCAATGTGCCGACGAGGGTCTCGAGCGCTGGCCACCCGAACGCGTGGCGGCGCAACGCGCACGCGTCGTGCGCGAGCTCGCGGGTCTTGGATTCACCGGCGCCGAAGCGGAGTCCGCCGCCGATCAGGTGCTTGGCGCCGTCGCTTCGACCCTCGCCGATCCGCGCGGCCGCTGGCTGTTCGATTCTCGACATACCGATGCGCACAGCGAATACGCGCTGACCGGGATTCGCGCGGGGGCGCCAGTCCATGTCGTGCTCGACCGGAGTTTCGTCGATGCCGACGGCGTGCGCTGGATCGTCGATTTCAAGCTGTCGCAGCACCAGGGGGCGGGGCGCGATCTTTTTCTCGACAGCGAACAGGCCCGCTACCGGGCGCAGCTCGATGGCTATGCCGAGGTCGTGCGCAGTCTTGGCGTGCATCCGATTCGTCTCGGCCTGTATTTCCCGCTGCTCGCCGGCTGGCGGGATTGGGAAGGGCCTAGCTGACCGCAACGGGATCCGAGCTCCGCGCTGGACCGTGACTGGCCGAACAGGCTAAAATCATGGTTTTTCAAGGTCTTCCGACCTTTGGACGGGAACTGAAGTGCAGGTTTTTCGTGGGCTCCCCGATTCCGCCGACCGCCACCGCCCCATCGCGCTGACCATCGGCAACTTCGACGGCGTCCATCGCGGCCACCAGGCGATGCTCGCCCGGTTGTCCGAGGCTGCGGAAGATCTGGCGCTGCCGTCGGCGGTACTGACCTTCGATCCGCATCCGCGCGAATTTTTCGCACCCGGCGCCGCTCCGCCGCGCCTGTCTACCTTGCGCAGCAAGCTCGAGCAGTTCGCGGCACACGGCATCGCCGAAGTCCATGTAGCGCGCTTCGACGCCGCACTGGCCGCTCTGCCCGCGGAGCGTTTTATCGATGACGTTCTTGTGCGCCGTCTGGCCACGCGCTGGGTGCTGGTCGGCGACGACTTCCGCTTCGGCCGCGGACGAAGCGGCGATCTTGCGCTGCTTCGGCAAGCCGCGACGACGTTCAGCGTCGAGGCGATGTCCACCGTCGTGGTCGACGGCGAGCGGGCGTCGAGCACAGCCATACGCGGCGCGCTCGCCGCGGGCGAGCTCGATCACGCGGCGCGATTGCTCGGACGACCGTATGCGATTGCCGGCAAGGTGGTGCACGGTGACAAGCTGGGACGCAGCCTTGGCTTTCCGACGGCCAACATCGTGCTTCGCCACCCGCCGCCGCTGACGGGGATTTTCGCCGTGCGCGTGCATGGCCTGGGCGGCGCCGCGAAGGCGGGGGCCGCCAGCCTCGGCGTCCGGCCGACCGTCAAGGCCGGCGCAAAACCGCTGCTGGAAGTGTTCGTGTTCGATTTCGATGAAGCGGTGTACGGCCGCCGTGTCGTCGTCGAGTTTCTCTGCAAGCTGCGCGACGAGGAGCGGTACGCCGACCTCGACACGCTGACTCGGCAGATTCGTGCCGACGTCGAACAGGCACGCGAGTATTTCGCGACCGGTTCGAGCACGGCCCGCTAAAAGGCAACGATGTCCGACAAGCCCAAGACCGACTACAAGTCGACGCTCAATCTCCCCGACACGGCATTTCCGATGCGCGGCGACCTGGCACGTCGCGAGGCCGGCTGGGTGCGCGAATGGCAGGAGCGCAACGTGTACGAAGCGATTCGTTCCGCCAGCCGCGGCCGGCCGCGCTTCATCCTGCACGACGGCCCACCGTATGCGAACGCGGACATCCATATCGGCCACGCGGTCAACAAGATACTCAAGGATATCGTCGTCAAGAGCAAGGGCCTCGCCGGCTTCGACGCGCCGTACGTCCCCGGCTGGGATTGCCACGGCATGCCGATCGAAGTGCAGATCGAGAAAACGCACGGCAAGAACATTCCGGTCGAGGAGACGCAGCGGCTGGCGCGGGCATACGCGACCGAACAGATCGCGCGGCAGAAGGCCCAGTTCCAGCGGCTTGGGGTGCTCGGCGACTGGGATCATCCCTACACGACGATGGCGTTTCGCAACGAAGCCGACGAGATGCGCATGCTCGGCGCGATCCTCGCCAAAGGTTACATCTATCGCGGACTCAAGCCGGTAAACTGGTGCTTCGACTGCCAGTCCGCGCTGGCAGAGGCCGAAGTGGAGTACGAGGATCGCACCGATATCGCGATCGACGTCGGCTTCGACATCGATCCGCGCGACCGGGAGAAACTCGCACGCGCATTCGAACTCGAGAAGCTGCCCGATGGCCCGACACGCGTGGTCATCTGGACAACGACGCCGTGGACGATTCCGGCCAATCAGGCGCTGGCGGTGAATCCGGAATTGAGCTATTCGCTGGTCGAGACCGATCGCGGCAGCTTCGTTCTGGCAAGCGAGCTGGTCGACGCGTGCCTCGCGCGCTTCGGCATCGCAAGAAAGGAGCCGGCCGGCCGCTTCGAGCACAAGGCGCCGGGTCGATCACTGGAAGGTATCCGCTTTCGCCACCCATTCTACGATCGCGAATCGCCGGTGCAGCTCGGCGAGTTCGTAACGCTGGAGCAGGGGACCGGCATCGTGCACAGCTCGCCGGCTTACGGCGTCGATGACTTCCAGTCGGGCCGGCGCTACGGACTTACCGACGACCAGATATTGAATCCGGTGCAAGGCGACGGCCGCTACGCGGACTCGCTGCCGTTCTTCGGTGGCCTCAACATCTGGAAGGCCAATCCGCTGATCGTCGAAAAACTGCGCGAGGCCGGTGCGTTGCTGCACGCCGAAAAAGTCACCCACAGCTACATGCATTGCTGGCGGCACAAGACGCCGATCATCTATCGCGCCACGACGCAATGGTTCGCCGGCATGGACGACGTCCCCGGGTGGCACGGCGTCAAGCCGCAGAAGACGCTGCGCGAAACCGCGTTGGCTGGCATCGAGGCAACCCAATTCTTTCCCGCCTGGGGCAAGGCGCGGCTGCACGGAATGATCGCCAACCGCCCCGACTGGACGTTGTCGCGGCAGCGCCAATGGGGGGTGCCGCTGCCGTTCTTCGTCGACCGCGAGACCGATATGCTGCACCCCGATACGCTGCCGCTGCTCGAGCTCGCGGCGGCGAAGGTCGAGCGCGGTGGCATCGAGGAATGGCAAAAGGCGACCTACGAGGATTTCGGCGTCGATCCCAAGAAGTATCGCAAGCTCTCCGACACCCTGGACGTCTGGTTCGACTCCGGAGCCACGCACCAGACGGTCATGGGCGGCCCCGACGGGCGCACCAAGCACCGCGGGTCGCATCCGGATCAGACCGGCTTTCCGGCCGACCTCTATCTGGAAGGCTCGGACCAGCACCGCGGCTGGTTCCATTCGTCGCTGCTCTCGTCGTGCATGCTCAACGGCGTCCCGCCGTACAAAGCGCTGCTGACTCATGGCTTCGCCGTCGACGGCGACGGCAAGAAAATGTCGAAGTCCAGAGGCAACGTGGTCGCGCCGCAGACGGTGTCCGACACGCTCGGTGCCGAGATCCTGCGGTTGTGGGTCGGCGCGACCGATTATTCGGGCGAGCTTTCGATCTCCAACGAGATTCTGAAGCGTGTCGTCGAAGGTTATCGCCGCATCCGCAATACCCTTCGCTTTCTGCTAGCCAATACCTCGGACTTCGATCCGGCGCGCGACGCAGTGCCGGCGGACGAGCTGTTCGAGCTGGACCGCTACGCGCTCGATGTCGCCGCCGGCTATTTCGACGACATGCGGCAGAAATACGCGATGTACGAATTCCACCTGGTCGTGCAGGCGCTGCAGCTGTATTGTTCGGAAGAGCTGGGTGGCCGCTATCTCGACATCCTGAAGGATCGCCTCTACACGACGGCGGCCGATTCAGTGGGACGGCGGTCGGCGCAAACGGTGCTCACCATTATTCGCGACGAATTGATCAAGCTGATGGCGCCGATTCTGTCTTTCACGGCGGAGGAAGCCTGGCGGATCGTGCATCCGGAAGATCCGACGATCTTCGCGACGACCTGGGGCGCCGAGCATCGGATTGTGCGCAGCGACAGCCCCGCATTCTCCAAGCGCTGGACGGCGATCATGGCCGTCCGGGACGTGGTGCTGAAACGGCTCGAGTCGTCGCGCGAGCGGGGCGAGATCGGCTCGTCGCTGCAGGCGGAGATCGCAATCACCGCGCCGACGCCGGTTTACGAGGCGCTGTCCTCGATCGGCGACGACCTCCGCTTCGTCATGATCACGTCGTCGGCCACCGTGAGCCGCGGCGACGCGCTCGACATCCAGGTGACGCCCAGCGCCCGCGCCAAGTGCGAGCGCTGCTGGCATTACCGCGCCGATGTCGGCGCCGACAAGTCCCATCCGACCTTGTGCGGGCGATGCGTGGCCAATCTCCACGGGAGCGGCGAGCCGCGCCGGTTCGCATGAGCCCGGCACAGACCGCCGCGCATGACGCCAGGACAGGCGCAGGTCGCTGGTGGACATGGCTGCTGGTCAGCGCGGCGGTGATCGCCGCCGACCAGTTCACCAAGTCACTGGTCGAATCGGCGCTGCGCGTCGGCGAGCAGCGCGCGCTGACCGCCAACTTCAGCATCGTGCTTGCGTACAACTCGGGCGCCGCGTTCAGCTTCCTCGCCGATGCGTCGGGATGGCAGCGTTACCTGTTCACCGCCTTTGCGGTCGCCGCGTCGGTTTTGATGGTCTGGCTGTTGCGGCGCGGCGGCGACCGCGTCTACAGCCTGGCGTTGAGCCTGATTCTGGGCGGGGCGCTTGGCAATCTCTGGGATCGGCTGACTCTGGGCAAGGTCGTCGATTTTCTGCTCGTGCACGATTACCTGCCATTCGGAGGGGGATTCGCGGCGCGGTTCGACCCGTTTCCCGCGTTCAACGTGGCCGACAGCGCGCTCACTGTCGGCGTCGCGCTGTTGATCCTGGACAGCTTTCGCCCGCATCATGCCGATCGTGCGGCAATGACGCCGAACCGATGAACGAAGTCATCCTCGCCAATCCGCGCGGATTTTGCGCCGGGGTCGATCGGGCAATCGCGATCGTCGAGCAGGCGCTCGCCCGGTTCGGGGCGCCGATTTACGTGCGGCACGAGGTCGTGCACAACAAGTTCGTCGTCGACGATCTCAGGGCGAAGGGCGCGATATTCGTCGACGAGCTCGCCGACGTTCCGAAGGGAAGCACGGTCGTATTCAGCGCTCACGGGGTTTCGCGCGCGGTGCGCAAAGAGGCCGAGGCGCGCGGCTTGACCGTTTTCGACGCGACTTGTCCGTTGGTGACCAAGGTGCACGTCGAAGTCGCCAAGATGCACGCCAATGGGCGCGAAATCGTGATGATCGGTCACGCGGGCCACCCCGAGGTCGAGGGCACGATGGGCCAGGCCGACGGCGGCATCCATCTGGTCGATTCGGTCGCCGACGTCGATCGTCTCGTCGTCCGCGACCCCTCGCGGCTTGCCTACGTGACGCAGACGACGCTGTCGGTCGACGACGCTGCCGCAATCGTCGCGGCGCTCAAGCGCCGGTTTCCCGCGATCATCGGCCCGAGGAAGGACGACATCTGCTATGCGACGCAAAACCGCCAGGACGCGGTCAAGTTTCTTGCTCCGCAGTGCGACGTGGTCATCGTCGTCGGCAGCCCGAACAGCTCGAATTCCAACCGATTGCGCGAGGTCGCCGCGCATCGCGGTATTCCAGCCTACATGATCGATCGCGCGGAAGAGCTGCAGCCCGAGTGGGTTAAGGGCAAGCGGCGCATCGGTGTCACCGCCGGTGCGTCTGCGCCGGAAGTGCTGGTGCAGCAGGTAATCGATCGGCTGCGCGAGCTCGGCGCGGGCAAAGTTCGCGAACTCGACGGTGCCGTCGAATCGGTAATGTTCCCGTTACCGAGAGGGCTCACCACGCACGGCGAGCGCGGCTCGCACTGACTTCGTGGTCACACCGTAGGGCGCGACGCGCGGCCCTGAGCACGGAACCAGCCGAGGCCCGCTGCCAGCGCAGCGACTGCCAGCGCCGCCGCCCCGCCGGCGCACAATGCCTGCCGACCGCTTTCGCTGAACGCACGCACGACGCCCTCCGCGACATACCACGGCAGCAATAGCAGCGTCCATTGGCGCGCGCGCACGCGGCCCTGCGCGACGCCCGGCGTCAAGGCGAGCAGCGGCACCGCCTTGAGCACGAGCCACGATCCACCCGGCTTGAGCGGGGCGAGCCACAGCTCCCAGAGCAATTCCAGCAGGGCTAGCGCGAGAAGGGACGCGGCTGCAGCGCGCCGCCAGTGCGCGCTGCCGTCAGGCGACGGCGACATATTCGAATAGCTCGAAACCGGGCCCTTGATCGACCAGCTTGGTCAGCACTGCGGTTCCGACCGACTTGTCGCGGTGCAGCGATATCGCCTGTTCGAGCTGGAACACTCCGGCCGGGACCAGCGCCATCGGCGGCGACTCGTCCTGACCGCTGTCCGGCAGCAGCACCATCGGCAGCAACGGCGAGCCGTCCGAGCCTTCGCCGCGGCCCGCGGCGGCCTCGGGACTGTCGGTCAAGAGCTCACAGCCGAATTCGAGGCCGGTACCGCGCATCGTGTTGCGGAACCAGCGCACCATCGCCGCCTGCAGTGCCGCGCGGCCCTCCACACGCAGCGCGATCAGGTCGCCGACGCGCAACGGCGCGTGCACCGAGTCGATCTGACGCAATGCGTAGCCGGCGGGCGTGTGATTGATGACCTGGCACGCAGTCATGGTCGGAAGGCCCGGCGGCGGATGGAAGATATCCAGATGCGCGCCGGGGCTGTATTGCCAGACGGCGTTCAAGCCTGCGCACATGACGACCCGGGCGCGCGACGGCAGCCGGTTGAATTGCCGCGCGGGCGGTATCGCCCACTGCCGCAGCAGGCGACGCAGCAAGGTCATGTATTGCGCGACCGCCGCGGTATCGGCGGGAAATCCCGCCGGCGCCTTGCCGCCTGTATCCAGCGTGCGCAGCTGCTCCTGCAGTTGGAAGGCCAGGTCGAAAGTCAGCAGAAACAGCTTGTTGCCCTCGAGGTTGCCGCCCTTGTTCGAAGAGAAGGGCGGGAAATCATGACCGATAGGCACAATGGCCACCGCTTTCGCCAGGCGGTGCACCGGCGCCTGATCGGTCAGCTTTGCCCAATGTGCGTGCTCCTGCAGGTACTGGATCACGTGGCTGAGTTGCGTCGGCAGGAAGCCATAAGGATTGGCCAGCGCCAGCAGCAAGGCCTGCACGTAGATACGTTCCGGCGTGGCTTCGGCGTTGTCGCTGGAGATCGGCGTCTGATGCAGGCCCCGCGAACGGGCATGGACATAAATCGCATGGGCATCGTGCCAGGTTCTCGCCGGCACCGGCGCGTACGACATATAGCTGTTGGTCAGCACGCGGGTCGTGCACTGCAGGCAGCGATGGATCAGCGCGACCAGCAAACGATTGCCGCCGAGGAAACTGCGCTTGTCGGCCTCGTGCGCGAGCAGCCGCTTGTACGCGGTGGCGAGCTCGGCTGACAGTGTCAGCGCGACCTTGGCGGCTTCTAGCGCATTGCCGGTCAACGGATGCGCGGCGCGCGCGAAATTGCGCTCGAGTATCGGCCAGAGCGTGACGGCGGCCGTGTAGAACTTCTCGGCCAGCTCCAGTCGGCGCGAGTCCGAGATCGCGACCCGGTTGGTGGCGGCCAGCGCGTCGCCGATCACGCCGGCGGCTTCGATCGATTCCCGCTTCATCGTTTCGTCGATCCACGCCTGGACTTGCGCCGGCCGCGTTTCCGGCGGGTGCGCGGGCCGTTCGGCGATCGGCGGGAGGCTGAGTGCGAGGCTCAAGAGCGTAGGCGGTGAATGGTTACCGGTCGATTGTAGACGATGCGACGGGGGGATCGCGGCAAAGGCCTACATCGCGTCGAGAAAGGCCGCGACCGGTGCGATTTGCTCGGGGTCGAGCAGCATGGGGGCGTGTCCGATACCTGCGAATTCGATCAGCCGGGGCTTGGGGCCGCGCACGCGCATCGCAGCGGCGGTCTCCGCCGCAAGCAGGTCCGATTCCGCGCCGCGCAGAACCAGTGTCGGGCACGAGATCGCGTCCCATGTCGGCCAGAGGTCCCCCTTTTGCGTCGCCTGGACACGGAACGGCACGGCGATGCCGGGATCGTATTTGAGCCGCCAGCTGCCGTTCGGCATTTGCCGCGCCGTCGTCTGCGCCAGCGATCGCCATTGCGAATCGGACAGGGCGCCGAACGGCGCGGACACCTCGCGGATATGCGCCTCGAGCGCGGCGAAGGACTCGAACTGCGGGTCCGCGCCGACGTACGAGGCGATCCGCGCCAGCGCCGGCGACTCGATCACCGGTCCGACATCGTTGACGACAAGTCTCACAACAGGCGTATTTCGTTGCGCGGCCAGCAACATCCCCAGCAGTCCGCCCATCGAGGTGCCGACCCATGCGCAGCGCTCCACGGCGGCGTGCGCCAGCAGCGCCGTCAGCGTGGTCAGATACGTGGGAAAATTGTAGTCGTTCGGATCAGCCAGCCATTCGCTGTCGCCGCGACCCGGCATGTCGGGACAAAGGACCCGGAAACGATCGCCGATCGCCGCGGCCAGAGCATCGAAGTCGCGACCGTTTCGCGTCAGCCCGTGAACGCAGACGACGACCCGAGGATTGTCGGGATCGCCCCATTGCCTGTAGGCGACGCGATGGAAGCCATGCGGACTGAGGCTGGCGAAGTGGCGTTCTTGCTGAGGGGGCATGCGGATCGTTGCGCGCGAAAGTCGATGCGCGGCGTCACGGTCAATCGTCGGGGAAAACGCTCATCGCGTCAAATCTGGGCGACGCGTTCGCTACTCCGCCCGCAGCGTGCGATCGAGGATCAGCAGCATCGCCGCGGTCGCGCCCCAGATGTAGCGCTCGCCGTACGGAATCGCGTGGTAATCGCGGCGCAGCTCTCCCAGCATGCGGAAATGGCGTTTCTGATTGCCGGGGTCGAGGAGAAACGCCAGCGGCACCTCGAAGACGGCGGCGACCTCGACCGGATCGGGCTTCAGCGCGATCGGCGGCTCGATCCAGCCGACGATGGGCGTCACCCGATACCCGGTCACGGTCTCGTAATCGGCGAGGCGACCGAGTGCTTGCACGCGATTGCGCGGCAAGGCGATCTCTTCCTCGGCCTCTCGCAGCGCGGCAGCGACGGCGTCGGCATCCTCGGGCTCGATGCGTCCGCCGGGAAAGCTTATCTGTCCCGGATGATCGGGCAAGTCGGCGCTGCGCTCGGTAAACAGCACCGTCAGGCCGTCGGGGCGATTGACCAGCGGGACCAGTACGGCCGCAGGCGTGGTCACGCCCTCGCGGCCCGGCAGACGAAACCCGTCGGAAAGATTGATTGCCGACTGCGGCGCCGGCCGCTCGAAGCGCTCGCGCAACCATGCCTGCTGCTCGGCAGGCGATAACTGGAAAAGAGGTAGCTGCATCGGGCACAAGGGGCCCGAATCCGGGCGTGCGACCATTGTAGCGCGCGCCGTTTCGTGCGCGCCGCAGCGTCAGACCAGGAGCTTGATCCCAGCGATCCCCAGCGCACCGATCAGCAGCATGCGCAGGACGTGCGTTGGTACGCTGCGCGTCGCCACGCTGCCGGCGACGATGCCCGGGAGCCCGCCCGTGACCAGCGCGAGCAGCAAGCCGGCGTCGATGGTGCCGAGCCAGGCATGGCCCGCCGCTGCGATGGCCGTCAGCGGAACGGCGTGCGCGATGTCGCTGCCGGCAATCTCGGCGGGCTCAAACTCGGGATAGAGCAATGAGAGGATCGCGGCGCCTATCGCTCCCGCGCCAAGCGATGTGAGTGCCACGGCGGCACCGATCAGTGCCCCTGCGACGACCGTCGCCGCCGGGCGGTGTCGGCGCACCCGATCGAGCGCCGCGGAATGGAGTGCCCAGCGCCGGATAGTCCCTCGAAGCAACAACAACACAACGCTGACGAGCACTGCAACGGCGACCGACAAGCGGATCACGCGCGCCAGTCCTTGCGGCGTGGCGTTGATGTTCGCCAGGACAACCAGCGTCGCGATCGCCGCGGGCACGCTGCCGGCCGCGAGCAGGACGACAACGGGCTCCCTTATCGTGCGCGCGGCACGATGCGCGAATGTCGCAGCGGTCTTGGTCACGGCCGCAAAGGCGA